>CALFGH010000252.1 GCA_937958315.1 uncultured Collinsella sp. | reverse complement strand
CATCTGCGGCGCCAGTTCGTGCACCGGTGCCGCATCGCCCACAGCCGTGTACGTCGCACGCGGCAGCAGGTCATCATCGTCGGCGTCGGCGCTGTACCACACGACCGGACAGCCCGAAAGACGCGCCAGCTGCGTTGCCATGGCATGGATAATTTGCTGCTGGTCGGCACACCGCTGCAGCATGCGGTTGGTCTCGAGCACCATATGCGTGCGGCGGTCGCTGGCGGCAGCCTGTGCCAAGGCGCGGCGCAGGGCCAACGCAATCGAGCTCGACACGAGCGAGACCACGAACATGATGAAGAACATGCCGGGATAGCCGCGGTCGATAAGCGACAGCGAGTAGCGCGGGTCGACAAACAAGAAGTTGTAGAGCGCCACGGCGGCAGCCGAGCTCAGCAAGCAATACAGGCGACTCCAGGTAAAGAATGCGCACAGCTGAACAGCGAACACATAGACGATCATGATGCTCGGCGCGAGACCCGGATGGTCGAGCAGCGCGCCCACAATCGTCGCCGCGACCAGCAGCCCCACCGATACGCAGGCGTCATACAGAGGAGTGCGGCGCGTCAGCGTTGTGCGCCGCCACCAAAAGTTATCGGCGATATCGCCGTCCGCACGGACGTCCATCAGCGTCCCGCCCCTCTCTCAAAAACAAAAACCACCACAAAGGGGACAGGCACCTTTGTGGTGGTTTCCCCTTGTGGTGGTTCCAAGTGTAAAGCCTTTGCAACCTGCGGTCGTTAGACAAACAGCACGTGCGCGAGCAGTGCGCACACGCACGCCGCGACAAGCACCGTCACCACGATCGAAATCACGCGGTCGGCCATGTCCATGTTGGCACGATTCGTAAAGAACCGATCTTCGGCGGCGTCGACGCGCGCCTCACGCGCCAGCTCGGCAGCAAAATCGCAACCGTCAAGCACCTTTGCATCCATGGTTTCCTCCCAGGACTCAATCCCCGTCAATACAAGCCCACCCGTTCGCAGACAAACCTCGAGCGTCGACTACGGCCGCTCGTTGGGAGCCAGGCGCTGCATCTTGCTCACAGCCTTAAACTTGGTGAACAGCGGCACATACTCAAAGCTCACGTTGGAGTTCTCCAGGCCATACCAGCGCGCAGGCGTGCCGGCGGCGCGGCGGATGATGTACTTGAGCGTGATGGCCGTACGCTCGCTCGGCTCCACGTCGCTTTCGGGCGCCAGAAGCTTACGGATCATGACGAACTTGAACGTACCGATGTTGCCCGGATCCTTGTAGACCGAGTAGTCATGCGTCTGCGGCGGCAGCTCGCCGGTGGCAGCCAGGTCCTGAACAACCTGACGCAGGTAGGCATTGACGCGCTGGTTGATCTTGTAGCCCAGGTACAGATGCACGCGGAACACGTAGTCGGTGCCGAACGTCTCGACAGAATAGGCAAAGGTGTGCGGTTCGTCCATGGTCTCGACATTCACAAACCACCAGGCGTGGGCACGCTTGGGATGCTTGTCCAAGATCGAATAGACGATATCGCGGTCGATGTAGTCGGTATGGGTGTCCTTGGTCAGGTACACGATGTTGTCGCTCATGCGCTCGTAACGGTCGTCGTCGCGCAGACGCTTGAGCTGCGGCAGGTAGCTACGCAGCGGCAGCAGCGTAAACTGGCGCTGCTCGACCGCCGTGCCGTTGTACCAGCACACCATAATGCCCATGATGAGTGCAGCCATGAGGATGGTGAAATAGCCGCCGTGGAAGAACTTGGTGAGCGAGCTCACAAAGAAAAAGCCCTCGAGCAAAAGGAAGAAGGCCGCGAAGATCCACGGAGCAACCTTGAGCTTGCGCTCCTCGTGCAGGTAGAAGAAGAGCAGCAGCGTGGTGCACATCATAGTCAGCGTAATGGCAAGGCCGTACGCGGCTTCCATATGCGCCGAGTTCTGGAACAGCAGCACCACGATGACGCAGCCGACAAGCATGACGTTGTTGACCATGGGGATGTAGAGCTGGCCTTTGGTCTCGGCAGGATAGAAGACCTGCATGTGCGGCATGAGGTCCAGACGGCTGGCCTCGGACACCAGCGAGAATGCGCCGGTGATGAGCGCCTGCGAGGCAATGATGGCCGCGACGGTGGAAAGGCCGACGGCAAACGGGCGCAGGCCCGGGGCGAGCATCTGGTAGAACGGATTGAGGTCGGCAATGCCCATGAGCTCGGGGTTGGCAGCGTTGTTCATAAGCCAAGCGCCCTGGCCCATATAGGAAAGCAGCAGGCAGCACTTAACGAACGGCCAGGTAGCGTAGATGTTGCCGCGACCGACGTGGCCCATGTCGGAGTAGAGCGCCTCGGCACCGGTGGTGGCGAGGAAGCAGCTGCCCAGAATCATGATGCCCGCGTGGTTGTTGGGGCTCAACAAAAAGGCGATGCCGCGCACCGGGTTGAGGCACAGCAGCACGGCGGGGTGCTGGAAGACAAAGAACAGACCCGTGCCGCCCAGGAACAGGAACCACAGCGTCATGATGGGGCCAAAGGCGTGACCGATCTTGGCCGTACCGATGCGCTGTACCAAGAAGAGCGCGATGATGATGGCGAGCGTAATGGCGACGACGCGGCCCTGATCATCACCGAGCACGGCATGGACCGCCGGGATGGTGCGCAGGCCCTCGATGGCCGTGGTAACGGTAACGGCCGGCGTCAGGATGCCATCGGCGAGCAGCGCGGCGCCGCCCAGCATGGCAGGGATAATAAGCCACTTTCCGCAGCGCTTGACCAGGCTGTACAGGGCAAAAATGCCGCCCTCACCATGGTTATCGGCGCGCAGCGAGATGAGCACATACTTGATGGTGGTCAGCAGCGTGACCGTCCACACGACAAGGGAGAGCGCGCCGAGCACGAACTCCTCCGTGACGCTTCCGATGCCGCCGTTGCCGGCGACGAGCGCCTTGGTTACATACATGGGGCTGGTGCCGATATCGCCATACACCACGCCCAGCGTGACGAGCATCGCCGAGATGCTCACAGGAATCGCAGCGTGCGAGGCTGCCTCCTTGGCCTTTTGTTCCATAAGCCGGTTTCCTCCCAACTTTAATGTTCGAAGGAATTATAGGTAATCGTCCTATGTTTGAATGGCACTGTTTTCCCAGCTAGATAAACATTTATACGGCCTTTAGGCCACCGCGGCGATATGGAATGTGACAAAGGGACTGTCCCTTTGTCACATCCGTCATTTTCCGAGCCAGTTTTTGAACCACCACTCCATGGAGCGGCTCATCTCGGCCATAAAGGGACTGGTGTGTTTGCGGGTGTAGATATCCACCACGCGCTCGCCCACCTCGCGGGCATGCGGGCGAAACATCGCATCCATCTCGGCCACCTGCGCATCCATAGTCGCGGCATCCGCACGGCAGTAGCGCTCCTCGTGCACCAGGTTCACCACGGGGTGCGCGATCGCCGGACGCTCCTTACGGGGCGTGCCGATGATGAGCATCGACAGCGGCATGGTATAGGGCGGCAGATCGAGCAGCTCGGCAACTTCCTCGGCATTCTCGACGATATCACCGATATAGCAGCTCCCCAGCCCCAGGGCCTCGGCGGCAACCACGGCGTTTTGCGCGGCGACCACGGCGTCCTGCGCCGCAATGGCAAAGTCGCCCAGACCCGGTGCACGACGGGGCGACTTGCCCGTACGCTCTACAAACTCGGGCTCAAAGCAACCCACATGCTCAAACAGATCGATCCACTTGGCATAATCGACCACA
>CALFGH010000251.1 GCA_937958315.1 uncultured Collinsella sp. | reverse complement strand
CCTCGGTAGCGGGAGCGGCGTCGGACTTCACGGCCTCGGCGGCAGCGCCGGCGGCAACGCTCTTGGCGTCAGCCTTGCCCTGGAAGGCATCGTTAAGCTTGGCGGCCTTCTCGGCGTTCTTGGCGGCGAGCTCCTCCTGGGAGATCTCGGCCTCTTCGGCGCACTTCTGGGCGTCGTAGGCACGGAAGAACGGATAGTACAGAACGAAGTCGACGACCAGGATAAGGGCGAGCATCACAAAGGCGAGCGGCTGGAAGCCCAGACCCATGATGGTGCCGATGGGGCCGGGGACAGTCCAAGGCAGGGTGTACATAAAGCCGTTCATGCCCAAGAAGTCGATAAAGATCTTGAGGATCCAGATGTTGGCGATCGGGGCAAAGACAAACGGGACAAAGAAGACGGGGTTGAGCACGATAGGCGCGGCGAACAGCAGCGGCTCGTTGACAGCGAAGCAGACGGGGACGATGGCGGCCTTACCGACGGCGCGCATCTCCTGGGACTTGGCCAGGAAGCAGAACATAAAGACCAGGACGAGTGTGGCGCCGGTGCCGCCCATGCAGACGACGAAGTACTGGGCACCCTGGGTCAGGACAGCAGAAGCGTGCTGGCCGGCCTGGAAGGCAGCCAGGTTGTCGGTCATGTTGGCAACGAGAGCGGCGGCGATGGCGGGCTCGACGATCGAGGGGCCGTGGACGCCCACGAACCAGAAGAGGCTCATGGCGCCGTAGATCACAGCGAGGCCAATATAGCCGTCGGCAGCGGTGAACAGGGGCTGGAACACCTGGATGACGCCCTGGGCAAAGCAGAAGCCAAAAGCAGCGCGGAAGACGATGTCAAAAACCCAAAAGACGGTGATGCAGACGGAGAAGGGGATGATGTCCTTGAAGGTCTGCGAGATGTTGGGCGGAACCTGCTCGGGCATCTTGACGGTGATGTTGCGCTTAATGAAGAACTTGTAGATGATGCCAGTCACAAACGCAGCGATGAAAGCGGTCAGCAGGCCCTTGGAACCAAGGTAGGTGGTGTTGAAGCCGCTGGCGGCGTCCGTGGCGATGGTGTCGCTCGAAAGGAGCAAGAAGCCGATGATGGCCGCGCACATGCACGAGATGAAGTTGATCTGGTTGTTCTTGGGCAGATCGCGGTTCTGAGCGTCGGCGAAGTGCTTGGCCGTGGTGGCGGCGCAGGCGATGGCCAGGATGCCCATGGAGTAGTTGTAGCACTTCCACAGGGCGTTGTTGATGTCATCGGGCCAGTAGAAACCCCAGATGTTGGGGACCGAGGCTACCAGGCAGAAGATGGACGAGAAGATGATGATGGGGATGACGGAGATAAAGCCGTCGCGAATCGCCTTGAGGTACTTGTTGCGGGCGATCGCGTTGAAAAAGGGCTGGCCTTTTTCGATGGTGGCGATGAGTTGCTCCATGCAATGCTCCTAAGAGTCGGTGGGTTAGCAACGATGGTAGCTTTTGGCGTTCGGTTGCCAAAATGTTGACGTTGCCATTTTGCGACACAAAAAAGACGCGAACCGGTGGTTCCTGTGCCTGCGAACCGTCGATTCCTTATGCGTAAACGTTTGAGCCGCCCGGTGGCTCTGTGTTTGCACAATGGCAACGTTAACATTTGGGCGCCAAAAGCCGTTCGGGGAAGCAAAAATGTCGGTGAACGGTAGGTTTTGGGTGGTGAGCGTATGGTGGGGGAGGCGTTGGATATACTTGAAGGCGTTAAAAATGACTGCGCAGGGTGCCACCAATGGCATCGTTGACATAGAAAGATCGACCTATGGCCGCTGTTAAAAAATCGGTATCCGTCAAAGACGTAGCGCGCCTCGCGGGCGTCTCGGAGCAGACAGTCTCGCGTACGGTGCACGATTCGCCCAGCGTGCGCCCCGAGACCAAGGAACGCGTGCGCGCCGCCATGCGCGAGCTGGGGTATCGCCCCAATTTTGCCGGTCGATCGCTGCGCCGCGGTAAGTTTAAGACCGTCGGCGTCGCCATGTTCAACATTACCGGCACCGGCAATCTCGACCGTATGGAGGGCTTTGCCGCAGCGGCCGACAAACATGGCTATGCCATCACCCTCACTAAAGTAGACGGGCATCCGTATACCCTCGAGAGCGCATCGTCGCGCATGAGCGCACTGCCGGTGGATGGCATGGTTGTGATTATGAACCGCATGCCGGCGGACTTTGGAACCTTCGAGCCGCTGCCCGGCATGCAGACGGTGCTCGTTACGATGTTGGAGCACCCGCTCTGTTCAACGGTCGATAACGACCAGTTCGATTGCTCGCGCCAGGTGGTCGAGTACTTGCTGGAGCAGGGGCACAAAACCGTGCACTTTATCTCGTGCCCCGAGCGCTCGCTTTCGGGCATGCGGCGCGAGGAAGGCTGGCGCGAGACATTGCGTGCGCATGGCATTGAGCCGCCGCAGCTCGTACGCGGCGACTGGACGGCGCAGAGTGGATATGCTGCCGGCCAGGTGCTTGCGGATGATCCGACCTGCACGGCCATTTATGCCTCCAACGATGCCATGGCCTACGGCTGCATCCGTGGGCTCGAGTCGCGCGGGAAGTGCGTACCCCAGGACGTGAGCGTGGTGGGTGTTGACGACAGCCTGGGCGATATCGTGCCCGACCGTCGCCTGACCACGGTGCGCTTTGACAACAAGCGCGTCGGCATGTGGGCGGTCGACAAGATTGCCGGCGCCGATGGGGGTGCGTCTGGCGTGGAGCACATGCTGATCCCCGGTGTGCTTGTAGAGGGCGATACGGTGCGCGATTTGCGTTAGGGTGCGGCCCTGTTTGGGTTGCCGCTAATTGTGTTCGATATTGTTCAGATTGGTTTAAAAACCGTTCACGGGCGAAAAGTGACCGTTCATAGTTCGAAATTACGTTTTGAGCTGTTCTTTTTTGTTTGAATGTTATTGTTTCTGTCATACACAACGCAGCGCGTATGCCCGGACGCGATGCTCTCCATTGGTTCATATGTGAAAGGAACGCAATATGGCAACCAAAGAAGAAATCTCGATGGTTGGATTCGAGATCGTCGCATACGCAGGTGACGCCCAGACCGATCTGCTTGCAGCGCTCGATGCTGCTCGCGAGGGTGACTTTGAGAAGGCCGAACAGCTGCACAAGGATGCCAGCGATGCGCTCATCGGTGCCCACGACACGCAGACCAAACTGCTTTCGCAGGAGGCCGGCGGTGGCGAGATGGAGATGACCTTCATCATGGCTCACGCTCAGGACACTCTCATGACCACTATGATCCTGGAGAAGCAGACCCGCTTTACCATCGATGCCTATAAGCGCATCGCCGAGCTCGAGGCCAAGCTCGCCTAACGAGCCCTCACAACCAAGTCCCCTTCCAAAAGCCCTGCCGCTACTGAACTGCCTCCCATTTCTTGGACATGAGAAATGGGAGGCTTTCTTTATGCGC
>CALFGH010000250.1 GCA_937958315.1 uncultured Collinsella sp. | reverse complement strand
CTGGTACTCGGCAGCACCTTGGGCACGCCCCTCCATGGTGGCGTCGACGCTCGTGATCTTGCCGTCGGACTTGCCGCTCACGGTCTCGGCCTCGGTCTGAACCACCGGCGCGTCCTGCGGGGCGTTCTTGATGGAGAACTCGCACGTCAGGCCCTCAGTCGGCAGCGCGTAGTTGCCAGCGGCCTTGCCCGTCAGCGCACCGAGGGTCGCCGTGTAAAAAGTGCCGGCCTCGGTCTGGGAGCCCTCGACGGTCGCGCCGAGGTCATCATTGCCGATAACATTGCCGAGCGTGGCCACAGGGCAGTGCTCCTTGCCGTCATAGGTGAACTCGGTGGTGCCCCACGTCACAGTGAGCAGACGCTGGTTGATGGTGAACATGCCGTCGACGAACGTGATGCTGTAGTTGGGGTTTGCACCCTCGGGCTGCGTCAGCTGCAGAGCATAGCCGCCCTCGCGCACGTTGTCGTCATCTTCGCGCTCGATCTCGAGGCCCTGAAGCGTTTCGCCCGCGACGAGTTTGCCAGAAGTGACATCCCACGTAAACACGGGGTCAGCCTCGCCGTAGGTCTTAGAATCGTCCTGGGCGGTGACCGTAATCGCGCGCGGCTTGACCTCGAGCGTAACCTCACCCTCGGCCTTCACACCGTCGATCGTCACCTTATAGGAAACAGTCAGTGTGCCAACGTCGCGGATCTTGGGGGCCTCGGAGGACCAGTTCTTGCCGTCGGTGCCGTACTGGGCCGTCGCGCCCTCGGGCAGTCTCGTCGCATCGACCGTATGATACGCACCGTCGTACTCGTCGGAGTAGCCAGCGATAGCGGCAGCCGGAATCTCGACTGCAGGCAACGCATGTCCACAGACCGTGCACTGCTGATGCTTGGAGCCAGCCTCGGTTGCCGTGGGCGCCTTGTCGACAACCCACTCAAAGGTGTGCGCAGCCTCGTCGATCTTCTCGCCGCAGGTGCACTCGTGCCAGTGCGCGTTATCGTCGGAGAGCCACTTATCGTTCACGGCCTCGTGCTTGTGCACACCCTCAACCGTGATGGCGGTATTCTCCTCGACATCGCTCAGGACGAACCTTCCGTCCTCGTTCTTCTCGAGAAGCACGCCGTTTGCCTTGACAGCAAAGTCGTCGCCCGCGTAGTAGCCATCGGAGATCTTTACCGAGAACTCCACGCTTTCGTGCCACTGCAGTCTGTTCGGGCTATGCCACACTATCGAGTACGCGTCATTTTTCTCGGACAGGGTGACGTTCAGGTACTTGCCCTTGCCGACATGCACTTCCACAGGCGTGGACGGCATGTAATTATTGGTCTCGGCATACCAGACCTGGTAGTCGCCAGCGGCAAGATTCTCAATCTTACTGTCTTCGGAAACCATGGTCTCGCCATCGGCGTCCCCGGCTTCGGTGCGGAACAGGCGGTAGGCGACGCCGCCGCGCGCGCCTTCGATCTTGCCGTCGCACTTGCCACGGATGGTTTCGGCGGTAGCCTTCAGGCCCTGAGGCTTCTCCTGCTCGGCCTTATAAATCGTGTAGGTATACTCAAGGTTTTCGGTAGGAAGGGCGTAATTCTTGATGACCTCGGGGTCACCGGCGAGGCCCGTCACCTTTGCCGGATAGCTACCGGCATCGATGCCCGTCGCGTTCTCGACCTCATAGGAGACCTTGCCCTCGTCACCCTCGGCAACATTGCTGACCGTGACCTTGGGGCCCTGAGGCTTGCCGTTATAGGTATACGTTCCGACCGTCCAGCCAACACCAATCTGGCGCTTGGTGATCTCGAACGTGCCGGTCTGGAGAAGCGTCAGTTCATAGTTACCCTGCCTGATCTTGTCCACCGTGTTGAGGGGCTCGCGCTGCTCAATCGTCAGCTTATAGGTGCCCACGTTCTCGCCGGGCTCACGGTGAATCTTGAGCCAAGAGAGCGACTCGCCATTGGGGATCGTGCCCTCAACAGCCTCGAGTTTAAAGTTCGGATCGTCATAACCGTACACCTTTGAAGCATCCTTGGGCTTCACCGTCACCGGACAGGGATCGACCTTAAGCTCGACTTCGCCCTTGCAGGACTCACCAGACACGAGCTTTGCCTTAAACTCGAAGGTCTTGGTGCCGGCATCGCGGATGCTCGGAGTCGTTTCGAGCCACAGCGTATCGCCCTTCATGCGGTACTGGATAGATGCGATGGTATTGGTGTCAACCGTCACGCCGTGCCACTCGCCATCGTAGGTGCCCGAGTAGCCCTTGATGCCGAAGGCGGGGATCTCGACAGGCTCGCGCTCGTAGCCGCACGTCTTGCAGCGCTCATGCTTGGAACCGGGCTTATCAGCCGTAGCGGCCTGGTCGACGACCCACTCAAAGTCATGCTTTGCGCGGTCAACGTCCTCCTTGCCACAGGTGCAGGTGTTCCAGTGTTCGGCGTCGTCATGTTTCCAACCGCTACCGTCGGCCTTCTTAGGGCCGTCCTTAACCTCAACCGTCAGGGCCTCGGAGGCGTTATGGTTACGGTCGGCCTTAAGGCGAACGCTGTATTTGCCAGCGGCGAGGCCCTTAACCGACGTCTCGCCTTCGGCAATCCACTGATAGTCGCCGGCGGCCTCGGCTTTCCATTCGTAGGTGTTATCAATCCCGTCGATGCTGCCATCCGCCAAGGCATGCCCGGTCGCGGCCGTCGCCTTGACATCCTTGGGAGCGGCCTGATCGGCGGGGGCGATCTTGATCTTAAGCTCTCCCTCCACCGGCACGTAGTCGGGTGCGGTAATGCGGTACTTAATTGTCTCGGCACACACGTTGTCATAGACATCGCGCGTAACATTGGTATAGGAGGGGATTCGGTCTTCGTACAGCAAGCCACCATCGACGCTATATTCGACCTGCATGCCCTCGGGGGCGTTGTCAACCGTCACCGACGGCGAGTGAGCCTTGCCATCATAGGTGCCGTCAAAGCCCTTGGCCTGAACATTCTCGAACTGCGTGCCGTAGATGCTCCAGTAGAAAAACTTGCAGGAGTAAATTGACTCGTAGGATGCGAAGTTTCCCAGGCCCCAGAGCTGGCTCCGGTACGCACCTGGATCTTTCTCCGAAACCGATTCGCCCCAAGCGAGGCGTTCGAAATCGACGCCCTCTTTAAGCTCGATCCATTCGCCGCCAAGCTTATACGTCACCTTAATGCGAGGCGTTATCTCCTCGCCCGTCCACTTATAAGACGGAACGTCGTTGAGCACGTCACCGTTGCTGAACCTGACGCTATCCTTCAGCTTGTCGTAGCCGATGACTTCGATCTTGCAAAGATCCTTGCGGTTGGAGTCCTTCTCCGCAAGCGAGGCGGGGTTGATCTTGAACACGCGCTCGAGCGTAACATCGCTTTGTCCCTCGATGGCAACCGTCGCCACCACGCGATAGGTGCCCGCATCGCACGGCTGCGACCCTTCCATCTCGATGCCCACGGTGTCATTCTCATCCGCGCAACGGTAAAAGCGTGCGCACACAATCTTTACCTTGCCCTGGGCCACAGCGTTGTCCTTTTGAGACGGCTTAGTCGTAGCAAGCACGGCGTCGCGCTGTTTGCCGTTGTAGGTAAAGCTCAGGTCGCCTCTCTTGGACGACATCAGCGAGATCGTCTCGCCGTCCCTGGAGTAGACACAGTGTGAGGCCTCATACTGTCCTTTGCACGTAGCCGCGATGCTGTACCCATCCTTGTTGGCGGAATAGGTCCACTCGTGCTCGTGCTTGCGATGGATGACCTTGACCTTGTCACCGGTAACGTCATATGCAAGGTCGGCGTTGGCAAGCTTGAGCCTGCTCGCAAGATCCTCCTGCGAAAGATCGCTCGTGCCAAGGTTCACATACTCATAGTAGTAGTACTGCTTATTGGACTCGGGATCGAACTTGGTATCGTCGACAGACAGGACGGCTTCGCCCGCAAAAGACTTATCGACGTGAACCTTACCGTAGCTACCGACATCGGACGCATCGACACCCTTCGCCTTGGCCGTAGTGACCTTCGTGTTGCCAGCGAGCGCCACAGAACCAAGGGCATAAATTGCGCAGCGCTTCTCGTCCTGACCGCTTATGTCGCGACCGTTGAAATAATCAGAGGGGAACACGAACGAATCGTCGATAACCGTACCGTTTATGGTGCACGACGCATCCTTTGCCACCGCAATGGCACTCGTCATGTGCATCTGATATTGAATATCCCACACCTTGAACATATAAGAGCAGGGTCCATTCCATGACGCGTTATTTGTTGAACGAATGCTGCAGTTATTCAGAGCAACTATGGCATTTTTGACGCCAATATTGCCCGCATGCACATGACCGCTCTCAACCTTCATCTCGTCGCATGCAATCATTCCTTGACTGTTGTTTTCGAACGTACAGCCGTTCAACGTAACTTTTGGAGTCTTCGACCGCCCGACCACGCTCAAGGCGCCGACGCAGTCATCACTATTATTTTTAAACGTGCAGTTGACAAACGTTGCATCCACCGCGACCTGGCTGCCTCTGATAGTCACAGGCGCCGGCGAGGCTTCGTAAATTTCATTACCCTGGTCAACCTTGAATGCGTTGTTCTTGCAGCATTTCCAACCGCTGACATTCACGTTCGTGAAGCTGGCCGTCTCCCCCGCACCCATAGTTCCATAGAGCGTGATTGCCCGAACGGTATCTTTGTTATCGGTCCTTGAAACAAGCTTGAGGTTTTTCACGGAAAGGTTGAGGCTCTTGCCCGTATTCGGCTTATCGACACCTCCACGTGCTTCGTAATCGTTGCTATCGCTCAAAAACGTTTTTCCATCGCAGCGGACCTCGGCCGAAGTGCCTGAATCGCCGATGAACTCGACATAACCGCCCTTAAGCACAAAGAGGGGGTGCTGCGAATACGTAAGGTCGCGCTTAACGGTCAGCGGACCGCCCAGAGACGAGCTATCGGTGAAATATAGGCGGGTCGGATTCTCCTTGGTGCCGCCCTCGACCTCATAGTGGTCGATATCAACCGTGCCGGCAAACCGATAGTCTTTGCCGCCGGAAAGTTGGATTACATCACTTTCGCCATACGAAAGCTCGCTTTTCAGGTGTTTCGGTTTGATCGCGGCGGACGGATACGCCTCCGCTACCGTAGGCGTGGCGAGCGTCGTCGCCGCACCCCCAAGCGCCAGCGCTGCGGCCAGCACGCAAGCAGCAAGTCTGCGCATCCCCATCTTCTTCTCCCTCATCACAGCTCCCCTTACCCCTATGCTTTCGCAATGCTCGTTATCGTTTGGCGCCGACGGCCGGCATGATTCCCCGTCCGACCGCCGGCATCGATTGACATGTTTATCCATGGATTATTTTGCTGCTGCACTTTCTAACGCCCTGCCGCTTGGCGCGAGTTGCACGTCGTGGGGCGCAAACGGGGCACACCTCCGCGGGCGGCGCGCACCCAATGTGGCAAAATCGAACTACTAAGGGGGCCCGAATGCTCAAGATTATCGCCTGCGACGACGACGTCGCTTTTCTAGATGGACTGCACCGGATGATCGACCGCTGGTCGACCGAGACGGGCACGGCAGTCGACGTTGCGCTCGTCACGCGCGGCGAAGACCTGCTGGCCCGCCATGCCGCATCGCGCGCCGACATCATTCTGCTCGACATGATCATGCCGCTCGTCAACGGCATGGACACCGCGCGGGAGCTGCGCCAATCCGACACCGCCGTGCGCCTGGTGTTCCTCACCTCGTCGCCCGAGTTCGCGCTGGAGTCCTATGAGGTCCGCGCCTTCGACTACCTGCTCAAGCCCGTAGCGTACGGACGCCTGGCGCAACTGCTCGACGAGCTTTCGAGCATGCGACCCGCCGCGACCGATGAGCTCGTAACCAAAACGTCCTTTGGCTACCACGCCCTGCGCCTGTCCGATATCGAATACGCCGAGGCCCGCAACAAGCACGTGGTATTCCACCTGCGCGACGGGCGCGATATCGAGGCGCTCGAGCCGTTCCGCAACATCGAGGACCAGCTAGCCAAAAACGCGAGCTTCTTTAAATGCCACCGCAGCTACCAGTTCAACCTGCGCAATATCGACCACTTCAACCGCACGGATATCGTCATGCGCTCGGGCGCTTGCATCCCGCTGGCGCGCAGCTGCAAGCAGGGTTTCCAGGATGCCTACTTTGCGGCACGGTTCGAGGGCGGGAGGCGCTGATGCTCCCCACGGCCGAGATGATACTTTGGGCCATCCACCACGCAACAACCCTGCTTTTTGGCGTTTTTGCCTCGGCGGCGCTCTGCGGCATCGAGATCAACCGGCGCCATGCGCTTGAGCTCGTGATGGTCAGTGCCGTAACCGGATGCGCATTCGGCCTCGCCGACGCCGTCGGCGGCGAGCTTTTCGCCCGTCAGGCATATCCGCTCGTCGTGCATCTGCCGCTCGTCATCTATCTGTGCGCGCGCTATCGCCTGAGCCCGCTGCTCGTTATGCTGGGCGTCACCAGTGCTTATCTGAGCTGCCAGTTCAGCAACTGGGTGGGCATCGCCGCGCTCGCCGCCACCGACTCGCAAATCGCGTACTACGTGGCACGCATTATCACCACGGCCGCCGTCTTTGCAATCCTGCTGCATTGGGCCAGCGACATCGGCCCGCGCCTGGCGGTTAAAAGCCCCACCGAGCTCGAGATTCTACTCATCCTGCCGCTCGTCTATTACATCTTTGACTACGCCACTAACGTCTACACCACGCTCTTCCACTCGGGCTCCGTGGTGACGGTTGAGTTTTTGGCGTTTGCGCTTTGCGCGTTCTACCTTATGTTTCTTGCTGTGTATCTGCGCGAATACGAGGCAAAGGAAACCGCCGAGCGCGAGCGCTGGATGCTTGCGACCCGCGACAGCGCGGCCATCAAGGAACTCGAGGCCTGGCGCCAATCTGGACGTGAGCTTTCGGTCCTCCGCCATGACATGCGGCACTTCCTGCGCGGCCTTGCGGCTTTGATCGAGGAGGGCCGCATCGACGAGGCACTCGAGCGCATCGACGAGCTCTGCGAGACGAACGACCGCACCGCCGTGCGCCGCTACTGCGCCAACGACACGGTCAATATCGTGCTTTCGTCATTTAGCTCCGATATCAACCGAAACGGCATCACCGCCGATTTGCGCGCTGCCGTGCCCGAGAGCGTCCATGTAGCCGACGTCGATCTGTTTAGCGTGCTCTCAAACGCCCTGGACAACGCCATCGTCGCCGCAAGCGCCGCCCCCCAGGGCAAGCGATTTGTCGATCTGGACCTGCGTTGCGAGGACGGGCAACTGCTCCTTTTGGTCTCCAACACGTTTGGGCGCCCGCCGCGCATGGTCGACGGCATGCCCGTAGCCGGGCACACCGGACACGGCTTTGGAACCAAGAGCATTAAGCTTGCCGTCGAACGCATGAACGGCAACTGCCAGTTTCGCATCAACGGCGACCGGTTTGAGCTTCGCGCCGTGATGTAAGGGCGCGACAAGTCGGCGCCGCGCTCGACCCGTCAGGACCGCCTTGCCGGCTCCGGTCCGCTACAGCGGCGCGGCTGCCGGGGTCAGCTGCTTGATGTAGGCCCACATGCGCTGCTTAGCGGCCTTGTCGGTGAGTGCCGCCTCAAAGC
>CALFGH010000249.1 GCA_937958315.1 uncultured Collinsella sp. | reverse complement strand
CGCTGGCCGACGCCCTGCTGGCCCCCACGCGCATCTACGTCAAGCCGATTCTGGAGCTGCTCCGCGGTGGCGCTAACGTTCATGCCATTGCCCATATTACCGGCGGCGGTATCACCGAGAACCTCAACCGCGCGCTTGCCGACGACGTCGACGCCGTGGTCACCCGCAACGGCGTCGAGATGGGCTGGGATGTTCCGCCCGTCATCACTTACGTGTCGCGCCAGGCCGAGCTCGCGCCCAACGAGGCATGCAAGACCTTCAACATGGGCGTCGGCCTGTGCCTGATCGTCGCCCCCGAGGACGAGGCCGCGGTGACCGAGGCCCTGGTCGCGCTGGGCGAGAAGCCGTTCCGCGTGGGCGAGTGTGTCGAGGGTTCCGGTAAGGTCGTGTACTCCGATGAGCGCTAACGAGCAGATGGCTGCCGCCGAGGGCCTGGACTTTGTGCCCTATACCCGTCCGACTGGCACCGATACGGCTGAGCCGCTCAAGATCGGTGTGCTCATCAGTGGTTCCGGCACCAATCTGCAGGCACTGATCGACCTGATCGCCGCGGATAAGCTCAATGCTTCGATTGAGCTTGTGGTGTCGAGCCGTCCTTCGGCTAAGGGTTTGCAGCGTGCAGAGCGCGCGGGCATCCAGACGCTTACGCTGTCCAAGGATGTCTATGCCGACCCCATCGCCGCCGACGAGATCATCGCGCATGAGCTGCTCGAACGCGGCTGCGAGTACGTGGTGATGGCTGGCTATATGCGCATGGTGCACACGCCGCTGCTGGCGGCGTTTCCCAACCGCGTGGTCAACTTGCATCCGGCGCTGCTGCCGAGCTTTACCGGCGCGCATGCGATCGACGATGCCTTTGCGCGCGGCGTCAAGGTAACTGGCGTGACCGTGCATTTCGCCAACGAGATCTACGACAACGGCCCCATCATCGCCCAGCGCGCGCTGGCTGTCGAGGAGGGCTGGGACGTCGACACGCTCGAGGAGCATATCCACGCGATTGAGCACGTGCTGTATCCCGAGGTAGTTCAGATGCTCGCCGACGGCCGCGTCCACGTGCTGGAGAGCGGCAAGGTGGCAATTGACGCGCCTCGCGGCTAGCGGCGCACAGTACAATTTAGCTGAGTGGTCAGGGTGGTCATTGGCGCCAAGGCGTGCGTGGCCACCTTTTGTTTTGGGTAGTCATCGGGGACGTTCTTGAATGACTGGTCGTTTAAGAACGTCGCAGGTGACTAGGTGAGAGAGGTGAGCGCATGGCGGATAACGAAGCGCTGTTTACGCCCGAGCTGGTGTTTTTTGATTGGGAGTGCGCGACGCCGGATGAGGTGTTTGCTCGGCTCGAGGACGAGCTTGCACCTCGCGGTTACATTGCGCCCGGTTGGCTCGATGCCGTCCGCACGCGCGAGGATGCCTATCCCACGGGTCTTGCCATGCCGGCGGCCAACATCGCCATCCCGCACACCGATCCCGGATTTGTGGCTAAGCCCTATATCGCGGTGGTAAAGCCCGCGGCGCCCGTGGTGTTCAGTGCAATGGCGGGCATGGGTGCCCCCGTGCCGGCGCAGATCATCATCAATCTGGGCATCGCCGAGCCGAGCGGCCAGGTCGAGGCCCTGCAATCGCTTATGAATATCTTTATGGATGCCGCCGCCGCAGCCGATGTGCTCGGCCAGACCACATGCCAGGGCATGGTCGACGCCATCCGTCGCCACTTTTAGGGCCGGCACTTGGGGACTGTCCCCAACTGCCGGCAGAAAAGGAATGTCCCTAACTGCCGACAGCCAGAAGAGCCCCCTTTGCACCAAAATGGTGCAGATTGACCTGTCCCCCATGCACCAGGTGTGTCGCGGGGTCCGCGTTGTGACACAATGGCGTTTGTTCGATTCGTGATGCGAAAGGCCAACTATGGCAAACAAGAAAAAGAACTCCGAGGCCGCGCCGACGCCCGAGCAGCAGGCTCGCGCTGCCTCCAGCTCTCGTAAGAAGCAGCGCAAGACGTACGTGTCTAAGACCGTCAAGATCGTCCTGGTGGTTATCGGCGTGCTGGCAATGCTGCTTTCCGTCTCGGCCATGGCATGCTCCGGTCTCATGTCGCAGGCAGAGGATACCTCGAGCTACAAGCTTACCGGCGGTGTCGCCGCCACCATCAACGGCACCAACCTCACCGAGGACACCGTGACCAAGCAGATCATGAGCATGCGCACGTCCTACGGTTACACCAAGGACAAGGACTGGGCGCAGTATCTGGTCGACAACGACCTGACGCCCAAAAAGTACCGCAAGCAGCTCATCGATTCCTACACGCAGCAGATTCTGCTCCAGCAGGCGCAGAAGGAAAACGGCGTGACGGTGTCGGACGAGGAGGTCGAGAAGGCATGGAAGGACGCGTGCAAGAGCGCGGGCGGTGCCAAGGCCTTTAAGAAGACCCTTAAGACCTACGGCTATACCGAGGACACCTACAAGGACTCGCTCAAGGAGAACCTGGCACAGCAAAAGCTTAAGGACGCCGTGGCGCCCACCAGTAAGCCCAAGGACAGTGAGATCGTCGATTACATCAACGAGAACCTGTCTAACTACAACGATGCCCGCCGCTCGTCGAACATCCTGATCAAGGTTGATTCCGACGCATCTGACGAGGACAAGGCCGCCGCCAAGGCCAAGGCGCAGGAGTGCCTGGACAAAATCAACTCCGGCGAACTGAGCTTTGAGGACGCCGTGATGCAGTATTCCGATGACACCGGCTCCAAGGAGAAGAAGGGCGATGTGGGCTGGGACAAGCTCACCACCTTCGTCGACAGCTACCAGGCGGCGCTCGAGGGACTAAACAAGGGCGATGTGAGCGACGTCGTCGAGTCGACCTATGGTTATCACATCATCAAGTGCACCGACTACTTCCATGTCGATAATCAGGTCGATGACATTAAGCAGGTGCCCAAGGACATCAAGAAGTACATCTCCAACGTGGTGAAGACGCAGGCGGCCAGCACTGCATACAGCGAGTGGCTGGAGCAGTACAAGAAGGACGCCGACATTACCGTCAACCCCATGCCCAAGGACGTACCCTATAACGTGAGTCTAAAGGGCGTCACCAAGAGTTCGACCGACGATTCGTCGACGACTAAGTAATCATGGGGCGGCGCTCGTGCGAGTGCCGACCGCACTATTGAGGAGGATTTGCAGATGACCAACGAAGAACTGCAGAAGGAAATGATTGCGGCCATGAAGGCCAAGGACAAGGTTCGCCTGTCTATCATTCGCCAGGTCAAGGCCGAGGTGAAGAATATCGAGGTTAACGAGCGCCGCGACGTGACCGAGGAAGACGTCAACAGCATGATCAAGCGTCTGATTAAGCAGACGAGCGAGACGCTGGAGATGTCCATTAAGGCCGGTACCGACCAGGAGCGTACCGACAACCTGACCGAGCAGGTCAAGATCCTGGAGAGCCTGCTGCCCGCGCAGGTTTCGGGCGAGGAGCTCGAGGCTCTGATCGAGCAGGTCATCGCTGAGCTGGGCGCCACGTCCAAGAAGCAGATGGGCCAGGTCATGGGGGCACTCGGCAAGGCCACCGGTGGCAATTTCGATAAGCCTGCCGCGGCAAAGATCGTCGGCGCCAAACTTGCGTAATTTGTTACGCGGTTTTACCAAACCGCGTAGCGGCTCGACGCTGCAAACCCGTACACGCGGCAATCTGACGTTCAATTTCAAGGGCGCGACCATAAGGTCTGCGCCCTTTTCATTTCACGTCACCTCGCTCGCGTGTACGGGTTTTCGCTGACTTATGCTCAACAAGGGCGGTTGTATTATTTTCGGCGCTCATTGGGGACAGACTTAAATGAGTACCCAATGAGCGGGTGCTCATTTAAGTCTGTCCCCAATGAGTGGGTGGAAGGTTGCGGGTTCTTTACGGGAATGTAGTGTGGGCTGCGGAAACGTGGTTCTTTCCGTACAATAGTTCAACTCGTGTAAACGCAGGGAAGGGACATTCATGGCAGACATGATCGAGATCAAGCATCTCAACAAGTACTTTGGCGACCTGCATGTGCTCAAAGATATCAATCTCACCGTCAAGCGCGGCGAGAAGCTCGTAATGATCGGGCCTTCCGGTTCGGGTAAGTCGACGCTCATCCGTTGCGTCGATTATCTGGAGGAGCCCACATCGGGCGAGGTCGTCATCGACGGTACGCCGCTCACCAAAAAGAATCACCTGGAGATGGCTCGCAAGTATAGTTCCATGGTGTTCCAGCAGTTCAACCTGTATCCCAACATGACGGTGCTGGGCAACCTGACGCTCGCGCCCATCAAGCTGCAAAAGAAGAGCAAGGAGGAGGCGACCGAGATCGCCATCGCCGCGCTCAAGCGCGTCGGCATGGCGCATAAGGCCGGCGAGTATCCGCAGAATCTCTCGGGCGGTCAGCAGCAGCGCATCGCCATCGCCCGTGCCCTGTGCACTAAGCAGCCCATCATCCTGTTTGACGAGCCGACCTCGGCGCTCGACCCCGAGATGGTCCAGGAGGTTCTGGACGTTATGATTGAGCTCGCGCAGGAGGACATCACCATGATCTGCGTGACGCACGAGATGGGCTTTGCGCGCCAGGTGGCCGACCGCGTCATCTTTATGGAGGACGGCCGCATCCTGGAGGAGGGCACACCCGAGCACTTCTTCGATAACCCCGAGAACCCGCGCTGCCGCGAGTTCCTGTCCAAGATTCTGCACTAGGCACGGTGATGGACATGACGGATATGACGAGGGCGGCCGTGTCGCGCCGTCACTTTTTGCAGCTGGCGGGCGCCAGCATGCTTGCGCTGACGGGGACCGCGCTTACCGGTTGCGGCAACTCCACCAGCGGCGAGGGCTCCGACAAGGGCTCCAAGCTTGCGGCCATCAAGTCGCGTGGCCATCTGAATGCCGGCGTTAAGAAGGACGTTCCCGGCTATGGCTATTACGACACCGCCAAGGGTCGCTTTGAGGGCATGGAAGTTGATTTGTGCTACCAGATCGCCGCTGCCGTCTTTGGCGTGAGCTATAAGGAGGCCCGCGCCCAGGAGCTTGTCGAGTTTACCGACGTAACGCCCAAGACACGCGGCCCGCTGATCGATAACGGCCAGCTCGACGTGGTCGCGGCGACCTACACCATCACCGACGAGCGCAAGAAGAGCTGGGATTTCTCGACGCCGTACCGCACCGACTACGTGGGACTCATGGTCAAGAAGCGTTCGGGCTTTACCTCGATTGAGGACTTGGACGGCAAGGTCATTGGCGTGAGCCAGGGCGCCACCACGCAGGGCCTGATCGAGCAGATGATCAAGGACAACGGCTTTAGCTGCAAGCCCGAGTTTAGGGCCTTTAGCGGCTACCCCATCATCAAGAGTTCGCTCGACGCCGGCAATATCGACGTCTTTGCCATGGACCGCTCCACGCTGGCCGGTTACATGAACGAGACCGTTGAGCTGTTGCAGCCCGAGGTCAAGTTTGGCGAGCAAGGCTACGGCGTGGCGACCAAGAAGGGCTGCGACCTTTCGGCCGTGGTCGATCAGGTGATTTGCGATCGCCTGGCCGATGGCTGGCTCGACCAAGAGGTCAAGACCTGGGGTCTCGTATAGGCGCATCGTCCAAGGAAGGAATCAAATGCTCGAAGGATTATTTGACGCCGACCGTTGGTCGACGACATTTCAAAACATGGGGCCCTTCTGGGAGGGCTTTGGCGTGACGCTGCAAGTGGTCGTTGCCGGTCTGCTGCTGTCGCTGGTGCTGGGCACGCTGCTGGGCGTGTTCTCTACCACTCGCTCGCGCGTGCTGCGCGCCATAAGCCGCGTGTACGTGGAGTTTTACCAGAACACCCCGTTGCCCGTGCAGGTGCTCTTTATGTACATGGCCGGTCCGCAGTTTTTGCAGGCCATAACCGGTGCCGACCAGCCGGTGCGCATCGCGCCGTTCGTGCTGGGCTTCTTGGGTGTGGGCCTGTATCATGCGGCCTACATTTCGGAGGTCATCCGCACCGGTATCGAGGCGGTTCCGCGCGGTCAGATGGAGGCGGCCCAGAGCCAGGGCTTTACCCGTGCGCAGGCGTACTGGTACATCGTGCTGCCCCAGACGTTCAAGATCATTCTGCCGCCGCTGTGTAACCAGGCGCTCAACCTGGTCAAGAACACGTCGGTGCTGGCGCTCGTGGCCGGCGGCGACCTTATGTACCGTTCCGACAACTTTGTGAGTCTGTACGGTTACCTGCAGGGATACATCGTCTGCTGCCTCATGTACTTCATCATCTGCTTTCCGCTCGCCATGCTGGTGCAGTGGCTCGAGCGCCGCTCCAAGGAGCGTCCGCGCGGCGTGAGCCTGGCCGAGCTGGGGCTCGACAACGTAGAGGAGGCCTAGCGCATGGAAATCTTCAACGCGACCAACCTGCTCTACATTTGGGGCGGCTTTGTTAAGACAATCGAGATCTCGGCGCTGTCGATCTTTTTCTCGCTCATCTTTGGCACGGTGCTGGCGCTCGTTAAAAGCTATGCGCCCCGCCCGTTCCGTATTTTGGTGAGCGCCTATATCGAGCTGTTCCGTTGCACGCCGAATCTGCTGTGGATCCTGTTTATCTACTTTACGGTGCAGGGTTTGGACATTGTGATTTCGACCATCGCCTTTACGCTGTTTACCAGCGCTGTTATGGCCGAGATTGTGCGCGGCGGCCTCAACTCGATTCCGCGCGGCCAGTTTGAGGCAGCGCAGAGCCAGGGCTTCGGCTTCTTTGCCACCATGCGCTACATCATTCTGCCGCAGACGTTTAAGACGATCATCCCGGCGCTGTTTAGCCAGTGCACGACCGTCATTAAGGACAGCTCGTATCTTTCGGGTATTAACGTGGCCGAGCTCATGTACACGGCAAATGTCGTGATGGCCCATGCGATCGACCTGTCGCAGGTTCTTATGCTCTACGGCCTGGTGTTTGCGATGTACTTTGTGCTCAACTTTGGTATCTCGCTGCTGGTGAGGGCGTATCAGAGGCGAATGGTGGCAGCGTAGAATGTGGCAAAGGGACAGCCCCTTTGCCACATAGAGAAAGGAATCGCGATGAGCGATCTGGAGAACAAGAAGAATCCTGTGGTCATTACCATCGCGCGCGACTTTGGCGCCGAGGGCCACGAGATTGGTCGCATGCTTGCCGACGAGTTGGGGATTCCGCTGTACGACAACGAGCTGCTGGTGCGCGCGTCTCTGCGCGCGGGCGAGTCGCTCGACAAGATGGCTGCCTACGACGAGCGCCTGGCCGTGGAGAATATGGCGTTTCTGCCCGACCGCTACGATGCGCGTTCGTACTCGGACAAGTTGTTCCAAAAGATGAGCCAGGTGATTTTGGACCTGGGCGAGACCGAGAGCTGCATTATCGAAGGCCGTCTGTCCGATTACCTGCTGCGCAACAACCCCAATCACATTGCCGTGCTGGTGACCGCACCCTTTGAGGATCGCGTCGAGATCGTGCGCAAGAAGCGTGGCCTTAACAAAAAGAAGGGCGCCAAGCTGGTCAAGCAGCAGCAGAAGGCGCGCGAGGCGTTCTACAAGCGCTACAGCGCCGGAAAGTGGAAGATGACGAGCGGCAAAGACATCGTCGTCAACCGCGCCAAGTTGGGACGCGAGGGCTGCAAAGACGTTATCGCCGCTGCCTACCGCTACAAAGTCGCCCAGCTCGAAGGCTAACCGACCAAAACCACCACAAAGGGAACAGGCACCTTTGTGGTGGTTTTTGTTTTAGGCGGAGGGGAAGGCCTTGGTGAGACCGGCGCGCGTCTGCGTGTCGGTCTTTTGGTAGATAGAGCTCAGGTGGCGCTGCACCATGCGCATCGAGATACCGAGCTCCTCGGCGACCTGCTTGAGCGGGCGTTCATCCTGGGTCACGGCTATGAGCACGTCGACTTCGCGCGGGGTGAGAGCGTGGTTGGCGATGAAGGCCTGGCGTTGCTCCTCGATGGTGGGGGCGGCGAGTGCTTCTTCTGCCAGCTGCTCGCGCTCGCGCTCCTGCTCGGTTTGGGGCAGGCGGAACAGGCCCGCAGCTACAAACGCCACACTCGCCGCCACAAGCAGCATGAGCGCACCGATCATGATGAGGGCAACGTTGCCCGAGATCACGAGGGCAAGCGAGATGCCCGATGTAGTGAATGCACATACATTGTTGGCGGCGCGCCCCATGCCGGCCCAGAGGGCGGGTGCATGCATGCGCGGTGCCAGCTGTGTAAAGGTGGCGGTAAAGAACGTGACAAAAAAGCCCGAGCTCAGGTAAAAGACGACAAGGCCTAGGTTGGGATCGGCGCCGGCCTCCACGGCCAGGATGGAAATGGTCGAGAGCACGGCGATGCCGAGCATGACAAGCCCCATGTAGCGGCGCTCGGCAAGGTCAAAGATAAGACCGGCGGCAAGGCCGCTTGCCGCCAAAAAGAGGCGCGGCCAAGTCTGCACGGCAATGGTGCCGTGGGCGTTGGAGAGTGTGACCACGTTGTCGAGGGTGGAGAACAGACAGGCAAGAATCATGACGAGCGCGATGCTCCAGCATGCCTGTTTGGCGAGGGCATGAGAGGACTCAGCAAAGGGATTGATGGCGGGGCTGGAGCTCTCGGCAGCCTTTAGGGGAACGACGCTGAGGGCGGATATGGCGATAGTCGCTATGCCAAGGACGATGAGCTCTGCGATACCGCCGCAATTGAGCAGGTTGACGGCGAACTGCATCAGGATGCCCGCGGCATATGCCGCTCCCGCACCGGTGGCGAGCTTGGGATCGTCTTGAAACGCCAGTGAAAAGGCGTAGTGCGTAGCGGCGCCCAACAGGCCGAGTCCGAGGAATGCGAGGCAGCCCAGAATCTCGAGGGCAAGCGAACCCGTGGGGGACTGGATCTGGGTCAATCCCAGGATGGCGATGGGAACGGCGGCGCTGACAACTGCCTGGGGCTGGCCTTTGCGTTGGGCGAGACCGAGCAGTGGTGCATATCCGATAAAGCCGATGACGCTGGCGCCAAGGATAAAGCCCTGTGCGATCACAACGCGTTCGGCACCGGCGAGCAGCCCGACGTTGACGTCGAAGCGAAACTCGGCGGCAAGGAAGGCGAAGGTGAAGAGCGCGAGTGCCAGAAGCGCGTTGATTTTAGACCTGCTCAGGTTCAAGGACGGTCCTTTGGGTGGACGAATAATCGTGTCCTCGATTGTAGCGTTCCCGGGACGAGTGTGGCGATGGCGAAATCATATTGAATTAAACCGCAGGTAGAGGCCTAGGTTCACATCTACGAACCTAGGCATACGGAGTCATTTGGCACATCTTGGTGGTACAGAACCACCGCAAAGGGGACAGGCACCTTTGTGGTGGTATGTCCCTACGACCAAGGAGGCCGTTATGAACGTAAGCCACTTTGACAAGCAAGCTCAACGTGAGTCCACCTGCTCGCTGGCTCACGGTACCTGGCGTTGTGTGGGTGCCAAAATAGCTTGCGCCGGCGCGTGTGCGCTTATGGTCGGTCAGTTGCTGCTGCCGAGCGTGGCGCTGGCGACGGAATGCGCCGATCCCGCCGCCGGGACGGATGAGGTTGTCGCGGTTCCGGTGACGCCGGCGGTTGCGGAGGATGCGGCTGCAACGACCGCACCAGCTGCTTCGACCGCGCCTGCAACCGATGCTGCTCCGGCGGCGCAAGCCACCGTTGAGCCTCAGCAGACAATCCCAGCCGATGCCGTCAATGAGTCTAGCGGTGCTGCGCTCGCTGGGCAAAACGCTTCTGGCGACGACAACGCCGCCATGCCGGCGAGCAACGCCATCATGCCCTGCGGTGTGACCGATGTTGTTGGTGGCAGCGACGTTAGGGTCAACACGACCGTGGTCCCCCACTATACGGACTGCGCGCTTCCGAGCAAGGTCACACTCAAAAAGGGCCAGCCGTATACCCACGATTTTCTCGATGTAGAGGGTGGCATTCCAGAAACGCTTGCGAGCGAAGTTGTCGAGGTTAAGTACTACAGGGCCGTTGCCGCTTCGGGCACTCTGGTCGAAGTTCAGGATGCGTCCATGTCCGACGTGACGGCTCGCTTCGAACCCGTTGGCAATCACATGAGGCTGACGCTGACCTTTACGGGTGGCGCGGCAGGCGGCTCGTATCGACTCACGCGCAATGAGGCTCTCTATATTGGCACGGCACTGGAGTATACCGGAACTGACTATGAAGGCAGCTCGACTATCCTCAACGAAACCAGGTACGATTATTACCTCCGCTACGTCATCAATAGCGAAATTACGCTCGTTGCGTCAGAAAACGAAGCCCTCCATAACCTGGACGTCAACGACGTGAAGACCGACTACGCGCCCGGCGAGGCGCCACGCGCGACCGCGACGATCCCCGCTGCCGATGCCGACAAGTACGAGATCGCCTACGAGTGCTGGGAGGAAATGGAGCTCGATATGGAATCCGGGGAGTCGGTGCCTGTTGCCTTCTGGTATTCCGACCCCGCCAAGTATCCGACGGGCGCGAGGAGGATCGAGCACTTCGAAGAGGGCAAGTTCTACATGTACTCCGTTGAGCTGAGGCTCAAGGGCGACAATACCGTGGCCGATGACTGCAATATGAACGTCAACGGTCATTGGGCGCACCACATCAAGACCGTCAACGGCGTCTTCGCGCCAAACGCTGACAATATGCTGTGCGAGCAGCCGATCGACGAATGGCGGGCCATCGACGTTATCGAGATCAACGGTGCCACGACCACCTTCAAGGCAGGCGATAGGCCGGTCTTTACGGCGAATGTTCCGACGGGCTCCAACTCCCTTCCTCAGTGTGAGTTCTGGACGGGTAGCGACGGCAGCGAAGTGAACTCCGTGGATTTCTGGGATCAGAACATCACGAATCACATCGACGTCTTTAAGCCTGGCGTGACCTATCGCTACGGCATCTACCTCAAGTCCGCGCGCGGCTTCTACTTTACGCCCGACACCAAGCTGGTGATCAACGGCCGGGAGTGCGGCTACCAGGTCGCGGATAGCGTATCCGATGAGGACAGCGGCTGGATCTACACCCTGTGGCTCAACACCGATCTGACCTTTACGCCTGAAGCCACGTCGACTCCCGATCCGCAGCCTACGCCGGATCCCAAGCCGACGCCGCAGCCTGGGGTGAAGCCCGCGGCCAAGCCGACCACGACAACCGCCACGACCAAGACGGTTGAGAAAACCACGCAGGCCAAGAAGGGCGATGCTGTCCTGGCTACCACGGGGGATACCACCGCGATGACGGTCGCCGCCCTAGGCATCGCCGGCGCAACCGTAGCCGCCGCCGGCCTCGCCGCGACCAAGCGCCGCAAGCGTTAGAGCTGGGTGACGGCTCTCGTTCTCGGCCTCAGCAAAATCTCAATCTGTAACACCAAACTGCCCAAAACGGCTCTAGATGTTACAGATTGAGATGAACCGAATGGCCGCCAACCTAACGTCTCGATCTGTAACACGTAGCGGGGAATTTGGTCTCTAACTGTTACAGATTGAGACAAAGCGGGGGCGGCTGGAGCAATATCTCGATCTGTAACAACTACAAGGCTCAACAGGGCCTAACTGTTACAGATCGAGACAAACATCGGAATCGGTTCGCCGACCAGACCCCAAACCGCCACAAAGGTGCCTGTCCCCTTTGTGGTGGTTTGCGCAGGTAGAACGGTAGGTTCGTATATATGAACCTACCGTTCGCTTTGTTTTTGGACGACGATTACGCTGGATGACTTTTGGTTTGCAGGAAAGGAACGACCATGAGGTGGACTACTGCTCGAGCGCTTTGCCGCCGGCTGACGGTTGCCACGGTGACCCTCGCGATGGTGACGGGTTCGTTTCCCGCGGGCGCGTTTGCCGAGGCCCTCAACACCGATAGCACTTTTGTGCAGACGGATAACGGCCAAGTAGCCGGTGCCGCTTCCGCCGATTCGGCTGACGCCCAAACGTCAGACTCTGCTTCCGCCGACCCCGCGCCCGATGCCGGCGCCGCCGACCCCACAGTGCTCAATAGCGGTGATACCCCTACGCCCCCGCCCTCCGAGATTGCATCGGCGGCGGGCCTAACGGGCGCCGGGCAGACCGAGAGCACACCTGCGGGTACGCTCGCCACCGATCTTGTCGAGGGCAAGGAACTCGCCGAGCAGCAGAAGCAGGAGGAGGCTTCCTGTGCCGAGGCAACCTGGAATGAGGATCTTGGGCTCTGGATGACCTCGAAGGGCGCTACGGGCGTAAAAGGCGAATACGATGATGGCTACGTGGCCGGCGAGCAGACCCCCGCGCAGTACTACTTCTCGATCGATAGCCTCACCAACGAAATTTCTATCGAGTATGGCGACGCGGGCATTACCACGTTGGAGGTGCCCTCGACCATCGACGGCAAAAATGTCGTGAGTCTTAAGGGCATGGGAAACGCCGCTCTCACATCGGTCACCTTCGCCCCCGATTCGCACGTCCGCACCGTTGGCGGCCTGGGCGGCAGCAGCATCAAGGAAATCGCACTGCCCGATTCGGTTGAGGAACTGGGCTGGAATGCGTTTACCGGAAGCAAGACACTTCACACGGTGACCTGGCCCAACAACGCGGCCTTTACCACGATTCCCGAGCAGGCCTTTGAGGGCTGCGAACAACTTGACGACAATGTGGTGGCAACGCTGCCACCTTCGGTTAAGACTATCGACTATCGCGCCTTCGCCAATTGCGGCGTACCGCAGTTCTATGTCTCGGACACAACGGTACTCACCTTTACGCAGATCAACGTGCCGGGCACGGTGGAGCGGATTGAGCGCTATGCCTTTGACGGGTGCTCGCATGTGTCGTCGGTGACGATTGGCGATGGCGTCAAATCTATCGGGGCGCTCGCGTTCGCCTCTCTTGATCCTGCGATTGCCGGCAAAGAGATTGTGCTACCCAAAAGCGTGGAAATGATAGAGTGGGGAGCTTTTGAGAACACGAGATACGGAAACGAGACGAACCATAATGCCGTTGCCCTGCGCGTGATGAACCCCGATCTTCAGTTTGGTGAGGCGGGCTATCCGGGCGACTATAATGAGCGCGTGACAATCGATGGCGTAACGTATGCGATTCCCTTTGGTGAAGGCCAGACCATCTATGCCTATGCAACCGATTCGGCTGGCAACCCCTCGATGGTCAAAAAGCTTGCCGATGCCGTGGCCGATCGCAAGGACTCCGTCGATTCCTCGAAGCCTGCCTACACGTTTGAGTGGATGGGCGAGGCGGCCCAGGTGACGGGCAAACTTCCCCAGAGCGCGACGGCTACACTCGTGCAGGCGGGGCAGTCCACGCCGCTGGCGGTTGGCGATGACGGCAGCTTTACAGCGGACGCTCTCTCCAAGACAGCAGCCACCCTGCGCATTTCGCTCAGCGGTTACTATGACATGGTGCTGGCGCGCCCGGGCGACCAGATGACGGGCACATGGAATATCGGAGAGATTAAGGCTGAGGACTTTACCAAGATTCCGGCTTCGCGCGCGATTGAACTTAATGTGGCCTATCTCGAACCGGTCGCAGGCCAGGATAAGACCGAACGCATTGAGCTCGATAGTCTCGATAACATCGATCTGACGGTGAAGAGCAGCGGCAAGACGCTTAAGCCTGCCAAGGGTGACAAGGAAAACGACTTCCGTATCCAGGGCACAGCACTCGTGGTGTCGCAGGCCATTGCCGACGCGGACCAGGATCTGGAGATAACGCTCGAGCCCAAAGATAGCCTCAAGTTGGGTGGGGCGACGGCGACGGTGAAGCCTTCGGCCGGCAAGGTCGATATCGACTTGAAGCCCTGGGGCACGGCGGCGGTCACGACCAAGGGCGACTACCAGGGCGCCAACCGTGTGCTGGTGTTCCGTACGTCCGACGGCAAGCTGGTCGCCGACGGCGTCACCTATTTGATGGGTTACGAAGACGATGGCACCACGCCTATCATGAAGGCCGAGACGCCGCGCCTTAAGGCCGGTTCGTACACCATCGTCGCCTTTAACAAGACGAGCTACGACATCCAAGCGACGAGCTATTCCGCGTTTAGCCGCCTAGGGCTGACCGTGGGTAAGCATATCGCGCAAAAGCAGGTGAAGATTGAGGACGGCAAACAGCTCGACGTGACGCTCGACGTCCCCACGTTTGACGTGGAGACGTATCGTGCCGAGCGCGGGCTGACGGCGGGCTCGGTTATCGCTGATTCGTCCGCGGTCGTTGGCGTGGAGACCGAGCTGCGCATTCATTACGAGCTCAAGGACAGCCAGGCTGCCAAGATTGAGATTCCTCTGGCCAAGGATGCCGTCGAGGATGTGTCCGCAGGCGCTCGTGAAGCCGGCGCCAGCTCCGATGCCATGTGGGCTAACACAACTTGGGAAGGCGACAACCTCGTTCTCGATATGAAGAAGAGTGCGGGCGCCGATGTGTTTGTGCGCTTTAAGCCTAAGGCCGCGGGCATCTATGCCGTCTCGCCGCTTATTACGCTGGGCGAGGTGACATTGCCGCTGGGAAGCACCACACTCGAGGTTAGCGGATCGCGCATCGAGGTCGACAACACCGACGTTCACAGCCTACTGGGCAATGTGGCCTACGTTTATGCGGCACCGGGCAAGAGCGTGCAGCTCACCGTGGGGACGGGCTCGTCGGCTGCAAAGTACACCGGTAAGACCAATAAACTCGGCCGTGCCAAGATTGAATACGACCTGCCGCAGGATACGCTTGCCGCCGAGCGCGTGACGCTCGAGGCGCGCGTGGGCTCGACCGATGTTGCCGCTGCTGCTGCCGAGGTAACGGCTCGCAATTATGTGCGCTATGTTCCGGGCGCTTCGGTCTGGAACTTTGATGTGACGTATCGTGGCGGTACGCAAAACCTGGTCAAGGACGGCAAGGACACCGGCAAGAGTCTGTGGACCTTCCATCATCTGCCGCAAAAGAAGAACGCCTACTGGACCTTTGATATCACGCTCGAGGTGGGAAACGAAGAGGCCGCCGACACGCTCGACCTGTACGTGGACTGCGTGGATGGCAAGACGGTGACGATTCCTCTGACTCAAAAGTCGCGCGAGGGCACCCGTGTTCGCTATGTGGCGGAGTATGTGGACGAGGGCTACCTTAAGCTGCTCGACGAGTTTAACAAGGCGAATGACTCGACCTATGTGAACTGCGGCAACTTTGAGCAAATCTTTATGCCGCAGACCTACCGCATCTCCAATGCTCAGCTTATGACCATGCTGAGTTTTGACGCCAACGCTTCGGCCAAAAAGCATTCCGCCGCGGCCGAGGAGCGCCAGCAGGAGTTCTCGAATGCCGTGCAGCAGTGGCACGAGTATATGATGGATAACTCGTTTAATGATGTCGACGAGGCCTTTAACGACGCGATTGACCAGATGGTCGCCGATGCGTTTGCCGAGGAGGACAAGGACGGCAAAGAGGACGAAGCCCAAGGTGGAGCTGTCCGTAAGGCTCGTCGCGCCCCTGCCGCCAGCGACGGCGAGGGTGATGATGCTGGCAACGACGAGGCCGCGCAGTTTGCGGCCGAGCTCAAGGCCGCGGTCGGCGGGTCGGCGGCGCTGCTGACCCAGCAGGGCGACAGCTATGGCGTCAATGTGGACAAGATGATCTTTGAGGATGCTTACGGCACCAGCGAGGATTGGTATCAGGAACTCGCGGCGGCCCAGGGCGCGAACGCTGCGGATGCGGCCGCCATCAAGGAGCTCGTCGACCATGCATCGCGAGCGGAGTTTATTGCCCAGCAGGCCGAGGATCTGGTGGGCCAGTCGATGGGTATCGGCCAGCTCAACCAATACGGAAGCTGGAATGACGCAACCGCTGCGGCACTCAACAAGTGTGCGGGCATTAAGGCCAGCGAGTACAACGGCCAGTCGACGAGTGGGTTTAACGATTTGGGCCAGGCGCTCGGCAGCTCGCTGAGCTACAAGGCGGCTGACGACGATACCGTTAAGGGCTTTAAGGTCGCCGCGCCCGATGGCGAGCAGACGGCCTATATAGAGTCGGAATTTATCGAGAACTCCAATAACAACAAGAACCAGGCGCTTCTGTTTAACTCGATCGCCATGCAGTGCGACATTCTGGACAACCTGTACGACAACTGGAATGTGGTCCATAGCCTCAACAACTCCAAGGTGCGCGGATGGCTCATGGCCTGGAAGCGCAACGGCGACGTGAGCGCCCATATGAAGCTCATCCGCACGATCCGTTCGCTCAAGAGCTATAAGATTGAATGCGAGATGTTCGGACAGGTCTTTAAGACCGATGCGTGGAAGGCGGCCGGCCAGGCGTTTCCCGCGGTGACCCAGGGCATCGGCATCTTTACCGGCATTTACGGCGTGAACGATGCCAGCAAGAACTGGGAGAACGTGAACGTCCGTATGCAGAAGGTGAAGGGCGAGCGCGAGGGCTATGAGCTTCAGCACACGCGCTTGCTTGCCAAGCCCGAGAAGACCGAGGACGACTGGAAGTGCATTTACGCGCTGCGTGACGTCATGGAGAAGGCGCGTGCGTTTGAGGATCTGCTGTATCGCCAGCTCTGCCACGACAGCACCGATGTGGCAGTGGGCTCCATTATGACAATCGCCGGCGTGCTGACGGCCGGTTCGGCGGGTACCGTGGTGGGCGCTGCCTATGACGCGGCTTCGACCAGCGTAGGTTCGGAGCGCGCGATTAAGCTGACCAATGCCGAATGCGCCTATGATGTTGCCTGCGAGCAGGTGGAGCGCGCGTGCCAGAATCGTATTACGGTCAACTGGGGCGAGCTGACCGATGCCGAGGTCTACAAGGCCAACAAGGACGGCTTGATCTCGGACGAGAAGATGCAGTCGATTTTTGAGGCGCGTTATCGCAATGTGGCCGCCAGGGCTGCACCCGACCCTGCGGGCGTGGTGTACGAGGGTCTGCTGTCCAATACGGTTGAAGGCGCGACGGTTGAGCTGTGGAGCGCCGACGATGCGGCCGGTACCAATGCAGTGCGTTGGGATGCCGAGGAGTATGAGCAGGACAATCCGCTTGCAACGGGTGCGGACGGTGCGTACAACTGGAATACGCCGACCGGCTGGTATCAGGTGCGCGTGACCAAGGACGGGTATGAGGAGGCGCGTTCGGCTTGGCTGCGCGTGCCGCCGATTCAGACTGAGGTGAACATTGGCTTGGTGTCGACGGCGGCGCCCGAGGTGGCTTCGGCCCATGCCTACACCGATTGCGTCGAGGTTGAGTTTGCGCAGTATATGGATGCGAGCGACGATGCCCTGGTCGCATTGTGCGCGCAGGGCTTGGGCGACGTGACGTATACGTGGCTCGACAAACAGGACGATCCCAATGGCAAGCCGCTGTCGCGCGTGCTGCGTATTCGCTATGCCGATGCGCGTGAGGCGGGCTCGACGGTGGCGTTTGAGCTCGACGGTGCTCGCAACTACGCCGGCGCGGCCATGGCGCGCTGGGCAAGTGGCGAGCTTGTCGTGGGCGTTCGTGCCGACAAGCTCAAGCTCAACGTGGAGCAGGCCGTGACCATGCTTGAGGGCAGTGACTTTGAGCTGGTGGCGCACGTGACCGATAAGGCGGGCAAGCCGTTTGCGGGCGCAAGGGTTAGTGTTGGGCTGGAGTCCTCGGCTATCTGCTCTGTCGATGCCACCCAGGCCGTGACGGGCGAGGATGGCGCGGCGACGTTTGTGCTGCATGGTGCTCTGCCCGGTTTGACGACGTTGACGGCGGCGGTGGACGGCACGGCGCTGTCCAAGCAGGTCGATGTTCGCGTGTCTGCCGAGGCAGTGCGACCGGCGCGACCGGTGGCGACGATTGGTGCGACGACGTTTGGTGCATGGTCGCCCAAGGAGAATTACATTACGGTTCCCAAGGGCACGAAGCTGGAGCTTTCTGCCGAGGATGGCACGACGATTTGGTACACCACCAACGACACCTGCCCCTGCCGTGACGAAGGCCGCGTAAAGTACACCGAGCCTATTGCGCTCGATAGCAACATGTATGTGCGCATTGCGGCACAGCGCCCTGGCATGTCGTACAGCGAGTATTCCGAGCGTCTGAACATTACGATTACGGTGACCGATGAGGCGGCGCCTGATCCGACGCCCGATCCCAGTCTGAAGCCAGAGCCCGAGCCGACGCCTGACGGCGGCGAGCAGGGTGGCGGTACGGATGGCTCTGGTGGCGCCGGGGTCCCTGCGGGCGGTTCGACTTCGACGACGACCACGGTGACGACGAACAAGTCCAAGGGTAAGGGCAAGAACGGCAAGAAGTCCGGTGGCATGGAGCTCGCCAGCACGGGTGACTCCGCCGCGATGACGGTCGCTGCTCTGAGCATCGCCGGCGCAACCGTTGCCGCGGCCGGCATCGCTGCGACCAAGCGCCGCAAGCGCTAAGTTTTGGCGACAGCGCCCATCCTCGGCTTTAGCAAAATCTCAATCTGTAACATCAAGCCAGATATTTGGGTTCCAGGTGTTACAGATTGAGATGAACTGTTCAGCCGCCAACCTAACGTCTCGATCTGTAACACATAGCGAGGAATTTGGCCTCTAACTGTTACAGATTGAGACAAAGCGGAGGCGGTTGGAGCGATATCTCGATCTGTAACAACTACAAGGCTCAACGGGCTCCAGGTGTTACAGATTGAGACAAAACGACCGACCAAGCCTCAAACCACCGCAAAGGGGACAGGCACCTTTGTGGTGGTTTGGGCGGCCGGTATAGAAAAAGTCCCCGCCGGGCGTGTGCTCGACGGGGACTTTGCCGTTTGATGGCTAGCACTGTAGGTGATTACTCGCCCAGCAGGCTCTTGGTGATGGAAGCGGCGGCCTTCTTGCCGGCGCCCATCGCCAGAATGACCGTAGCGGCACCGGTGACGATGTCGCCGCCGGCCCAGATGCGGGGATCGGTGGTCTGGCCGGTCTCCTCGTCGGCAACGATGTAGCCCCACTTGTTGAGCTCCATCTTGCCGCCGATCTTCTTTGCGAAGGGGTTGGCGTTGGTGCCGATAGCCGAGATCGCGACATCGCAGGGGATCTCCTCGATGGCGCCCTCGATGGGCACCGGACGACGGCGGCCGGACTCGTCGGGCTCGCCGAGCTCCATCTTCTGGACCTTGACGGCACACACGGAGCCGTCCTCGCCGGCGACAAACTCGAGCGGGGAGACGAGCGGCAGAACCTCGACGCCCTCGGCCTTGGCATGGTGCAGCTCGGCGCGACGGCAGGGCATCTCGTCCTCGGTACGACGGTAGGCGATGATGGCGTGCTCGGCGCCCAGGCGCTTGGCGGTACGGACGGCGTCCATAGCCACGTTGCCGCCACCAAAGACGACGACGTTCTTGCCGTGCTTGGTGGGGGTGTCGTACTCGGGGAACTTGTTGGCCTTCATCAGGTTCACGCGGGTGAGGTACTCGTTCGCGAAGAAGACGTTGGGCAGGTTCTCGCCGGGGACGTTGAGGAACTTGGGCAGGCCGGCGCCGGTCGCCACGTAGATGGCGTCGAAGCCCTGCTCGAACAGCTCCTCGGCCGTGGCCATGTTGCCCACGACGGAGTTGTACTCAAACTTGACGCCCATGTCCTCCAGGCCGTCAATCTCGCGCTTGACGACTGCCTTGGGCAGACGGAACTCAGGGATGCCGTAGACCAGCACGCCGCCGCCGGTAAAGAAGGCCTCAAAGACGGTGACGTCAAAGCCGTTGCGGGCGAGCTCGCCGGCGCAGGTGATGCCGGACGGGCCAGAGCCGACGACGGCGACCTTCTTGCCGTTCTTGGGGGCCATCTTGGGCGTGGAGGCGAGCTCGGGGCGGTCACCCAGGAAGCGCTCGAGCTGGCCGATGGCCACGGGCTCGGACTTCTTACCACGGATGCACTTGCCCTCGCACTGGTTCTCCTGCGGGCAGACGCGGCCGCAGATAGCGGGAAGCATGGAGTCCTCGCGGATGGTATCGAGGGCGCCGCCGAAGTCCTTCGCGCGGATCTGCTCGATAAAGCGGGGGATGTTGATGTTGACGGGGCAGCCCTCAACACAGAACGGCTTCTTGCAGTTGAGGCAGCGCTCGGCCTCGGCCAGCGCCATCTCCTCGGTGAAGCCCTTGTCGACGGGGCGGAAGTCGCAGGCGCGCTCGGCAGCCGGCTCCTCGTTATCGGGGGTGCGGGGCGACTTCATATCGGCAACGAAACGACCGTTAACTAGTGGCATGCGCAGCTCTTTTCCTCATAGGTCTTGAGGGACTCGCCCTCTTCGGAACGGTAAGCGGCCTGGCGGGCACGAAGGTCATCCCAGTCGACCAGGGTGGCATCGAAGTCGGGGCCGTCGACGCAAGCAAACTTGGTCACGCCGCCCACCTCGACGCGGCAGCAGCCGCACATGCCGGTGCCGTCAACCATGATGGGGTTGAGCGACGCGGTGATGGGGGTGTCGTACTTCTGGGCGGTGAGGGTCGAGAACTTCATCATCGGAACGGGGCCGACGCAGAAGACCTGGCTCACAGCCTTGTCCTGCAGCAGGCGCTCCAGCGGAGCGGTGACAACGCCCTGCTCGCCGTAGGAACCGTCGTCAGTGGTGATGTGGATGTGGTCCTCGTCGAGGAGCTCGCGGAACTGGTCCTCCATGAGCAGAAGGTCCTTGGTGCGGGCGCCCATGATGGCGTGCACCTCGTGGCCGGTCTCGACCAGGTGCTTGGCGACCGGGAAGGCAATTGCCAGGCCGACGCCGCCGCCAATGACGGCGCAGGGGCCCTCGGCCATCTCGGTGGGAACGCCCAGCGGGCCCACGACGTCGCGCAGCGACTCGCCGGCCTCGTAGGTGGAAAGCATCTCGGTGGTCTTGCCGATCACCATGAAGATGAACTCGACCCAGCCCTCGTCACCGTTCCAGCCGGCCAGGGTAAACGGGACACGCTCGCCCGTCTCATTGGCGCGAACCATGAGGAACTGTCCAGCGTGCGCATGCTTGGCGATTGCGGGCGCCTCGATGCGGAACTTGAACACCTTCTCCGAGAACTGCGTCTTCTCCAGGATCTTATACATAGAACCCCTCTCTTGTTAGGGCGACCGAACCGTGCCTCCACGGAAATGGACGGTAGCCCGAATAAAACCGTACGCGCACAGGCGTTGTGCAGACATACGGTGCAAATTATACCCTCATGGACATGTCGCTTACGTGTATCTTCGGCGGTTGGGAGCAGGGTTTATCCACTTTGGCCTACCAAATAGGGGCAGGTTTATTTTGGCAGGTTTTATCAGGCAAAACGGCAAAGGAGGCCGGTCTCGCGCATCAGTGAGGCCGGCCCCCTTTGGAGCGTTATGCATGTATGGTTGCAGCGTGTTTATTGCGATGTGCCGACTGCGGCGTTTACGCAGATAAAACCTGCCAAAATAAACATCCCTTTTTGGTAGGTTTTAGTGCTTGCCGTTGGCGGAAGCGGCGCCGTTTACGTGATCGCGGGCGTAGATTACGCCGTGGACGATGGCCAGACCGGCGGCATCTGCGGCGCGGGCGCAGGTGTCTTGGAAGTCCTCGGCCTCGCGGGCGCGCAGCTGCTTAAGCACGTAGTCGGCGACGGCCATCTTGCCGGGAGGGTTGCCGATGCCGGTGCGGATGCGGCTGAAGTCGCGGCTGCCCATCTTGTCGATGATGGAACGCAGGCCGTTGTGACCGGCATGGCCGCCGCCCACCTTAACACGCACGTCGCCGGCGGGAATATCGAGCTCGTCGTGGATGACGAGCAGCTCCTCGGCCTTGATCTTGTACTCGCGGCAGAGTTTGGAGATGGGCCCGCCCGAGGTGTTCATGTACGACTGCGGCTTGACCAGTACAATCTGGCGCTTGCCGCCCTCTTCCTCGGGATCGTTGATGTTGATGAGCGCGACCTCGGCGCCTGCTTGGTTTTTCCAGTACGTGACGCCGGCCTGACGGGCCAGCTCGTCGATTGCCTTAAAGCCGGCGTTGTGGCGGGTCTCGGCATATTCCTCGCCCGGGTTGCCAAGCCCGGCAACCATGCGAATCTTAAGCGGCTGTGCAGCTGCCATGTTCGTCCTTTCGTTGATTTGTCGCCTGCTATGGTGAGCGACCCTGTTGCCGCTGTCAAATGGAGGGCAATTGAGGTTGTTTGGGGGCGTTTGGACGGCCGTCGAAATCCGAGGTGGACAGTTAGTTCAGATACGTATAAGTTCTAGGATTCGAATTGCTCAATTCAATGCCGATGCGTTGTTTTGGAGCTTTAGTTAGCCCATATGACGCTGTTTTGAAGTCTATCCTGCCTTCAAATAGGGCGAATGGTATAGAGATGGCTGCAAAACAGCCTAATTCAATGTGTCCTTCTATACGTATTTGAACTAACTGTCCAGCCCTGCTCGACGGCGCACGGGTGATTCGCCGTTTAGACCGGCGCAAGGCCGATTCCGGCCCGCAGAGCGTTGAGCCAAGCGGCCTGACGCTTGCGATAGCCCTTGATGCGATATCGGAATCGGACTCCCGCGAGTCGATGCATCGTTTGGGCGAAGGCTTCGAGTGCAACAAGGTCTTTCATTTGGTCGCGATTGATAACCAGGACGTGGATGCCCATTGCCTTGAGACCATTATTTCGATTGCCATCGTGGATGCGAGCGTTTTGAAGCTCATGCCCGATTCCGTTGTATTCGTTGTCGACTCCGGCTGCCGGGCAATACAGGTCGCAGATGGCGTAAGGGATGCCGGAGGACATGTTGACCGCAAGAGTGTCGAAGTCGATTCGATAGTTGAGTAGCAGGCCTCCCATGGGCAGATTGCAACATCCGAAACCGCCAAAGCGCATGGGTGCTCCGAGAACGGCAAACATTAGGGATTCGGCTGGGGATGCGGATCCAGCCCGGGCGAGTTTAACGGCCGTACGAAACGAGGCGTACGAGCTACTTTTGGCGAACCGTGCGACCGCCTCGAGCTCTTCGATGGTCGTTGCGGGCTCGCATTTGTAGTGTGCCTGTTCATAGCGGGTTTCGTTCAGTTGCTCGGCCACCGACTGGTTGCCCAAGCAATCAAGATCGCCCGTCGCCGCGCCGCCATCGCCCTTGGGCCAGATGTCGTCATGGGCAATAGGGTATGTTGCCCCGGGAGGAAGGGAGTAGGTTCCGAGCAGTTCCATGAGAAGCATCAAGGTTTTGGCGACTGATTCATTTTTGGAACAAAGCATGGCTGTCACGGCAGGAGACGTTGCGTAGATGTCGGCCTCGACGTGCATAATTGCACCTTCAGGAAGCGGAGCGGAGAGAATATGCTGAAGAAGTCGCTTGTCGGGGCGTCTGTTGTCTTCGTCTGAAACGAGAAGATCGAGCAGCTCGGAATCATCTTCATTCCAGGCATCGAGTATCGAAAGTGCGCCAAAGTCTATCGCGTCATTATTGGGAATGCAGCTAGCCAAGGCCTGTGCTTGCTGTTCACTATCAACGGAGTCCCAGGGTAAGGCAGAGTACGCCCGTCGTGCGCGACGAATTGCGCGGAGGGCGGAGAAATGTGAAATCACGGTCGTCATAGCTATAACGTACTAAGTTGGCGGCAGAATGCGAACCCCATACCGTTCTTTTCGCTCAGCGGGGCGCTGCGCGCCATGAACGGCTGGGTGTTATGAAATCGGTGGAATCGGTTGAGGGGATTGCAGGGAATTGAGCTCTGCCGCGAAGGTTGACGATAGCTACTGGACAGTTAATTCAGATACGTATAGGGCGGCGGGCGTTCGAGGCGTTTCTAAGGCCCTTGAGGGCGATTTGAGGGTAAATATGCAGCGGTTGTACTCGAAAACGATGAGCTTTGGACGGCATGGCATCCGCTGGGGAGCTCAAAAGGCTCCGAACGGTCCTTTGGAGCTTTAAAAAAAATACGTATCTGAACTAATTGTCCAGGGCGGGTTGGCGAGGGATAGAAAAAGGGTCGGAAGCGAGCTTCCGACCCTTTAAAAGCGTCAAAGATGATGCGACGCGCGGCAGGCTACAGCGCGAAGTCGCCGCCGACGAGCGTGGAGACGGGCTCCTCGTGGTAAACGGCGGAGATGGCCTGAGCGAACTCCTCGGCGACCGAGATGGTCTTAATCTTGCCGCCGACCTCGACGGGGATGGCGTCGGTGACGACGCACTCGACGATCGGGGCGTCGTTCAGGCGCTCGATGGCCGGACCGGAGAAGATGCCGTGGGTGGCGCAGACGTAGATGTCGCCAGCGCCCATGGCCTTGAGCTCCTTGACGTTGGCGCACAGGGTGCCAGCGGTGTCGATCATGTCGTCGTTGATGATGCAGGTCTTGCCCTTGATGTCACCGATGATGCCCATGACCTCGGCGGCGTTGTGGCGCGGACGGCCCTTGTGGGCGATGGCCAGGTCGCAGCCGAGCATGTCGGACAGCTTCTTGGCGGCCTTGGCGCGACCCACGTCGGGGGAGACGACAACCAGGTTGTCGGTGTCGAAGTGCATGTCGTTGTAGTACTGGCCAAACAGCGGCAGCGCGGACAGGTGGTTAACCGGGATATCGAAAAAGCCCTGGATCTGACCCTGGTGCAGGTCGAGGGTGATGATGCGGTTGACGCCGGCGCGCTCGAGCAGCAGGTTGACGCGATCGCCCGCAAGCTCGGGCTGTGCCAGTGAGGCTGCATACCCGCCGTGGGCTTCGGCGCCTCCTTGCCCTGCTTTTGGTGCTGCTGCTGTGTGCAGGCTGCGGCTTTTTTGCTCTGCGCCGACTTTTTGTGCTGCCCTATCGCGACGCTGTGGAGCGGGAGGCTGCGCGTTTTTCGCTGCCCTCCTCTCTGGTGGCCGGCCTGATTTTGGCCGAGAGCCACTTTGACAAGGACGCCGTCTCCCATGCCGGAGCCGTCGGCCTCATGCAGCTCACGCCCGACACCTATCACTGGCTGTGCTTTAAGCTCGGCCACGAGGAGGGCGATTTGAGCGACGTCAACACCAACTTGTACTAT
>CALFGH010000248.1 GCA_937958315.1 uncultured Collinsella sp. | reverse complement strand
TGGGCAAGCTGGCGCTCGCGCAGGGCCATGTCCAGCTCCTGCTCCTCGCGGTCGGCCGCGTAGGAATGCGGACGCAGGACCAGATAGGCGATGAGGCCCACAAACGGGATGAGGGCGATGATGCCCCATGCCACGTAGGCGCTGGCGCCGCGGCGGCGAGCGTCGATGAACACATAGACGACCGACAGCACGTACAGGGCGATGATAAAGCCAACAAAGGCATAGATGACGCCCATAAGCTGCGGCGACATGAGCTCAGAGATGTACTTGGACATTGAGGTGTACCTTTCGGAATATTTACAGTCCAGACAAGTTTACCACGGGGTTTGTTTATATGGGACTACGGTTGCAAGCGGGGCCGGTGCGGACACAAACATCTCAATCTGTAACAGATACTCGGCAAATACGGGTCTAGGTGTTACAGATCGAGACGCACGGGAGGGCCGCCGAGCAAACGTCTCGATCTGTAACAACTAGGACCAAATTTCCTATCTTGTTGTTACAGATCGAGACACAGGGCCCCTCCCCGACTTCAATCTCGATCTATAACATCTTGGGCCCCAAAACCCCTCTTACTGTTACAGATCAAGACATTCAAAATCCGTCGGAAGGTTTGTCTTGATCTGTAACATCTACAACCCAAATCATCAGCTAACTGTTACAGATCAAGATGAACGGTGAGCCCTCCGTTAAATATCTCAATCTGTAACAACTAGGGGTCAGAAACCCTTCTATCTGTTACAGATCAAGACAAAGGAAAACGTCCAATCTCAATATCTCAATCTGTAACAACAACTCGGCAAAAACAGGTCTTACCGTTACAGATTTAGACATTCGAAACCGACTGATAGGTTCATCTAAATCTGTAACATCTAGACCCCAAAATGGTCCCTAGATGTTACAGTATTGAGACAGTTTGCCGCAGCTCGCTATTGATACTGACCATCAGGCAAAACTCGCTGAACGTACCGCAACACGCTGACCGTACTTAGGGTTTTGCGCCCACTTGGGATATTCGAGGGATACGAGAAAGGGGCCGTGGCGACGAACCGCCACGGCCCCTTTTGCTGTTATCGCCCGCGGTCGCTCCCGCCCCAGATCAGGGCGAGCGCGACAACCGTGACGAAAGCCATTACCACGGCACCCCGTCGGTGACGCAGACCTGCAGACGGTCGAGCGGCTCGCCGTAGATGCCGGCGTAGTCGTCGCCGCTATAGGTAGAGCCGTCGTCGCACACGGTGTTCAGCCATCCGGCGCGCGCAGTGGTCTGGGAGTGGTACCACGCCTGCTTGTACTCCTCGCCGCTCGGCGTCACGTAGTACATGCGCACGCCGTCGATGGTATGACCGGCGATACCGGCGCAGCCGTTTACGGTGTCGTTGCGGTCGCCCTTGGCGACCCAGTCGAGCCAGCCGTCCTCGACGGTGTGGACCTGATACTTGAGCGTACCGCGATCAACTCGGGCGCAAAGGAGGTCATGCTGTCGGCACGGGTAGCCCGCGAAGCCGTCGTCGCCGGCCTCATAGCACGCGCCCAGCTCATACTGGGCTTCCGGGCATTCCTGCTCCGCCGCTTTGGTGTACCACTTCACAGCCGCCACATTGTACGAGAGTGCCGCATACAGCCGCCCGGTCATATACTGTGCCGTCACATTTCCCTGAGTCGCCGCCGCTTCGTACCATATGCGGGCCTCTTTGTCGTCCTTTTCAACGCCACGAGCCTGATAATAGCACTCGCCCAGTGCGCACTGTGCCTCGGCATCGCACTGCTCTGCG
>CALFGH010000247.1 GCA_937958315.1 uncultured Collinsella sp. | reverse complement strand
CGCCAACGACCCGTCGCAGGGATGGGCGATGGCGCGTGTGACCATTGCTCAGGTGCCGCAACCGTGACATTCCTCCCGCGCGACAAATCGGGGGCGTCGGCGGCCACACGGCCAAGCCCCGCACTCGTGACAAAGCTCACTGGCGCGCGCCGGCGGCTCCTGCGATGATGCAATCGTACCGGGCCGCAATCAACAGGAGGGCCGCCTCATGACAGACATCGTCCACGTCGAAAACCTCGTCAAGCGCTACGACGACCTTATCGCGCTCGACCACTTTAGCCTGAGCATCGCCCCCGGCGAGATCTTTGGCCTGCTGGGCCCCAACGGCTCGGGCAAGACCACGTCCATCAACTGCATTTTGCAGCTGCTCGCCTACGACAAAGGCACCATCGAGCTGTTCGGCGAGCCCATGACGCCCGCCCGCTATGACCTCAAGCGCCGCATCGGCGTGGTGCCACAGCAGGTGGCGGTGTTCGACGAGCTCACCGTGCGTGAGAACATCGACTATTTCTGCAGCCTCTACGTTAACGATCGCAAGCGTCGCCGTGCGCTGGTGGACGAGGCGATTGACTTTGTCGGGCTGGGTGACTTTACCAAGTTCCGCCCCGGCAAGCTCTCGGGCGGCCTGGCGCGTCGCCTCAACATCGCCTGCGGTATCGCGCACAAGCCCGAGCTCATCTTTTTTGACGAGCCCACGGTGGCGGTCGACCCGCAGAGCCGCAACGCCATCCTGGAGGGCATCTGCCGCCTGCGCGACGAGGGTGCCACGGTGGTGTATACCAGCCATTACATGGAGGAAGTCGAGCAAGTCTGCAGCCGCATCATGATCATGGACGGCGGCCGCGTGCTGGCACAGGGCACCAATGACGAGCTCAAACGCATGATTCAAATGGGCGAGAAGATTGTGATCGAGGTCGGCGAGGTGCCGAGTGCGGCACTCGCTGCCGTTGCGAGTCTGCCGCATGTCCTGGACCTGGCGGCGACGGCGGGCCAGCTCACGTTTTCGTGCGAGGCGAGCCCGCATAACCTGACGGACATTCTCGATGCGCTGCGCTCGCATGACGTGGCGCTCGGCCGCATCTACTCCGAGCCGCCGACCCTCAACGACGTGTTCCTCGAGATCACCGGCCGCGAGCTGCGCGACTAGGGGGCAGCCATGTTCAACACCATCATCACCACGGTCAAGACGCTGCTGCGCCGGCCGAGCACGTGGGTTTGGGGCGCTCTCTTTCCCATCGCGCTTTCCACGATGTTCATGTTTATGTTTGCGAACCTCAGCTCCGACGGCACGGTCGACCCGGTGCCGGTTGCCGTCGTGGCGGACGAGGCCTGGGACGCCTCGACCTTTAAGGACGTGGCGACGTCGCTCGACGAGGAGGGCGACGACCAACTGCTCGAGATCCACGAGTGCGACGACGCAGCCGATGCGAACCGTGCGCTTAAGGCTGGCGAGGTCGCGGGCATCTATACGGTTGACGCCGAAGGCGCACCCAAGCTCACGCTGCTATCGAGCTACGACAGCTCGCGTGCCTCGTCGGTGCTCACCGATCGCAGCATCCTGGAGACGGTGGCAAGCTCGTATACGCAAAATGCCGAGCTCATGCGCCAGATTTCCCAGGACAACCCGGCTGCCCTTGCCGATCCGGAGGCGGTTGCGCGCGCCCTGTCGCTCGAGGGCGGCACCCGCCGCGTAAGCCTGACGCGCACCACGCCCGATGGCACGGTCATCTACTACTACGCGCTCTTTGGCCTGGTTGCGATGATGTCTGCCGAGTTTGCCGCCTTGAGCGTCGTCGATTTGCAGCCCAATCTGTCGGGCCTTGGGGCGCGCCGCTGCGTGGGCGGTCTTTCCAAGACGGCGTCGCTGGCCGGTATCTTTGTGGGCTCGTGGCTGGGTCATCGACCGGCTGGGCGCCAGCCGCGCGATGGCGATCGCGATCGGCTACGTGCGCCTGGTCGTGGGCATCGACTTTGGCGGGCGCGAGGGGCTGTGTCTGGTAGGTGGCGCCGCTTCCGCGCTTGCCGCCACGGGCCTGGGACTCTTTGTGGGCACGCTTCCCGTTAAGGGCGGCAAGGCGTCCAAGTCGGGCATCCTTACGGGCTTTGCCACCACGTGCGCCCTGTTCGCCGGGCTCTACGGTGAGCCGTCGATGGCGCTTGCCGACGACGTCGCCCGCGCCTGCCCGGCCGAGTGCTGGCTCAACCCCGTCAAGCTTATCTGCGACATGTTCAACCGCCTGTATTTCTTTGAGGACCTGGGCCCCTTTGCCGTTCGCGCCGGCGCACTGGTCCTTATGGCGTTGCTGTTCGTTGCCGCCGCCACGCTGATCTTTGGAAGGAGTCGCTATGAGCACCTTTAAGACTGCGCTTCGCATGGCGCTCGCGCATCCGCTCTATCTGCTCATCTATACGGTGTTCATCTCGCTCATGGGCGTATTCATCGCGGCCTCGGTGAGCTGGAACTCGTCGCAGCTCACCGAGTACAAGCCCTACGACGCCAACGCGATCGTGGTCGACCGCGACGACAGCGACCTTTCGCGTGCGCTTACCAAGCATCTGGGTTCGCGCTTTGAGCTGGTCACGGGCGTCGGCGACGATGCGTACGATCTTGCGGACGCGCTCTCCAAGAGCAACAGCGCCAAGGGCAGCGCCGACTGCGTGTTCTTTATCCCGGAGGGGTTTGAGGGCGACCTCGTTGCAGCCGCCCGCGCGGGGGAGTCTCTGCCCAAGCTCGATGTGACCTACGGTGCCGGCACCATGGCGGCGGCGCTTTCGTCTGCCGAGGC
>CALFGH010000246.1 GCA_937958315.1 uncultured Collinsella sp. | reverse complement strand
GGTGTGCACGCGCTCGACGGCAAGCCACGAGACCATGCCCGCCGCGCTGGCCGTCACGGTGTTGAGGATGGCGAGCGCCGCCACGGCGTCGGCCTTAAACTCGCTGCCGCCGTTAAAGCCAAACCAGCCAAACCAAAGCAGCCCGGCACCCAGCGCCACAAACGGCACGTTATGCGGACGGTAGCTCACCATGCCAAAGCCACGACGACGGCCGAGCATTAAGCAGAGAATCAGGCCGGTAAGACCGGACGAAATGTGTACCACGTCGCCGCCGGCAAAGTCGAGTGCGCCGATGATGTCGCCGATAAAGGAACCCTCGCCGCCCCAAACCATGTGGGCGAGCGGCGCATAGACCACAAGCAGCCAAATGCCCAGGAAGACCGTCATGGCACCAAACTTAACGCGGCCGGCCAGGCTGCCCGTGACGATAGCAGCCGTGATCATGGCAAATGCCATCTGGAAGGCGATGTTGATGATTTGAGGGTAGACGACACCGTCCGCAGCATTCCCCTCGGCCGCCTGCAGCACCTGACCGAGCACCGGCAGGCACAGCAGCTGGTCAAGGCCTCCAATAAACGGACTGGAACCGTCGCTGCCGTAGGCCAGCGACCAGCCGGCAACAATCCACAGCACACCAACCAGGCCAATGGCGCCAAAGCACATGAGCATGGTGTTGATGACATTTTTGCGCCTGGACAGGCCGCCATAGAAAAACGCCAGACCCGGTGTCATTAAAAACACGAGCATGGTGCAGATGAGCATAAACGTTGTCGATCCCGTATCGCACATTCGCTCCCCCTTGGTCGCATGAACGTTGTCGGCGCCCATAATGCGGCCGAGAGGCAACTGGTGTAGACCAGATACGGCGTTGTTAAACGCTGCGTTGTCGAATGGAAACGGTGCCGCAATCTTAGAAACGGCGCGGCAACGGACGCGAAACCAATGGGAAACGCAAGGACGGCAGGCGCCGGCCCCACCCCGTCCCGGCTAGCGCCGAAACAGCTCGCGGGCGCGGTCGCGGAGATTAGTTGCTCGAATGACACCTTCGTAGCGATTGATGCGCAGACGCGGGAAGGCATTGAAAAAGCGCAGGTCACGACGACTGAGTGACACGCTCGGCACCGGACGGCTCATACGCCTACCGGCAAGGCGACGACTGAGCGACGGACGCGGCATGCTCGGCGCGGCATCGGCCACGCGGC
>CALFGH010000245.1 GCA_937958315.1 uncultured Collinsella sp. | reverse complement strand
TGCCATGGTCGATGCCTGGGCAGGGCGCCCGGCACTCGAGGCGCTCGAGAAGTATCGCACCTGCTTTAAGGCTTCGCGTGCCGCCGCCAAGGAGCTTCGCCGTGTGGAGGAAGCCTCACGCGCGCAGGGTAGTCGCGTCGAGGAGGCGCGCTTCGCCCTGGAGCGTATCACCGAGGTCGACCCCAAGCCAGGCGAGTATGAAGAGCTCGAGGAGCTGCTGCCGCGCTCGGAGCACGCCGAGGTCTTGGTTGCGACGGCCAACGAGGCCCATGCATCGCTTGCTGCCGAAGGGGGAGCGCTCGATGCCGTGAATGGCGCCGTGGCCGAGCTTTCCCGCATGGCTGCCGTCGATCGCAAGTTGGGCGACATTGCCGATGCGCTTTCGGATGCCTGCATCTCGCTCGAGGATTGTGCTAACGAGCTGCGCGCTTATCGCGATGGGGTCGCCTTCGATCCGCGCGAGCTGGCTCGTATTCGCGAGCGGTATTCCGACCTCAAGGGCCTGCTGCGTCAGTGGGGTCCCACCATGGACGATGTCTTTGCCATGCGCGACCGCTCACAAGAACTGCTCTCCCTGGTCGATGATGGTGATGCGCAGATCAAGAAGGCGCGCGAGGCGCTTGGGAGCGCCGAACGCGAGCTTTTTTCTGCTGCCAAGGCGCTTAAACGCGCGCGGAATACCGCAGCCCCGCGCTTTTGCCACGAGGTTGGCCGCCAAATGGCGCGCCTGGAGATGGGCGGCGCCGAACTTGTTTGGGAGTCGCGCGATCTTCCGCGTGCCGAGTGGACGCCGGCGGGCCCTTCGAGCTACGAGCTTTTGTATCGCAGCGGTGCCGGATTGACGCCGCGCCCCCTGCGCCGCATTGCCTCGGGCGGCGAGCTGAGCCGCGTCATGCTGGCGAGCAAGGTCGTTCTCGGTAACGCGGACGGCGTGGATACGCTGGTGTTCGACGAGGTCGATGCCGGTGTCGGCGGCTCTACCGCACGTGCCCTCGCGAGCGTGCTGGCAGATCTCGCCGCTACGCATCAGGTGATTGTCGTAACCCACCTGGCGCAGGTTGCGGTCATGGCCGACAAGCACTACGTGGTGAGCAAAGAGCCCGGCGACGTTCCCCAAACGCATCTAGATGAGGTAGCTGGGGACGCCCGTACCGCAGAGATCGCCCGTATGCTGAGCGGCGATCAATCGGAGGCAAGCCTAGCGCACGCCAGGCAGATGCTGGAAGAAGCTCGAGGTTAGAACGAGCTGGCGGTGTTGGGGGGGGCAAAATATCAGTAATTGTCGCCCCGCCACTTGTTTGTCTGGCCCGACCGTCAAAAACTATGCTGGTTTACTACGATGAATCGGCGTAGCTCGAGCACAGCTAAAATTGTAAAAAGAAAACCGCAGGTAGAATGCCTGCGGTTTTCTTTTAAAACGCGATGTGGTCGCATATTCCGATTACATCGTAGTAAACCGGCATAGTTTTGTGGGAACGGTACATGACGACCCCTGTTAAAACCTACTCCACGACCTTATCCGGTTGGATGAGCTCCTCGTAGTAGCTGATGTGCTCTCGGGCGTCTTCAATCTCGGGCAGCAGGAAGTTGTAGATAACCTCGATGATCATCGTGGCGCTCATCTTGGAGAACGCAAAGTCGCCCGTGGTGAGCAGCGCCTCGTGGTTCACGGTATTAAAGGTGTAGTCTGCCAAACGAGCAAGCGGAGACTTGCTGTCGCTGCTGATGACGACTACGGTGGCACCGCAGCCGCGAGCCGCTTTTGCCATGCGATTCAGTCGACGCGACTTGCCGGAGTTCGAGATCAGCACTATACAATCGCCGGGGCGCAACGTGAGCGCAAACCCAATCGAGGTCTCGCTGATGGTGCTTGCCATGCAGCGAAGGCCTAGCTGCGAAAACTTAAACGTCGCGTCGAGCGCGACGGCGTTGGTGTTGCCTACGGCTGCAAACTCGATGGCCCCTGCGTTCTTAAACGCGTGCACGACGGCTGCCAGCGTGTCGTGATCAATGCCATCGATGGTCGCGTTGAGCTCGCTGACCTTGGCGGCGAGGATATTCTTGAGGCTCTGCTCCATATTGCCGAGCGAGACCTCGTCGGTGAGGCCTTCATTACGCTGGCTCTCCAGATCGCGCGCCAGCGAAAACTGAAAACTGCGAAAGCTGCCAAAACCTAGTTTGCGGCAGAAGCGCGATACGGTGGCCTCGGAGGTTGCGGCTGCGCGCGAGAGCTGGGCGGCTGTCAGACGCGGTGCCTCGGACTGATGCTCTAGGATATAGTCGACAATGCGCTGTTCGGACTCGCTGTATCCCTTGTGCGTGCTAATAAGGGAGAGTGCGCTTTTGCTGCTATCGGACATGGTTGACTCCTGGTTGGCATTAAAAGCTGGCTTTTTGTGTGCCGCTCTAGTATACGGGGATTGGTAAATACAAGATACACCTTGCCGTTTCAATAGTTGATGGTAAACTTTCATCGACCGTTTACGGTAATGAAAGAACCTTTCACCGGAGAAATGAGCTGTATTTCTTCTCGTACAAGCGGTGACTTGGTATCTTTCAGATGTGGAAATACGCGCATTGAAGCGCGTGTAGGGGAGCGCCCGCGGGCGCTGTACTCAAGAAGGAGGGACACATGGCTAAGTTTGACATCATCGCCGCCACCGGTTGCCCGACCGGTATCGCGCACACCTTCATGGCGAAGGAGGCGCTGGAGAAGGCAGCTGCCGAGCGCGGTCTGACCATTAAGGTCGAGACCCATGGCCAGGTCGGTGTCGAGAACGAGCTCACCAAGAGTGAGATCGCTGGTGCCAAGGCCGTCGTCGTCGCAGCCGATAAGGATGTCCAGGCGGAGCGTTTCGCCGGTAAGCCCATGGTTTCCGTTGGTGTTTCCAAGGCCCTGTCCGTCGAGGCTGCCGGCAAGCTGATCGATCGTGCCCTTGCCGCCAAGGGCGACGACACGGTTGCGGCTGCTGCCGATGTCGAGGATGAGGTCGAGGAGAAGGAGTCCATCGGCCATATCATCTATAAGCACCTCATGAACGGCGTCAGCCACATGCTGGTCTTCGTCGTTGCCGGTGGTGTCCTGACCGCTGTTTCGTTCCTGTGGGGCATCACGTCCTTCGATTCGACGGCTGCCGACTACAACAGCTTCGCCGCTATGCTCAAGATCATCGGCGGCATTGCCATGAACCTCATGGTTCCCGTGCTTTCCGCCTACATCGCCGAGTCCATCGGCAAGCGCCCGGCACTCGTCCCCGGCTTTGTTGCCGGTATGATCGCCATCCAGGGCCTGCCCGTTAACGCCGATACACACATGATCGATGCTGGCGGCACCGGTGTGGGCTTCGGCTTCCTGGGCGGCATTGTCGGCGGCTTCCTCGCCGGCTATGTCATCCTTCTGCTCGAGAAGGTTTTTGCCAAGCTGCCCAAGAACCTGGACGGCCTCAAGGCCATCTTCCTGTATCCGCTGTTCTCGACTGCTATCGTCGGTCTGGTCATGCTCGGCATCTCCGGTCCCATGGCTGCCATCAACACCGCCATGATGGACTTCCTCAAGGGTCTGTCTGCCTCTGGCGCTGTTGTCCTGGGTCTTGCTATTGGTTGCATGTGCGCCTTTGACATGGGCGGCCCGGTCAACAAGGCTGCTTACGTCACCGGTACCGCTATGCTCACCGAGGCCCTGGCTGCTGGTGTCGGCACCGACACCTATAACTTCGGCACCAACTTCATGGCTGCCGTCTCTGCCGCCTGTATCGTTCCGCCGCTGATCACCACCTTTGCCGTCATCGTCGGCAAGAAGTACTTCAGCCAGGAGGATCATGACGCCGGTGTCGTCAACCTTATCCTTGGCTGCACCCACATCACCGAGGGCGCCATTCCGTTCATGACCAAGAACATCTGGCCCGTCATGCCCATCATGATGCTCGGTTCCTCCATCGCCTCGATCCTGACCATTATGTTCAACGTCCACGATCCGGCGCCCCACGGTGGCTTCCTGGTCCTGCCTGTTGTCGAGAACGGTCCGCTGTGGGTCCTCGCGATTCTCATCGGCGCCGTGGTCGGTGGCATCCTGTTCGTCGCTTTCAAGAAGTATGACTTCGAGAAGAATCAGAAGGCCGCTTCTGCCACTACCGCTAAGCCAGTCGAGGCTCCCAAGGCCGCTGCCGTCGAGGCCCCCAAGGCCGAGGCTGCCGACTTCGTGAAGGTCGAGAACGTTTTTGTTGCCGAGAACTTCGCTTCTCGTGACGAGGCCCTGAGCTTTGTCTCCAACCAGGCCGTTAAGGCCGGTGTCGCTGGCGACGCCGATGCCGTGATGAACGCCTTCCTGGCCCGCGAGGCCGAGGGCACCACGGGTATGATGGAGGGCTTCGCTATTCCGCATGCCAAGTCCGATGCCATTACCGAGGCCGCCGTCATTGTCGTCAAGGACGACTCTGGCGTGACTGGTTGGGACACCATGGACGGCGCTCCCGTCAACGTGGCTATCGCCCTGCTCATCCCCGGTGCCCAGGCTGGCACCACGCACCTCAAGATCCTGTCCAAGGTCGCCGAGGCGCTCATGGATGAGGGCTTCCGTGCCACCGTCAAGGGTTCCTCCGACGCTGCCGAGATCGCCAAGACGATCAACGCCCGCCTGGTCTAATCCCGCAACGCGCGAATAATATCGCCTCTGTAACAAAGGGGGAGACCCTCTCCAGGGCCTCCCCCTTTTTCTACCCCTCCCACAAGTTGCGGTGAAATAGGGACTGTTTAAACAATTCAACTCCAAATGCAGTCCCTATTCCACCGCAACTTAGAAGAA
>CALFGH010000244.1 GCA_937958315.1 uncultured Collinsella sp. | reverse complement strand
TCGAGCAGCTCCGCTTCCTCGCGAACCGAAACCATCGAGGTGTTACGCAGATATGCCGCGCGCTCCAGCAGCAATGCGTTATCGCGCATGTACGCAATCGACTCCTCGGCAAGTTTGAGCACTTGGACCGCACGGAACTTTGCATTAACCGGCCGTCCCTCTGCCAGCGACTGCCAACCTTCTAGCAACAGGCCAAACAGCTGAATCTGGTTGTCGCGCATGCGCACGGCAAAACGATCGAGCTCGTTGAACGCCGCATCGTCGGTTACCGGCAAGCCGGAAAGGCGCCGCCGTGCCGCCAACACCATGCGCACCCAGATGGCCATCGCCTTAAGCCCACGTACGTCGAGCGCCTCCCGCACCACCGTCATCTCGTCGTCGCGCTCGTCGGTTCCCGCAAACGACCCATCAAAGAGCTCCACCAACATGCTATCGGCCCGTATAACAATCCCCGCGATGTCGAGCTCGCAATCGTAGGCCTTGCTCGTTTTGAGCTGCTGTAGAACGCCGCCGCCATCTCCCCGCTCGGTCAGGCAGCGCTTGACCTCGATATGCGCGGACAACATATCGAGTGCGGTATGGGATGTCTCGATTTCTGGCACGGCCAGGTTCGTAGGAAGCCCAAGCCCATTGTCCCCATAGCAAACAGCCGTCAGTGTCTGGGCCACCCTCCATGAAACAGGGTCTATTTCGCAGGCCGCCCGTTCGCCCCCGCGCTCGATGACCGATGCCATATAGCGAGCGAGCTTTGTATTGGACACGCTGACCGCTGCCAGATATACGCCAAGCGCCTCGGCAGGCGTTGGCTCTGGAGCCGGATCGTCGGCATCGATCGTGTCCAGCGCTGCTCGGCAGATATCGGCCCCGTGCCCCGTCAGAGCAAGATCAACCCCATACTGTCCAGCAAGTTCAAGAACCGCTTCACGGTCCAAAAAGGCGTCCGCTAGACCCATCGCTGCATCGCATCGGCCCGCCTTAAGCAAAATCCGGGCCGCCCTCGGAACAAGTTCGGGGCGAACCTCGGCCACCAACTTGCGCAAACGCAAGCGTCCGTTATCCTCCGTGCCCAGACACGTAAAACTCCGCTCGGCGGGATCCAAGCCAAAGATCGGGTAGTCGCGTACAAAGTAGGACTGGTCGACCATCGACAGCCTTACCCCACAAGCCTCGAGTTCTGCTATATTGCCCTCGCCCATCAAAAC
>CALFGH010000243.1 GCA_937958315.1 uncultured Collinsella sp. | reverse complement strand
AGCGTCCGCCGGCGAAAACCCAAACGATCCGCCCTGCGCGGGATCGTCCGCCGCTACCCACGGCAGGGGCACACGACAGCCGTCGCGCCCCTTCTCGCGCTTCGGTCCGCGCGTATTGGTTGCACTGGGATCTTCGAGTGCAGTCCACGGGATATCAGCCACCTCAAAAAGACCGAGCTCCTCACCCTGATACACGTATGCCGAGCCCGGAAGCGCCAGTTCAAGCAAAAGAGCCGCCCGCGCGCGGCGCTCGCCGAGTTCACGGTCCTCGTCATAAGACGACCCGTCGCGTAAGAGCCAGTCGAGCGCAATCTGGTGGTAGCGCGTCGCCTTGATTTGCGGCAGGGCATAGCGCGTCGCCACGCGCGGCACGTCGTGGTTGGAGAGTACCCAGGTCGAGGCGGAATCGGATTCGATAGCTGCCTTCAAGCCCTCCTCGATTGCAGCGTGTATGTCATCATAGGTCCAAGTGGCCTTGGCAAACTCAAAGTTGAATGTCTGGCCAAGCTCGCTGGGACGCGCATAGAGATACTGGCGCTCAGGCAGCACCCACGCCTCGGCAACGGCGCTGCGCGGCGGATTATAGCGGTCGAACACGCGGCGCCACTCGCGATAGATCTCGTGGACCTCGTTGCGGTCCCACAGCGGATGGGCGCCGTCGTCAACCATGTCATCGCCCTCGGCGAGATGCCACCGGTCGAGGTCATCGCGGTCGAGATCCTTGGCGAGACCGTGCGCCACATCGATGCGAAAGCCATCGACGCCTCGATCGCTCCAAAACGCCAGGACGTCGCAAAAGAACGCGTGAACCTCGGGGCATGACCAGTCAAAGTCCGGCTGCTCGGGCGTAAACATGTGCAGATACCATTGACCGTCCGCAACACGCGTCCAGGCGGGGCCGCCAAAGTTGGCATTCCAATTGGTGGGAGGCAGCTCGCCATGCTCGCCGCGACCATCGCGGAAGATATAACGGGCGCGCTCGGGCGATCCGGGGCCGGCGGCAAGAGCGGCTTTGAACCAGGGGTGCTGGTTGGATGAATGGTTGGGCACGATATCGACGATGACCTTGATGCCGCGCGCGTGAGCCGCAGCGATCATGTCATCGAAGTCGTCAAGCGAGCCGAGACGTGGGTCGACATCGCAGTAGTCCGCCACATCATAGCCGCCATCGACAAGAGGCGAAGGGTAAAACGGGCTCAGCCAGATGGCCTCGATGCCCAGCCGCTCAAGATAGTCCATCTGCTGGGTAATGCCCGCGATATCGCCCAGACCCGAACCGGTCGAATCCTTAAACGAACGCGGGTAGATCTGATAGATCGCGGCATCGGACATCCATGAGCGCGAAGAGGACTTTTCTGCAGCCATGGGGTGAGCCTCCCTTGCAACGAGGTTTTGCGAGATGCCCACGATGATACGCCCAAAGCTGTCATTCGAGGCAAACAACGCCACAGCCACACCCCAAAACGCTCGCTCCCTCTCGGGCTCGAGCCTCCTGGGACGAATCGATCGATTAGTGAAAAGAACGGAAGACTCACTCCCCCGGCCACAACAGCGAGCGGGCTCCGGGTGCCCCAGGTTGCCGCGAAAGAGGAGGGAAGCGTACTTTATGTACGCGACCGACGATTGAGGGGGCAAGATGGGGTGCCCGGGGCTCGCGCAGCGTCAACAAAAAACGCGGTTCGTTAGAACCGCGTAAGATAGTTGGAGCGGACAACGGGGCTCGAACCCGCGACCCCAACCTTGGCAAGGTTGTGCTCTACCAACTGAGCCATGTCCGCATATGTAAAACAAAACGGGCGCCGGAGCGCCCGGATGTTGCCTGGAGGCGAAGCCCGGATTCGAACCGGGGGTAAAGGCTTTGCAGGCCTCTGCCTTACCACTTGGCCACTTCGCCGAAAAAGGACCGCCTAAACGGTCCGGAAATGCAATGGAGCGGACAACGGGGCTCGAACCCGCGACCCCAACCTTGGCAAGGTTGTGCTCTACCAACTGAGCCATGTCCGCTTGCGGGTTATTAATTTACGCGAGTTATCCAAAAGACGCAAGTACTTTTTTCAAAAAAGTTGCCGGCCGCGTGTTCTTGGTGGCTAAACGCGCTAAAGCGATTGGCTAGGCACGCGATTCCAGTGCTCCGCTAAATAGCTTCACCATCTGCACGCGCGTGCCGGTGCCGTCTGTGCGACGAGCAACCTCCACGTTATCGACAAGCATACGCATAAGCTTGATACCACGGCCGCGTTCCTCAGATGCGACCGGTTCGCTCGCTCCATCGATAGAATAGCCGGCACCCCGATCAAGCACCTCAACCACGACGCGATCGCCATAGGCCTGAACCGTCAGGACGCACCCGATACCGCCCGCATGGTCATAGGCATTACCCAGCGCCTCCCCCGACGCCAACGCGACATCGTAGCGCTCGTCGCGGCGCAACGGAAGCGATTCAAGGAGTTCGGCGATGCGATGTCGATAGTATGGAAGATTCTCGATACCCTGTCGGACCTCGACGCTCTTGCTCCATCGTGGCAACTCTCCCACCGGAATAGCGGGAATCGACTCACGCGCCGGACCCGCAACATGAAGGATGTCGACAAGTCGGGCAATCTCCAAAAAGCGAATGACCTCATCGGAGGCGTTAACGAGCGAAAGCAGGCCCTCTCGCCTCATGAGCTCTCTGGCACGTGTAAGCAAAAACGCCAAACCCGTCGAGTCGATAAAGCCCACGGCCTGGCAATTGATGACAACGCGACGCACGCCCCGGTCGATCAGATTATCCAACCGTGGACGCAGCACGGACACCGAGGCGATGTCGACATCACCCGGTGGCGTCAAAACCGCTATGTCATTCCACTCATTCATACGACCATGGTTCCCCAAAAGAGCTCGCTCGATGCATACATATCTGCAGCTGCGCAGATTTTGCCCGTCAAGTATCGCGGTCTACGATCGACCCCGTAAAAACTCAAGGGAAACCAGCGCAATGTCATCGTCCAGCGCCGACTCGGTAAAGCGGTCAAGCTCTCCCAAGACCTTACCGCAGATTCCCGATACACCCTCACCCGAGACAGAGAGCAAAAGGTCACGAAGGCGCTGCTCGCCAAAGAAAGCACCCGAGCGATCACGTGCTTCGATTGCTCCGTCGGTATACATGAATAGCATGTCACCAGGAGCGAACGTAAACACGCCTGTCTCGTACACCATGCTCTCAAAGGCACCGATCACGCCCGATTGGCACCCAAGGAGCTCCACTTCTCCCCCTCGGGTTTCTCCGCCGCCAAGCGGCGTCGACGACGGTCTAATGACCATAGTGGGAGGATGTCCCGCAGAGCAGTAGGTAGCGCGACCCGCTTTAAGATCAATCTTGGCGATAAACGCCGTCACGAACGTCTCGACCCTCGAAAAGCCCATGAGCATGCTATTGAGCGAGCGGGCCATACGGGCGGGCCCAGCACCCTCCCAGGCATAGGCCGTCAGCGCCGTCTTGACGAGCGCTGACATCGACGCCGCCTCGATTCCTTTGCCGGATACATCGCCCAAAATCATAACGGCGCAATCGTCGGGAAGACGGACAAGCGTATAGAAGTCGCCGCCAACCAACGCCGAATTCGTTGCCGAAAGGTATACCGAATCGGTCGCGATACCCGGAACGTCACCAAGCGAATTTCTCATGCCAATCTGGAGGGTCTGAGCGATATGGCGCTCCTCGCGCTTTTGAGATTCGCCCTCGTAGATCAGTTCAAAGTCATGCGCCAAGTGCACCAAGTAGTCATATTCAAGGTCATCAATCGGCTCTTGACTACCGTCACGAAGCAGAAGCGCGCGCGTCGTCGGGCCTTTCGCAACAGAAGCAGGAACGATCGCGTCGTTGCTGTGTTTGCCATCACCCTCAGAGCGCGGGCGCCCCGCCTCGATGCCGGTGTCGACGTAGAGACCCTGGCAAGGCAGACCATGCGCCCTAAGCCAGCCTCCCATAGGCATCGATTCGTCAACGCGAGTTATACGGACGTGTTTAAGATCCTCGGCACTCGTGCCGCCCAAAACAGACGCCTCAAAGCCATCAGAGCCAACCCCCAAACGTGCCGCTGGCGCCGTCGTGGAAAAGAAAAGTTTCTCGGGATCGTCCGGCAAAGCAACGCGACTGCCGCCTTCAAAATCTATGACATAGGAGCCCAGACTGGCGTCATACTCAACAGGGCAAAAATGACAGTTGAGCATATTGCAAATCTCGGACGATATAGCCTGGGTAGCCGCGGCGGAATCGTCTAGAAAGGTAAACAACTCATCACGTAAGACATTGAGCGAGCGGCCAAGCTCGGCCGTGCGACGAGAGCGAAGGCTCGATGCCATGCCGACCAGCTGGATAGACAGGTAATCGCAAATGACCTCGAGTACATTAACGTCATAGGCGAGCGGTGCCTGAGGGCGCTTCCAACCAACTTCCAGCACGCCAAGGATCTGCGTACCGTAAAAAACGGGAAGACAGATCTCGCTGCGGTACGGAGGCATATCCTGCACGCGCAACAGGTGCTTAGAACGATTGTCCAGGTCCATGAACATACCGGAGGCAGCCCTATCACCCTCAAGGTCCTGTTGAATCGACAAGCGACAGGCACGCGACTCGCGAAGAACATACGTCGGAATGCCAGCGCCATACGGCAAAAACTCGGGCAGGTAGCTGTCGTGCAGCTCCTTGGAGACACCGCGAAGCTTAAAACCGCCGCTCTCAGAAAAATAGATAGCGGCACCCGAAGCATCGAGCGTTCCTACAAGCTGGTTCAAAACGATATCTAACAAACTGGGCAGCTCATCGGAGCCCACCGTGCTCATAATGACCGACAATGTACCCGAGAGACGCTTATTCGCCACTCTAAGCTCCGAAAGCGCACGCTTGAGCTGACGGTCGTGCGAATACTGTTCTTCGATGCTATGGAGTGCCACCAGAACGCGCGGCGCACGGCGGCCAAAGATTCGAGGCGGCGTAACCGAGCCGGCACAAACCAGGACGGGAATAAACGATCCGTCACTTAACTTGAGCATCAACTCGCTCTTTGTTCCATTGGTCTCAAAAGGAAGCCGATGCTCTGTCGCGCGTTCAAAAGCCGACGAGTACAAGAGGTCTTTAACGTCCCCGTTGATCACATCGGAACGCTCCTCGCACATCAAGTCGAGCAAGCGATTATTTACATGCAAAATGGTTCCGTCGAGCTCGCAGATAATGACAGCATCGCTCGTGATCTCGACCAATTGGGCAACGTCCGCCCACTCATTGCGCTCAAGCGTTTCCATCGTGAACCTCACCGTCTATCGGTAACAAAAAAGCCTCCGAAGAGGCTTCTCAAATGCGATGGTGTCGGAGGCGGGACTTGAACCCGCATGACCAAAAAGCGGTCACTAGCACCTCAAGCTAGCGCGTCTGCCAATTCCGCCACTCCGACATGCTATGTTGTTGATTCGCGGTTCGCTTTGTTGAACCCGCGCGTTCAACGAGGAAGATAATAACCTATGATTCGAGAACTGTGCAAGCACTTTTTTGAAAAAAGTTTACGAATTTGTAAATGCGCAGGTAGACTGACCTGTTCGGGCAGGAATGAGGTTGCTTTCCAACGCGTCCTCGGGCATGCGGCATTATTTTGATCCGCGCTTCGCGCTACAAAATAATGCCGCCCCCTGCGGAATGCGTTGGAAAGCAACCTCATTCCTGCCCTAGGGGCACGTACTCCAGGCACCGTTCTCAAACATGTTTTGAGGGCTGATGCAAATTTAGTGGCTCTGCTTTGCCGAGCCCTTATATGGGGAGGCCGGAGCCAAGGCTCCGGCCTCACACAATTCCCTATCAGATTAAGCGAGCGATCAGGAAAACGCACTCCCCTTGCCGAGTTAACGTAGGGCCCGCCCTGGTGTTACTTTTCAGAACACTCCGCAGGACGCAAGAA
>CALFGH010000242.1 GCA_937958315.1 uncultured Collinsella sp. | reverse complement strand
AGCCCGGCGAGCGCGATGATCTCGGAGGCGTTGCCGCGCACGATGGCGGGCTTGTACTGCTTGAGTTCGTTTACCAGCTGGGTGCGCAGGCTACCGATGCCCAGGCCCACCGGATCGAGCACCCAGGGCTCGCCGGCGTCGTGTGCCGCCTTGGCCGCGCGGGGAATCGTCTGCTCGTAGATGGGGAAGAGCGTGCCCATGTTGAGATAGATGGCGCCGCCGCCGGCAACGAGAGCCTCGCCCTCGTCGGGCAGATAGACCATGGCGGCCGAACCGCCCACGGCGAGCTGCGCGTTGGCGACAAAATCGATCGTCACCGTGTTGGTGATGGAGCCGGCCATCGGATTGGTGGCGCGAATCTCCTCCACGGCCTTGACCATATGTTGCTTAAGCTGTTCCGAATCAATCACTGCACATGCCTCCTTGGCATAGAAAAGGGGCGCTGTGCATAGACAGCGCCCCTGTAAAGGCGGCATGCTCCCTACGCCAGCATTAACTGACAGGTTCAAAGGATTGGGCCCCATGCCCTCTCAGCCTTGTGGTTTGCACCGCCGGCACTCCCGCATCGAATCTGTTGTTCCCTATACTAGCGCACCGTTACAATGGTTACGGTGAAAATGACTGGGGGACTCTATGATCAAACTTGTGCTGACCGATATGGACGATACGCTGATTCCAGCCGGGCATGACGGCGCTAGCGACTACGCCATCGAGGGCATTCATGCCATGCGGGCGGCGGGTCTGCACTTTGGCCCGGTTTCGGGCCGTCAGCCGTCCGCGATGGGCTGGATGTTCAAAAATCGTTCCGAGTGCTTCTCGACTGGCGCGTTCTGTAACGGCCAGGTCATGTTTGTGGACGGTGAGGCGGTAGCCTCGCATGCGACCGACAACGCCGCCCTTATGCGCTTGGCTGACTACTTGGAGCAGGAGACCGACGATACGTACCTGAAGGTCTACAGCCTGGGTGATGACTTTTGGGGCAACGATGCCTATTGCGTGACGAGCGATCCCGAGCGCGTTCGTCGCGCCATGGAGTCGGGCGGCAACGCGTGGCTCAAAGGCGAAGAGGCCCCGTGCCGTCCTGTTGTCGATGATGCCCCGGTATACAAGGCGAATATCTGGAGCGCCCGCTCGCGCGAAGAGCTCGCTGAGCTGCGCGAGCGCATTGCCGCTGAGGTGCCGGAGCTCTCGCTTGTATTTCCCAACAACCGCGTGCGCCTATTCGATATTCTCCCGGCCGGTTGGGACAAGGGCTGCGCTGCGCTGGAGCTGGCGCGCGCTTTGGGCCTGACGCCCGATGAGGTGGCCGTATTTGGCGATTCCGATAACGATCTGCCCATGATCGGTGCCGTTCCCAACTCCGTTGCAGTCGCCAATGCCAACGAGGCCGTCACTGCTGCCGCGCGCTGGCATATCGGCGCTGCGGCAGACGATGCGGTTGCCGGGGCTCTGCATCAGATTGCCGCCTGCGTCGCGACGGGGGAGATGCCGCCTTTTATGCGTCAGATGGATGCGGTGGGTTCGGGTATCGCGGACGTCTAGGGAGGCCATCATGAAGCTCCAGCAGCTCAGATATGTCGTCAAAGTTGCCGAATGTGGCAGCATCACCGAGGCCTCGCGCCGGCTCTTTGTGTCGCAGCCTTCGATTACCGCATCGATTCGCGATCTCGAAAACGAGATGGGCGTGCACATCTTTGAGCGCACTAACAAGGGCGTCGTTGTGTCCGAGGAAGGTGAGACCTTCTTGGGCTATGCGCGCCAGGTACTCGACCAGGCCGACCTGCTCGAGGGCAAGTACAAGGGCGCATCCGAGCAGGTGCCGCACTTTAGTGTGAGCTGCCAGCATTATTCCTTTGCCGTTAATGCGTTTGTCGATGTGATCCGTGAGTTCGATGCCGCGCGCTACGACTTTACCCTGCGCGAGGAGCAAACCCACGAGATTATCGAGGACGTCGCGCACATGAAAAGCGAGCTCGGCATCCTGTATCTGTCGGAGCACAATCGCGAGGTCATCGAGCGCATGCTGGCGGCCAACGAGCTCGTGTTCGAAGGGCTCTTCTGCGCCACGCCGCACGTCTTTGTGTGTGCAGACCATCCGCTGGCGGGCCGCTCCAGCGTGACGCTCGAGGACTTGGAAGACTACCCGTTTTTGTCCTATGAGCAGGGCAGCTATAACTCGTTCTACTATTCTGAGGAGCTGACCTCGACCTTTGAGCGCCGCAAGAATATCCGCGTGCGTGACCGTGCGACGTTGTTCAACCTGGTCATGGGCCTCAACGGCTACACGGTATGCTCAGGCGTGATCAGTCACGAGCTCAACGGGCCCGGCATCATCTCGATTCCGCTCGATGTAGACGAGTACATGGAGATCGGCATCATCACGCGTAAGAACACGACGCTTACGCGCTACGGCCAAGCCTATATCGACGTGATTCGTCAGCACATATAGACTGCTGCATTCTGCACGGGCCAAATCTCTTTATGGCAGTCCAAACTGATATAGGAAGCATCTATATCAAACTGTTATAAACGTATATTTTGCGATGGCCATATGAGCGCTCATACTCTGTTCCAGTAAAGCAACCAATGCAAAGGGAGATATCTATGAGTGCTTTAACCACGCTGAACGCGCCGTTTCGCGCCGATATCGTCGGCAGCTTTCTTCGTCCACAGGCCGTAAAGGACGCCCGTGCCGCCTATGCTGCGGGCACACTCGACACCGCCGGCCTTAAGGCCGTCGAAGATGAGGCCATTCGCGACCTGGTGGACAAGCAAAAGTCCGCTGGCCTGCAGGTGATTACCGATGGCGAGTTTCGCCGCAGTTACTGGCACCTCGACTTTATGTGGGGGCTCAACGGCATTGAACGCCGTACCTCGCGTACGGGCTATATGTTCCACGACGAGGAGACCACAGCCGACACCGCCGTGGTAACCGGCCCCATTAGCGGCGAGAACCATCCGTTCGTCGAGCACTTTAAATTTGTCAAGGCGCTCGAGGGGGAGGGCCAGGTCGCGCGGCAAACCATTCCGGCGCCGATCCAGACGTTCTCCGAAGTCACGCTCGACCGCTGCGACGGCCAGCAGGAGAGCCTGCGCGCTGTCTATAAGACCGATGAGGAACTTGCCGACGCCATCGCAGCCGCTTATCGCACGGTGATCGCCGACCTGTACGCAGCAGGCTGCCGCAACATCCAGTTTGATGACTGCACCTGGGGCATCTACTGCGATACTGACTTTGTGTCCAAGACCGGCATGAGCCCGGTCGACCTGCAAAAGGTAAGCGAGCTGGGCGTGGCGCTCAACAATGCCGCCATCGCGGACAAGCCCGACGATCTGGTCATCAACACGCATGTGTGCCGCGGCAACTACCACTCCACCTATGCCTTCGAGGGCGGCTATGACCCCATCGCGCCGTACCTGTTCGCAAACGAGGATGTCGATGCATTTTACCTGGAGTTCGATACGCCGCGCGCCGGCGGTTTTGAGCCGCTGAAGTACGTTGCCCCCGGCAAGAAGGTCGTGCTGGGCTTGGTAACCACCAAGGCGGCAGAGCTCGAGAACGAGGATGTTATCGTCGAGCGCATCCGTGAAGCCGCAAAGTACGTGCCGCTCGAGAACCTGTATCTGTCGCCTCAGTGCGGCTTTGCCAGCTGCGAGATTGGCAACAAGCTGACCGAGGATGAGCAATGGGCAAAGATCGCGCTGGTCAAGCGCATTGCCGAGCGCGTTTGGAAATAGCGCTAGTGTTTGCAGGTGGCGGCGCGTGCGAGAGGTGGTGGCGGGCCCCATCGTCATTTCCATCGGTCTGATCCTGGCAAGCTCCGCCATTGCCAACTGCCAGACCAACTGGCTTGTGGCTGTCATTGGCGTTGCCGTTATCGTCATCTGCAACATCTGGGGCCGTGGCATGGTCAAGATCGTGCCGATTTTGCTGGGCGTTGTGGTGAGCTATGCCGTTGCGGCTGCGCTCGGCGAGGTTGATTTCTCGGGCGTTGCCGCCGCTCCGTGGGTCGGTCTGCCCATCGTGTGGGACAACACCGTGTTTGCACTCTTTGGGCCGCAGTTCGATAGCGGTCTTGCCACGACGGCCATCATCACCATCATGCCGCTGGCCTTCGCGACCATGATCGAGCATATCGGCGATATCTCTGCTATCGGTTCGACTTGCGAGCGCAACTACATTGCCGATCCCGGTCTGCATCGCACGCTGCTCGGCGACGGCCTTGCCACGATTCTGGCTTCGCTCTTTGGCGCTCCGGCCAACACTACGTATGGTGAGAACACCGGCGTGCTCGCCCTGACGCGCGTGTTCGACCCGCGCGTAATTCGAATTGCCGCGTGTTGCGCCATCGTGCTTTCGTTCTGCCCCAAGTTCGCGGCTGTCATTGCGGCCATGCCGGCGTGTGTGATCGGCGGTGTGTCGCTCGTGCTCTACGGCATGATCAGCGCTGTGGGTGTCCGCAACCTCATCGAGAACCAGGTCGATTTCCAGAACAACCGCAACGTGCTGGTTGCCGCGCTGGTGCTCGTGCTTTCGCTCGGCATCGCGTACAGCACCGCCGGCGCCATCGTGTTGGAGCTGGGCGGCGTGACCATTTCGCTGTCCGGCATTGCCGTGGGCTCACTGGTGGGCATTGTGCTCAACGCCATCCTGCCGGGTAACGACTTTGAGTTTGATGTCTCCGAGCTTGAGGAGGCTGCTGAGTAACAACTGCGTCCAGCTGAATCAAAAAATGGCGCCCATGCGTACGCGCGGGCGTCATTTTTAATGCGTCAATATCCAGTGGATGCCACGTGCCATGCGCAGATCGGTTTGGGCAAAGTGATTGCCGGGGTTGAGCTCCAGCGTTGTTGAAATGCCGCGCTCGACGAGCAATGCTTCCATGGCGCGTGTGTCGTCGAGTACATGCCGCATCATGCGGTTGGGTGTCTTGGTCTCCTTTTTGCCGAGTGACAGGTAGACGGCTTGCGGGCTGCCGGCAAAAGGGGCCGTGCTGGCGCGATCGACAAAGTCGGGAAACCATAGCGACCCCGATGCGCTCGCGGCGCGGTCAAAGGCGTCGGTTTGCCAGAGGGACCAGAGTGCGAAGAGGCCCGCGAGCGAGTAACCGGCAATGCCGCGCCGGGTGGGCGGCTGAGGAAGCGACGACTCGACCTGGGGGATTATCTGATTCAGCAGCTCATCAAGAAAATCGGCAGCTTGGCCGCCGAAAGGCTCGGCATCGCGTACGGTCCCGTCGCATGCCCAGGGGCTCAGCTCGCGATTCCAATCGAGCCCGCCAATGGTGACGAGGGCGAATGGCGGACAGTCGAGCTCTCGGCAACACTTATAAACCTCGCTGCCGTCGCCCACGACCACAGGAAGGTAGATGACAGGCGCGCTTTCCGTATGATTCGAATAAACGGTTATCTGCTTTTGATGCGCTTCCATGACGGGCTTCTCTCAGTGTTGTGATATCGGCAGCCCCAATTGTCGCACGCCAGCGTATGCCGGTTGGGCTAGACCAAAGACAATCTCGTGCATCCCCTGCGGACGCATATGGAAAACGCCACCGCCGGAGGGGAGCTCGGCGGTGGCGTTGTTAAACGGTGCTGGGGCTCGGGGCCTTCGCGGGAGCTGCCATGTGCGCAGAGGCGTCTAAGAACGCTTACGGCTCGCCATGGTGCCTGCGGCGATAGCGGCTGTTCCCGCAAGGACGGTTGCCACGATGGCCGCACCCGAGGTGTCGCCGGTTGCCGCGAGCACGCCGGTAGTCTTGGCTTTCGTGGTTGAAGCCGCAACGGCCTTGGTCGGCTTTGAGCCCTCAGGCTTGGGGTTCTGCTTGGACTCCGCGGGCTTGCTTTCTGCGGGCTTGGTCTCGTCGGGCTTGGGGTCTTCCGGCTTGGCTACCTCGGGAGGTGCGATGGTCGTACTTTTGGCGACTGCTTTGATATAGAGGGAGTCGACCGTGGCGTCGCCCGTGCCGATGGCTTGGCCTGCCTCGTAGATGCCGTCACGGAGCTTGCGATAGTCAATGACCTTGCCGCCTTCGGGCGTCTGGATGGCGGCGTTCTCAATCTTGATGGTGCCGATTGTCTTGCCGTCAGCGCTCATGGCACGGGCAAAGATTGCCGCTGTATCTCCTTCGGCCGTTACCTTGCTGCGGATGATCGAGATGACTGCGGGTGTGACGCCCTCGCTGGTCTGGGCGATGATGCCGATGTTCTCGCCTTGGGGTTCGCGCCTCGTCTCGCCATCTTGGTTTTCGCTGTAGGGGATGGGGCCGTCGCCGTTCTCGACATAGCGAGCTATGGCCTTGACAACGGAGTCGCTGATGTAGATGTGGCCGCCCTTCTCGTTGGGTCGATCGTTTCTGGTGGAGAATGCAGCCGAAACCTCGCCTTCCGCAAACGCGTCCACGGTGGAGCCGTTCTTGACGACGATGTCGTCCTGGTAGGTGAAGAGGGCGTTGGCGCCACCGTATCTGCCTTTACTTGCACGGACCGTCACGTTTGCATGATCGAGGGTGATGCCCTTGTGGGCATAGACGCCATATTCAACACCGTTTACGTTGAGGGAGGCGTTTGTGGCTGCGAGACTGCCCTTGGCCTCGACGGCAGCGTCTTTCTCGGAGCTTGCCTTGACCTGGCTGCCGTCCGAGATGTTGATATTGCCGCCGCTCCAAAGGGCCTCACCATCGGCTGAGCTTGCCTCGACCGTCCCGCCACCCTTGATGGTGAGGTTCTTGTCGGCTCCAATACCCTTGTCCTTGGTAGCCCTGGCGGTGACGGCTCCGCTGTCGTCAATCGTGATATTGCCGTTTGCCCTGATGCCATCCGATGCACCCGTGGCGTTGACGTTGCCCGAACCTTTGATAGCGAGATCACCTCCGGCATTGATGGCATCAAACCCAGTGCTCGTGGCGTTGACGGATCCGGCTCCGTCGATGTTGATATTGCCCGTGGTGAGGATAGCGTCCTCAGTAGATGTCACGCTGAGCGTGCCGCCCTCGTCGCCTTGGATATTGAGCTCGGCATTCTCGTTAGTGCCATGAGAAACGTTGATGCTTTCGATCCATTCGGCAGTGACGATGTTGGTTCCCGAGTAATTCACGTTGAGCTTGCCTGCGGCCTGGATCTCGCCGCCGTTATAGTTGTTGAGCTTCAAGTCGTCGGCGCCGTCCCACGACCAGGTACCGGCCTCGTCGCTCGCCGCGGTGTTGTACTTGTTGCCGCCGACCTTGACCCATTCCGCTGCGAGCGAGACGCTCGGCATGAGCAGCGAGCTCACCGTGAGCGCGCACAC
>CALFGH010000241.1 GCA_937958315.1 uncultured Collinsella sp. | reverse complement strand
TCATATCACCATACGGATGATGCAGACCATGTAAGGAGCCGTTTCGATGGTGAAGAGCCTGGATGAGCAGATCAAGTCCCTGCAGGAGAGGCAGGCCCAGCTCAAGGCCCGCGAGGACGACCTCAAGGCGCGGCGCAGGGAACGCGAACGCAAGGCCCGCACCAAGCGCCTGATCGAGGTCGGCGCGATGGCCGAGTCGGCCGCCGGCTTCGAGGGAGGCGACGAGAGGGCCAAGGAACACATCGCCCGCCTCGTGCAGCTCGGCTCCCTGGTGGAAGCCATGTGCTCCACCGACGTGATGGACAACTACACGAGCCGCGAGGACCTCAGGGCCACCGTCGCCAAGGCCCTGGAGCACAACGTCAGGACCAGCGATGGCATGAACTGGAACCTCCAGGACCTCGTCTACGAGGCGCTGAGCGAGGAATGGCGCAAAAGGGACGGCGAGGACGACGACCCATGGGAGAACCACGGGCCGGACGGATACCAGCCGCCCTCATACGAGCCGGTCAACCCCGAACGCAGGACCGCCCAGACGCCCTCCGATGGCCTGATCTGACGTCCGAAAAAAGGCGCCGTGCGCCCTTTTTAAATCTTTTAAAATCTTTTTATATTCTTTTAGGCCCTCCGCAGCCCTACTCTCCCAACGGGTTTCGGACGGTACTTAGTACAAAAGGGGAACGAACTTAGTACAAAAGGGGAGCGAACTAGTAAATAAATAAACTTTGTAAGTCCCTCGGTGTACCTAAAGTCCACACCCTTTGGTGGCTAAAGTCCACGGCAGTTATCCACATTCTCGGGTTCCGTTGTTTTTTCTTCTTCGCCTATAAGTATCTGTATACCTGTCTAGCTGGGACCCCCGCTCAGCCCTACTCCCACAAGGGCTGAGGGCACATTCGCCTACCTAAAGCCCCTCAAAACCTACCTAAAGCCCCTCAAAACCTACCTAAAGCCCCTCTGTCTACCTAAAGTACACGGCCACTTCTACCTAAAGTACACGGGCTTCATGCTACACTCCTACTTAAAGTACACACTGGATTTTGGCATGAAAATGCCCCCGCGAAACGGCAATCTCCGGGGGCGTGGCAACCACGAAAGGACCGTGATTAGCAATGGATGATGATACCCGTTCCAAGGATTTGACGCTCCCGGAGGACGAGCCGTGGATGTCTCACGGCTTCATCTCGAAGATCGCCGCGCAGGTCTCCCTGCCCTACAGGAGGCCCAAGGATGGCGTCAAGGAGATCGAGCGGCGCAACGGCAGCCTGGTCGTGCGCTACGTGTCCGGCGCCGACTGTCTGCCCTATGGCAAGTATCCGCGCCTGTTCGAGTTGTGGGCGTGCACGATGATCAAGACGAACGACCCGTGCTTCGACCCGGAGACGAACACGCTGCATCTGGGCACCACGTTCCGCGAGTTCCTGCGCCTCATCGGCGTGCAGGTCGGTGGCCGGCAGCTTAAGTCCATCAAGCCCCAGCTGGAGAGGTTGTGCAAATGCGTGTACATCATCAGTAACAACACCGAGAACACCAGCCAGGGCGTGAACTTCACGGTCGCGGAGAAATACCAGATCGATTGGCTGCGGAACGAACCACAGTCGCACGGCCTGTTCGAAAACTGGGTGCAATTGAGTCAGCGATACGTGGACATGCTGCGGGATCATCCCGTGCCGGTTGATCTCAAGGTGATCGCCAGGCTCCGCAAGCCGATGGCCATCGACGTGTACTGGTGGCTGACCAAGCGCGTC
>CALFGH010000240.1 GCA_937958315.1 uncultured Collinsella sp. | reverse complement strand
ACGCCTGCCAGTACGGTGCCGGCGCCGATGTGGCAGTTCTTGCCCACGGTGGCGCGACCGCCCAGCACGGCGCCCATATCAATCATAGAGCCCTCGCCGATAACGGAGCCGATGTTGATGATCGCGCCCATCATGATGACGGCGCGATCGCCGATCTCGACGCGGTCACGGATAATCGCGCCCGGCTCGATGCGGGCGTTGATACCCTTGAGGTCGAGCATGGGGACGGCGGAGTTGCGGCAGTCATTCTCGACGTCGTAGTAGTCGATGGAGTCGGCATTGGCGTCGAGGATGGCCTTGAGCTCTTCCCAGTCGCCAAAGACGGTCTTGCCACGACGGCCACCGTAGACATGCGCATCGCCCCAGGCAACCTTCATGCCGGGCTTCTCGCGCACATACAGCTTGACGGGCGTCTTTTTAGGCGCGGTTGCGATGTAGTTGATAATCTCCTGTGCATCCATCTCGGCTGCATTACTCATTTGCTGTCTCTCCTTTGAGTGGATCCGGTTGATACCTGGTTAAGCAAACATGACCTGGTCGAACGTATAGAAGCCGGGCTCGCGGGTGACGAGCTTCTGCGCGGCTGCTAGGGCGCCGTTGACAAAGATCTGACGACTCGTGGCGCGGTGCGCGAGCGTAACCTCCTCGTCCTGGCCAAAGAAACTCACTTCGTGCACGCCGGCGACAGTGCCACCGCGCAGCGAGTGCATGCCGATCTCCTTGGGGTCGCGCGCTCCGCACATGCCCTCGCGGCCATAGACGGGGTGGTAGCCTGCCTCGGGCTCGGCTTCGACGACGGCATCGAGCAGTAGCTTGGCAGTGCCGCTGGGGGCGTCAACCTTTTGGTTGTGGTGCGTCTCGACGATCTCGCAGTCAAAGCCGGGCAGCTCGCGTGTGGCCTGTGCTACCAGATGGCGCAGGGCTGCGATACCGATGGAGTAATTGCCGGAGTGCATGACGCGGACGTTCTGACCCAGCTCGCGCAGGCGGTCCATTTGATCGGGTGTGTAGCCCGTGGTGCCCGAGACCAACGCGGCGCCCGTGCGCTCGACATAGGCGACGACGGCATCGAAGGTCACAACGTTCGAAAAGTCGATGATGACGTCGGCCGCCGGTGCGCTCTCGAGCTCGGACAAGTCGAAGCCGATCTGGGCGACGATGTCAAAAACGGGCTCTCCAGCGGCGTTGACAATGCCCTCGGCGGTAGTGCGGATGAGCGAGCCCATGCGGCCCGTTCCCATAATGACGGTCTTAATCAAGCAGACCAGCTCCCTTCAGAGCATCGGTAAGTGCGGAGCGCGTGTCGTCTGCCATGGGGCATAGCGGCATGCGGTAGTTTGCCTCGATCATACCCATCTGAGCGAGCGCTTCCTTGACGGGGATGGGGTTGACCTCGCTAAAGAGGGCGTTGATGAGCGGCTGGCCGGCGATCTGGATGTCGCGGGCGCGCTTCACGTCGCCGTCCAGATAGGCGCGACACATGTCATGCACGAGCTGCGGCTGAACATCGGCCCACACACTGATGGTGCCCGAGGCGCCCAGGCTCATGAGCGGTACGGTCAGCGCATCCTCGCCCGAATACATGCGGAAGTCGTCGGACAGCAGGTGGGCGATCTTGGCCGCGTAGGCGACGTTGCCCGAGGCTTCCTTAATGCCCATGATGTTGGGGTGCGCAGCCAAGCGCTCCACGTTGCGCTCGCTGATGCCGCAGCCGCAGCGGCCGGGGATGTTGTACAGGATGCAGGGGATGTCCACGGCATCGGCGACGGTCTTAAAGTGCTGATAGATACCCTCTTCGTTGGATTTATTGTAGTAGGGGGTGATGAGCAGCAGGCCGTCGGCTCCCAAGCCCTGGTAGGTGAGCGACTTGGTGAGCATGGTTTGCGTGGAGTTGGAGCCCGAGCCGGCGATGACGGGGACGCGTCCTGCAACTTGCTTGACCACGGCGGCGACAACGGAGTTGTCCTCGTCGTCGGTCATCGTGGCGCTCTCGCCGGTGGTGCCCAGGGTGAGGATGGCGTCGGTGCCGTTTTGCAGGTGGAAATCGATAAGGCGTTCGAGCGCGTCAAAGTCGACGCTGCCGTCCTTTTTGAACGGCGTAACAAGGGCGACGATCGAGCCCTCAAGATTGCGGATGTCCATGTTCTTCTCCTTCGCGTCCGCGATCTGGATGCGTTTGTTCCATTGGGCGGAGACTGCCAGGCGCTCGTCTTGGGCACGACGGCGGGCACTTTCGGCGCGCGACTTGGCCAGCAGCTCTCGGCCGCTCGGCAGCACGTCGAGTGTGGCAAAGTAATCGCCCGGGCGCTCGGCG
>CALFGH010000239.1 GCA_937958315.1 uncultured Collinsella sp. | reverse complement strand
GGTCGAATTGGCAACATTTCGAGCCTGGCTTCGATATTGAGACTGGTTCTTTATTAAAATGGAATTCCAGACAATTGAGCGGCCGGGGGTTAACCATGAGGGGCACGGGAGACACAACCGCATATCTGCGTCGGGGCATTCGGGAGATTATATGCCTGGCGCTGTTCTTCTTCACGTTTTTGGCGTGCGAGTATCTCTTTGATGTACGCATAGCCGAGTTCGTGCCATCGAGTGAGGTCGTCATCTACGAGAGCATCGTTGTCGGCGCGAGCGTGATTGGCTTTTTCGTGCGCCCATTTCTGTACTATCGCCTTCCCCAGACGATCGATGCGACGAGCGATATTACAGGCGTGCTGTTGGTATCGGCGTTGCTGCTGATGATTACGGCAGTGCGGTTTGAGGTAGTAATTGCCGGCGGCCTGGTGGCGTGCTGCGCCCTGGGCTATTGCGGATCGACCGCCCATGCCAATCTTGCGCGGCGTTTTGCGCAGACGCCCTGCCTGGCGCGCGCCGCCGCACTTTCCTATGCCATGGGCGTTCTGGTACAGGTGATCAACCACATGGTGATGCCTGTCGGTATTCCTCAGCAGGCTGTTCTGGTCGTCTGTGCGATCGCGCAGGTGGCGTTGCTCCACGGTGCCCGACGCGCCAAGCTGCGCGACGAGTCCGACCCCAACTTTGAACCCAGTGCTGCCGGGCTTTCGGTAGATGCTCTGGAATATGGCGCCAAGTGGCATGACGATCCCGAGGCAAAGGCGGCATTCCGTCGCGCCGTAGTTCGCCTGACCGTGGCGACGGCGTATCTTTCCAGCGTATTCGCCGCTCTCAACGCGGGCTTCACGACCTTGCATGCTGTCGGAGCCGTCGATTTGGGCGATTGGCCGCGCCTGCTGCTTGTCGTGAGCTCGTTGGTCGCTGGCGCACTATTTGACCTGCACGGCCGCTCGTATATGAATATCGGCATGACATGTGCCGCCATACTGTCCACGCTTTCGTTCTTTATGCTCATCGTCGACGGCAATGGTGGCAACGAGCTCGCTGCCACGATCATTTTTTATCTGGGCTCGGGCTTTTTCGTGGTGTTCTTACCACAAAATATGCCGCCGTCTCGCTCTATGCGCGCTGGTCATATTTTTGGCCGTGCATGGGTCGCGTCGTCAACAACGTGTGCTCGATGCTCGTGACGGCGCCGGCGGTGGCGATTATCTCGAGTCAAAACGTGCTGGCTGCGGTCGGTGCGGCGCTCGTGATGTTTGTGGGCATTGCGATTACGCTGCTGGGGCAGTTGGGGCAACGAGCCGATGATGCCGTGATGCAGGATGGCCTGCCGCTTGCCACCGACGATCTTGGTGGGGATCTTGCGCCCACATGCTTCGACCCCGAGCCCGTGGAGGCAGCGGAGCTCACGTCCGATGAACGCCTCGATGCTTTCGTCGCCACCTTTGGGCTTACAGAGCGCGAGCGCGATATTCTTGAGGTCTTGGTCGTTTCGGACCAGAGCGTTCAGGACATCGCCACAACGCTTTTCCTTTCGCGCTCCACGCTCTATCGTCACATTTCCTCGATTAACAAAAAGACCGGTACCGTCTCGCGTGTGGCCCTTATCAACTTCTTCTGGTCCTGGACGCCCAAGGACTAGCTAATTTCCCAATAAGTTGCGGTGGAATAGTCCCTAAATTAAAGTCACGCGGCTTTAAACAGGAACTATTTCACCGCAATTGCT
>CALFGH010000238.1 GCA_937958315.1 uncultured Collinsella sp. | reverse complement strand
CCATACACCGCTTCGTGCAAGGAGAGGATTCCATGTTCAAGATGCTCGGCATTCTTTTTCTGGCGCTTGCCGCTGCCGCGGCAGAGTCGCAGCGTGAGCTCGATGCCGCTCGCAGCGAGGCCGATCGCGCGCTTGCTGACTACCGCGCGCAGGTACAAGAGAAGTTTTCCACCGCAAAGGCACAGTCTGAGCAAGAGGCCGAGGGCCTGCGTGCCCAACTGCGCGAGCAGGAACTGATGGCAAAAATGAACCTGTCAGAGGCGGTCGCCGCGGCGGAACGAGAGCGCGATGAGGCACGTGCCAAGCTGACGAGCGAGCTGGCGGTACGCGATTCTCGCGAGGAGCAAGCCAAGGCGGCACACGAGCTCGAGCTTGCGCAGGCCAAGCGCGCGAGCGATGACCTGATTCGCTACAAGGATGAAGAGATTGAGCGCCTTAAGGACATGAAGGTGCGCCTGTCCACCAAGATGGTGGGCGAGTCGCTCGAGCAGCACTGCGAGACCGAGTTTAACCGCCTACGCATGACGGCGTTTCCCAACGCGTACTTCGAGAAAGACAACGATGCGTCCGAGGGTACCAAGGGCGACTTTATCTTCCGCGAGTGCGATGCGAGCGGCAACGAGGTCATTTCGATTATGTTCGAGATGAAAAACGAGAACGACGAGACTGCGACCAAGCACAAAAACGAGGACTTCTTTAAGAAACTCGATCATGATCGTCGCCAGAAAGGCTGTGAGTACGCGGTGCTCTGCACACTGCTCGAGCCCGAGAGCGAGCTCTATAACGCAGGGATAGTCGACGTGAGTTACCGCTATGAGAAGATGTACGTGATCCGCCCGCAGTTCTTCATTCCCATGATCACGCTTCTTCGCAACGCTGCCATGGGTTCGCTGCGCTATAAGCAGGAGTTGGCGGAGTACAAGCAGCAGAACATCGACGTCACGAACTTCGAAGCCAAGATGGAAAAGTTCAAGGACGGCTTCTCGCGCAACTACAACTTGGCGAGCAAGCAGTTCGAGTCGGCGATCAAGGAGATTGATGCTGCCATTAAACAGCTCGAGAAGACCAAGGATGATCTGCGTCGCAGTACCGAGAATCTGCGTCTGGCCCACAACAAGGCCGATGAGCTTACCATTCGCAAGCTCACGTGGGGCAACAAGACCATGAAGGCCGCCTTTGACGAGGCGCGCGGGGCTGCGCCAGAGACAAACGATGAGCCCGCCGAGGCGGATTCGTATGAGGTCGAGGATGCCGAGTAAGGCATAGCATATAGTGCAAAACGGGGCCGCTGGCGATATTGCCAACGGCCCCGCTTGTTTCGTTCCAGTATGTTCGGCTAGTCCCCGAGCAGGTCCTCGATAAAGCCGACGCGGTAGTTTTTGAAGATGACCTCGCCGCCGTCTTGTGTGGCGTCCAGATCGATATCGCCCATGATGCCAAAGTCGTGGTCGCCATCCTCGTCGGCAAAGATCTGGTGCACGTGCCATACGTGCGCGGTCTTCTCGTCGGACTCGTCGATGGAAAACATCGCGGCACTGCGGGCATCTCCGTCGGTGAGGATCTCCTCGTGCTGCTCGTGGTAGGCATCGAGTGCCTTTTGCCAGCGAATTTCGCTCATGCCCCAGTCGTCGTCGAGCTCGCCCAGGTCGCGAACGTGCTCGCGAGCGGCAAGGGTCACGCGGCGGAAGAGTGCGTTGCGCACCAGCAGCGTACAGCCGCGGC
>CALFGH010000237.1 GCA_937958315.1 uncultured Collinsella sp. | reverse complement strand
GTGTGGGGCGAGGCCAATCGCCCGTGCAGGACCGTCGCCATTTTGGGCGGCTCCCTAGGCGACTTCGGAGAGCTCGCCATCGCCGCGGGCGCAGACGTTGTCGTGACGGGCGAGACGGGCTACCACGTGGCGCAGGACCTGGCCTTGCGCGGGCTACCGGTAATCTTGCTCGGTCACGACCGCTCCGAGGAGCCGTTCGTTGATATATTGATGAACTCTGCAGTTGATGCCGGGGTCGACCCCCGTCATGCGATTAAAATACTGAACCCTTGCCAATGGTGGACTGTGACAAAAGGAGAGAACTTATGAGCGCCGGCGCTACGCTACTCAAGCTGCAACAGATCGATTTGGAGCTCGCCCGCAACAAGAGCGAACTTGCCAATATGCCGGAGCTCAAGGAGCTCGCTTCCAAGCGTAAGACCTACGTTAAGCTCAAGGCCGAGATGACCAAGCTCTACGCCCAGCGCAAAGACCTGGATATTGAGCTCGACGACCTCAACACCACCGAGATCCAGACCAACAACGCTATCGAGGCTGCCAAAAAGCGTCACGTCGATGGTTCTGATTACCGCGAGGTGCAGGACCTGGAGAATGAGCTTGCCACCCTGGCAAAGCGTCTGGACAAGATCGAGCACACCCGCAAGGATGTTCTTGTCGCCCATAAGGAGGCGCTCGACCGCGAGGCCCGCGCGCAGGCAATCATCGCCAAGTTCGAGGAGGGTGTGAAGGCCGACACCAAGGCCGCCCGCGCCAAGGCCGCCGACCTCCAGGCACAGATTGACGCCGCCACTAAGGAGCGCACCGCGCTTGCCGCCACGCTGCCGACCGACGTGCTCACCGACTACGAGCGCCTGCTCAAGCAGTTCCGCGGCCTGGCTGTCGAGACCATCAAGGGCAACATTCCCACCATCTGCCACACCGCGCTCCAGGCATCGTCCATGAGCGACCTCAACCACGACGGTAGCGAGATCGCGCACTGCCCGTATTGCCACCGTCTGCTGGTGCTTCCCAGCAAGGAAGCTTAAATGATGACGGCGGCATCCAACAATTCAATGCAACTTGAGGGAAAAACGATCCTGCTGGGCATTACCGGCGGGATCGCCGCCTATAAGTCGTGCAATATCGTGCGCCTGCTGCAAAAGCACGGCGCGCGCGTCAAGGTCGTTATGAGCGAGCATGCCACCGAGTTTGTGGGGCCGCTCACCTTCCGCGCGCTCACCAACGAACCGGTCGCGGTGGGCCTTTTCGACGACCCCTCCGACCCCATCCACCACATTTCGCTGGCACAGGAGCCCGATCTGGTGGTCGTGGCGCCCGCGACGGCCAATATCATCGCCAAGATGGCAAACGGCATCGCCGATGACCTCATCTCCACCACGCTGCTTGCCACGCCGCTACCCATCGTGATCGCCCCTGCCATGAACAACGGCATGTGGAAGGCGCCGGCGACGCAGGCCAATATGGCCGCGCTGCGCGAACGTGGTGTCCATGTGGTGGGACCCGGCAGCGGCTACCTTGCCTGCGGCGACGTGGACACGGGACGCATGAGCGAGCCCGAGGACATCGTCGAGGCCGTCTGCGAGGTGCTGAACCCCGTCCCGCAAGACCTGGCAGGCAAGCGCATTATGATACCCGCCGCCCCCACGCACGAGCCGATCGACCCCGTGCGCTTTATCGGCAACAGATCGTCGGGCAAGATGGGCATCGCCCTGGCGGGGGAGGCCGCTCGCCGCGGTGCTGCGGTTACGCTTGTGCTGGGGCCGACATCGCTCGATGTTCCCCGCGGCGTGGAGTTCGTGCGCGTGCAGACCGCCGCAGAGATGCTGCAGGCGGCGCTGGGCGCCTTCCAGACGGCCGATGCGGCCATTTGCGCGGCCGCTGTCGCCGACTACACCCCCGCAGCCCCTGCCGACCATAAGCTCAAAAAGGCCAACGAACGATTGGATCACATTGAACTGGTCGAGACAGTCGATATCTTGGCCGAGCTTTCGCGCCAAAAGGGGGAGCGGTGCGTGATCGGCTTTGCGGCTGAGACCGATAACGTCGTGGAGTACGCTCGGCGAAAGCTCGCCCGCAAGGGTTGCGACGCCATTATCGCCAACGATGTCTCGCGCGCCGATTCGGGCTTTGGAACCGATACCAACAAGGCCTGGATCGTGAGCACAGCGGGTACGCAAGAACTTCCCGTTCTAACAAAACCCCAGCTCGCGGATACAATTTTGGACTTGCTTCAAAATTTGTAAAAAAGTTCTTGCACAAGGGCAAAGTTTCGGGTTAATATACTCCCTGTTGCGAGCGAGAGCAGCGCAACAAACAAAAGCTTCGGGACGTGGCGCAGCTTGGTAGCGCACTTGACTGGGGGTCAAGGGGTCGCTGGTTCGAATCCAGTCGTCCCGACCAGAAGTTTGCAGGTCAGGCACCTAGTGCCTGACCTTTTTTGTTTTAAGCAATTGTTTAATTTTCAGTAAGCAATAGGGTGCCAAAAATCTACCTACGCGATAATCGCCTTTTGCGGCTACTTGCGCGTTTTGCACGCGCTTGAGCCGATTTATTAACGCGATATGAATCTACATACGCGTAGCTGGTATACAGCCGAATACAGGCTGTATTTATCGCGGCGATTTACGTAGAAATAGCGACTGTAACGAACAAGCGTGTCGCTGTATTTATTCCAGTAGTTCACTTGATCGGTGGACAAGTGGGCTGTTGCAACGAAACGCCAAGCGGGATGGGCTCTATACGAGGATGCCGCAGGAGTAATGGCGGGGGAGTGCGGCAGGCGCTCTGAGAGCCGCTGTGTGACCCCATTTCTCCTCAAACCGATAACCTATGCCACAAACATCAAACCGTTCGAGTAACCGCCAAAAGAAAAGCCCGCACAGGCCGTGCGGGCTTAACAGATGAATCTAGAAGCACCAAGCTGGGCAGACGCGATTCGAGTTCGTCGCGACGTAGTTGTACGACGGATCGCCGTTGCTGTTGACATAGAGGAAGAGCGCAGAGGCGCTCGGATTCAAGGAACGCTCCCACCAAGCGACGCCAACACTCAGGCAATCGTTACCCGAATAATTGTTCGTCACCTTACCCTTGAAGGCCTCGTACTGGGTTCCTTCGTTTCCGATCCAAGAATAACCAGACCAGCCGCTATAAGGGGTCTCGACGATTTCGGAATAACTGAGCATGAACAGCTTGTCCGAGGTCGCCGTCACGGCGGCATTCTTGTCGGTTCCATCAACGTTGTTCGTCAGCTTCCTGACCGGCTTCACCTTGGATTGGAAATCGGAGGGCATCAGGTTCCAGATCTCGCCGGAGTTCATCTTCGCGCGGAGTTCCGACTTCTCCCAGCCACCGGCATTGGTGATGGTGGCGTTCACGCGAGATTTGATACCCGTCGAGGTGGTGAGGAACGTCAGGCCCGCCTTGCCGCTACCATCGGCCAAGTCATCGTGGTTGATGCCGATAATCTTGTACTCGAGCGTCTGACCATCGGTGAGCTTCATCGAGAACTTCGTCCCTGCATTCATCGCGGCCTCCGCCTTGGCGAAGGCGGACGATGCCTCGCCCTTCGCGGCGATGTCCTCGGCCACGGCCTTCTGCTCTTCGAGGGTCCAGTCCTTCGCGTCCTTGGCGATAGCCGCCTGGACGGTCGTGGAATCGGTACCTGCAGACCCTCCGCCGGATGCGCCTCCCTCGACGCCGCCAACCGTCCCATTGTTCACCGTGTTGCCGACCAGGTTGAACTGGTTGCGGACGGCTCCGGCCACGCCGGGTCCCGCGAACACGATCACCAGGCCGATGACCGCGATGATCAGGACGTACTCGATGATTCCTTGGCCTCGGAGGCGGATACCTCTAGGAGATACCCCCCCCCGGAGGTTCTGCGCCGCTGCATGCATATGCGACACTCCCTTCGCTCAGGGTGAATAGAAACGAGCTGAGCGTAGGGTTATCGCGGGAATCTGTCTTTGTCTTACCGCTGCGGCATCTTGGCTATTGCCATGCCTTGGGAAGGATTACGCCGGGGACGTTCTTGTTGGAGTCGCTATGCAGTGTATTCGGGCTGATGCTCCAGTTGGAACAATCCAGATGGAGACTCCGGCACTGCTCGGACATTCCCGTTAAGTCATATACAGCACTGAAATCGCACTTGGCACCGAGACCAGTTACGTCCACATCCGCGTCCGGAACGAATCGAAGCGGTATCCCGTTTCAAAACGAAGCCTCGGTCCATGAAGGAGACTTTCCCATATACATAGATTAAGATAATACCGTGTATGACGAATATGAACTTGAGCATATTCCGTCCGTATTCATACTGGATGATCAAGGAAACATCATTGGCTTATCCGAAGGAGAGGAAGAACCTCTTGCCTTATTAAAGAAATACGCCGAATGCAACGGATATAAAGCGGAAGGAGGCGACATCGAGTAACTATCAAAGGCCAGATTAAGGAGCCAGCCATGAAGAAATGCCTGCCCCCATCGTCTCAGCAGCTCTTTGCCTCTCCCTTGTCATGACACCATTTGTGCCCGTTGCGGCAGCCTATGCCGACGAGGGATCTCCCGCCGAGAGCAGCGATATCTACGTCGGAGTCAATTACGACGAAAATTACGATATATCCCTTTTTGAGCGCGGACGCTGCACGGATTCATATTCCAAGGCGTGGTGCGATTCTCACGGATCTGCAAATAACCGCCCCGTCCCTCACAAGGTCAAGCTGAACGCGAAGGAGGAGGCTTGCCTGCGCGATCCCTACCTTGCTGGCACCGCTGAAGTTATCGCCGGTCTCGTGACAACCGGTCCTAGCGGCGGCTTTTTTGCAACCGCAATGACATCGTACCGACTTTTCACTTGCATGTTCTGAAAGGAAGTTGCCATGTTGTCGCAAAATCAATCGAGATACTTGAACACAATCGGCTTTGCCCTGCTCGCATCACTCTTTGCTAGCGACCTTTTGCTGAAACCGCCCAAGGAACTCGTTTTGCTTGCCATAGACTGCATTTCCGCCCTTTACTTTACGGCAACCCTAATCGTCGGACTAAAGGAGAGGAAAAAAGGCGCAGTCGTTGCGTCCGCCGTAGGCGTGATCGCAGCCATTGCATCATTCTTTATCTGACACATTGGTGATCTAGGGGCGATATCGTAGGAATACGACCGGGAGAGTCGGGACCAGATTGCCCGGGTTGCCCGGTCGGCTCTCGCGACGGCGCGGCGGTTCCACAGAAAGATCTCCGGACTTCACGCCGTTTCTGATCGCATTGTAGACAGCCATCTCGTCTTCGCAGTCGGCGAGCACGCGGTGTGCGTCGTCGTTTTGGATGTCCAGTAAATCTCGAAGGTCCTCCATGCACCAGCGTCCGAGATCTGGCCATGCGCGTTGCGCGAGCTGATAAGTGTCGATTGCGATGTTGTAGTTAAAGTCCAGGCCAAAGCCGTCCCAGGCAGAACGGCTTTGTTTCCTTGATTATCAACTTCATCCGGGCACTTCCCGCATTCATCCGTATGTGTACGGATGAATGCGGGGTTCGATACCCCGGCGGCCTGATCGGCAGACCGCCGGGAATTCTCACTCCTCGAAAAAAGCCGGCACTCGGTTAGTCCTGCGCATCTTGAAATCGCCGGTCTCGTGGGAGACGTAGAGAATGCCGTCCATCCCATCTCGCGATGCATATGAAAGGTGAACTGAACCGCAATCCGATCCATCATTGTCGAGAAGATCGAACGAATTCGGGTCGCTCGTTGCGGCCAAACGACCACTCAGACAAGAGCCATCGTCATTACAGATTTGCCATTCCATGTCTTCGCCTGCAAGAATCGCCATAGACGGCCTGGTCGCGCCATCGTTGACATACATCCCGTCTATGCCAAACCCATTTTCAGCGCCATCGATGAACGACTGCTCGGACCTATACCTCGCAAATGATGCACATAGCACCATTGCAAGACAAAGTACAAAGCCAACAATCGCTATCTTTGCATAGCTCTTGCCTATCATGTCATTCACCTCGCTCGTATGTATCGAGGTATTCCTGCTTGAGCGTCTGCGAGGACGACTTGATCTTTTCCACGAGCGTGCCGGCTTCGATGAAGTAGAACGAGTTGGTGAGGTCTGCCAGGTCGTCGAGTAGATGGCTTGAAATGAGCACGCTGCGTCCCCGCGCCACTTCGCTGCGCATCGCGTCGCAGGAGGTTTTCCGTTTTCCCGGATCGAGGCCGTTCAGCGGTTCATCGAGGATAAGGTACGGGCAATCGGTCGATATCGCCATGGCAAGCTTTACCTGCTGCTTCATTCCTGTCGAGAGTTTACGGGTCGGCTTGTCGAGATATGGGGAGATTCCGAGGGAGTCGCAGAGCGAGTCGATGTCGGCGGCCGATTTCCACGCCTCCCTAACGAAAGCAAGGTGCTCGATGGCCGATAGCGTGGAATAGAGATCCGCGCTGCCCGAAGAGCTCAGGTAGACGAGTTCTGCAAATTCGGCTGATCGACGTTGGCAGATTCCGTCTGCCGCCAGGCTTCCCGAGCGGATGCGGGTGGGAAATTGGCCCGACAGCGCTTCAAGAAGGGTGGTTTTCCCCGAGCCGTTGGGAGCAACGAGGCCCGCCGCCGTTCCCGGGCTCAGGAAAAGCGACCCGATTGAAAGTATCGTCGTGCTTCCGTATCCCACGCTCGCGTCCAGAAGCTCGAGCCCATGGTGCTTTTTCGCGGGTCCAGGCTGTTTGGGGGAACGTGTCGCAACGGCGCCGACCGTAAAAAGGACCGCGACGTATGCCAGGGCCACGGCAAGCATCGATGCGCTGCCTGAACCGGAGCCAATGAATTCTGTCGGGAAGCATCCTACGTAACCCGTTGCCTCGATAGGCGAGAATACGGCCAGCGGCAGGAGCCCGAGCACGGCATTATGCCCTAGTGCCGAATCGGACAGTAACGGGAATGCCGGGGCCGCGACAAGCAGCGCGGAGGTAAGGGGGCCCGCGAGGACGCGCCTCGTTGCGGTCGATAGGACGGCGGAGCAAACGGATATCAAGGTCCCGCCCGCAAGCAGCGCGAGAAGCAGGGCTGTGAAGACATCTCCCGCGGTCGTGGTGGTAAGCGCGCCGTCATGGAAGAAGGCGATCGGGTACCCAATTTGCCCGAAGCCGTTTAGGACCAAGGCGTAAATGCCCCCGGGTGCGAGGCCGGCGAGGAGCATCGCGGTCCCCGCGACGATTATCGAAAACACGATCTGAATAAGGCGCCGGAATTTGGGCACGGGCGCCTTTGCCGCCAGGGTCCCGGGCCTTGTGGCGCCGAGCACGAGTATCGACGAGAGAAGGAAGGGGATGAAGGGAAGGAAAGACGGCGCCGTGGCAATGGCGTAAGGCAGGAAGGAAAGGAATGGCAGGTCGTTTGCGGAGGCCGGGATATCCGTGATGCCGGAGCTGCTCAGGGCACGGCAATATGCGAGGTCTGCGTCATTGGTCTCTCGGTCTCCCACGATGGACCCGGATTGGAAGCCTTCGCCCATGAGCGCGTAGTAGCTCTCGGCAGAATCGAGAAAGGCGGCGTCGGTTTGGGCGGCGAGGGCGGCGTTCGCGTATCTTGCAAGCTCCGCGTCAGCTTGCTGCTCTGGCGATAGGTCTGTGCCGCTGGCCTGGGGCGTGCGCGTATTGAATGCGTCGACAAAGCTCTGCATGCCCTGCTTCATAAAGAAGGGCCCGTAGATGGGTGAATTGAACGCAATGGGGACGGAAAAGGCTGCGGCGAGAACGAGCGTACAAATCCATACGGCCCTGTCTCTTAGGATTAGTTTGAGAAGAAGTCGACAGTACATTTAGAAGCACCTACGTTCCTCAAAGAATTGTTAGATTAAAAGTAACAGACCGGATGAAGATGCGTGCGACGGGGGCGAGGCGAATGGCTGAACGGTATCGATACGCGGGTTCAACGGTATTATATTGACCACATAGATTATTAACTTGCATTTCTAACAGTTAAGGAGACGGGTGCTTTCCAGCACACTCCTTCGATGATGCCTTCCGTTAGTTGCTATGCCGGTTTCAGCCAACAAAGAATGTGCCCGGGCGCTCAGGTTCACCGTTAGCGTTGGCAACATATGAGATGGGCCAGACCCTTGCCGCGCGCCGATTGCGCGAGAGGTGTCGGGCTCCATGTTTATTCCACCTGCTTGTTATCAACCAGCTTCGTTCAACGTCAGACATTCAAGATGTCAAACGTTGAACCTGCGCCAAAGACGCAGCTGGGGCTACTAGATGCCTACAATCGCTCGCGAAGCTCGCCTGTTCGTGCGTGAATGTCTGACAGCTCCGTCAGACATTGTCGGACATTTGATTGTTCGACAAATGCGCACGTGGTCGCGTTCGCAAAGATTACTGAACGGTCGATGGGTGCGTTGAGACCGGAGCAAACGGCGGATGCCAGAAAAATGGCCTCACAGAATCGCACCCATGGTTGATAAAATTGACCGCCCGGGCGCAAATACCCGGGCGGTCAATTCATCCCCTCGTTCGCGATCCTGTGGGGTTTGGGGCTTTGACATGTTGTTGACGGATGGATCAGCCGTACAGCTTGATCTCCCGGGGTTCCATGCGGTCGTCCCCCAATAAGACGTCCCTGATGTAGCTCTGCGGCAGGAACTCGACGGGCAGCACTGGGTCGTCGACGTAGCCGGGCACTGGGAGTAGGCGTGGCCTTTGGACATAGCGTGGCCGCCTGCCGGCGGTCGGACTGCCACTTCAGCCAAAAGCTCAGGCGCGCGCATTAAAATAATGGATATATCGCTTGATGGGCTTTTGACCAAGCATGAACATCGCAGGTAAATCCGTGTACCAATTTTTGGTACACGGATTTACCTGCGGTTTGTTGAAAGCTCTGACATGCGCTGTAGACTTCATTAAAATCGATTGCCGATCAAGTCTTCCTATATATGCGAGCCCCAAGAAACTGCGCTGTGAACCTGAGTCCTCTATCGATCGGCCCGGTGCACCGGGCCGCTGTCCTCGAGCCGGCAACAGCTTGCCGGTCTCAAAACGTATACTTGATTTAAGGCGGAGTGGAATGTGGGCGCGCAAGGAGATGCGGAATCGATGAGAGCCTCAAAAAAATTACTGCAGTGTTATCATCTTTCATCCTCTCTATTCTTCCATTTCTGATTCTATGGGCGGCTTGGTCAGTCCTCCCTGATACAATTCCCGCTCATTGGAGTGGGGGTGTGGTTGATCGATGGGGTAATAAGCTTGAATTGCTGGTTGTTCCGCTGTTTTCTCTGATTGGTTCTATTGCAATTTCGGTGTACCTTATTGTTTCCACGCGGCGAAGAGAGTTCGCGGATTTCTCTGTTCGAATGCGACGGGACTTTGTTGCGTGCTATATTTCTAGTCTTCTTTTATCGACAACCTGCTCAGTGATAATTGCCGTTTGGGTTCAGTTGATTCTTACGCAAAACACTGCGGTTGATGGGGGGCTTGGACTATCGATCCTGTATTCCCTTCCCGGGCTATATGTGATCTTGTGCGCTTTGCCGCCTTTTTATGCGAGCGGCGAGAGCAAAAAGGCAGAGCGCCTGATAACAGTTCTTATTGGCGGCGCGGAGATTGTTCTTTGTGGAATAGTGCTTGAAGGTTCGGCTGCCTCTTATGCGATGATTGGACTGATGATTCTGTTCTGTGCGTTTGAGATTGTGTCACAGGTAAGGGATAGCCGGTCCTTATGAGTTGAATTACGCGCGTGCGGATATAAAGGGTGGCATGTTAAATTTGTTGAAAACTCTGACATGCGCTGCCGACTTCATTAAAATCGATTGCCAATCAAGTCTTCCTATATATGCGAGCCCTGAGAAGCTGCGCTGTGAACCTGAGACCGCTATCGATCGGCCCGGTGCACCGGGCCGCTGTCCTCGAGCCGGCATCAGCTTGCCGGTCTCAAAACGTATGCCGTCCGGTACGACCAACAGCCGAGTCTTGCGCCCAGTTCGAGCAGCGCCAGAGCCCCGTGCCGGAACCCACGCAGCCGATGGCAGGGAAATTCAGCCGCGGCCATCGAGGAGCCGACCCAGGGACGGCGCCCCCAGTCCTCGAAAGATTTCCACCGCCCCCTACAGGCCTGGATTGATTTAACAGTTGATTTAATCCGGCTGAACAAGCCGAGCATGGGCCGGTTGACAAAATGTAAGGTAAAAAAGCAGATACGACCGTACGCCGGTGCGGGGTTCGGGTGATGTGATAGAAAGTAATACACGTATTACATCTAACCGGGAGGTGCATCATGGCAACAGCCACCGCAGCCCTGAGAACCCCCGAGGACCTCGCGAACAGGTACGACCGCCTGGCGAAGTCGACGGGCCGCACGAAAACCTTCTACATGACGGAGGCGCTTGCCGCAGAGATAGGCAGGCTCGAATACGAGTACGGCCTCATGAATTATCCGGGAAGCGTTTGGTTGCGAGGTATGCCAGTGTGAGGGCCTGATTCGTCAGATCCCGCACAGGGGGACCGCAATGGTGGCCACCGCGCCGCCCGAGGGGCTGTTGGCAAGCGAGACGGAGCCCCCGTGGGCGCTCGCGGC
>CALFGH010000236.1 GCA_937958315.1 uncultured Collinsella sp. | reverse complement strand
GGAAGGGACTGCTTCTCGATGACGAGACGATTTTGCAGGCAAGAAGAAGGCCGAGCTTGTCGAGGAGATCTACACGACCGCCGCGAAGGCCGAGGGCTTCCGCGATATTAAGGGCATCCTGCAGATTCGCCCGGACGGCTCCGGCATCATCCATGCCCACGGTTACATGAAGTCCAACGAAGACGCCTTCGTCCCCGCTTACCTCATTCGCTCCGCACGCCTGCGCACGGGCGATGTCATCGAGGGTTCGCTGCGCCCCTCGCGCGGCGGCGACAAGCGAGCCGGCCTCGCCAAGATCACGACCGTTAACGGCATGGATCCCGAGCAGATCCGCAACCGCCCCAAGTTCGGCGACCTTACCCCGGTCTATCCCAACGAGCTGCTGCGCATGGAGCATGGCAAGGATTCCATTACCGGTCGCGCCATCGATATCGTGTCACCCATCGGCAAGGGCCAGCGTGGCCTGATCGTGTCGCCGCCCAAGGCCGGCAAGACAACGATCCTTAAGAAGATTTGCCAGTCCATTTCGATCAACAACCCCGAGGTGCACCTCATCTGCCTGCTCGTCGACGAGCGCCCCGAAGAGGTCACCGATATGCAGCGCTCCATCAAGGGCGAGGTCGTGGCCTCGACCTTCGATATGCCTGCCGAGAACCACACCCGCGTGGCCGAGCTCGTCATCGAGCGTGCCAAGCGCATCGTGGAGCTGGGCGGCGATGTCGTGGTGGTGCTCGACTCCATCACGCGTCTTGCCCGCGCCTACAACCTGGCGGCACCCGCCTCGGGCCGTATCCTTTCGGGCGGCGTCGATTCGGCAGCTCTCTATCCGCCCAAGCGTTTCCTGGGTGCAGCCCGCAATATCGAAAACGGCGGCTCGCTCACCATCCTCGCCTCCGCCCTTATCGACACCGGCTCCAAGATGGATGAGGTCATCTTTGAGGAGTTCAAGGGCACAGGTAACATGGAGCTCAAGCTCGACCGCGATCTTGCCGATCGCCGCATCTTCCCGGCCATCGACCCCGTTGCCTCCGGTACGCGCAACGAGGACCTGCTGGTCGACGAGCAGATGCGCCCGTTTGTCTTTGGCCTGCGTCGCATCCTCGCCGGTATGAACAACACCGAGCGCGCGGCGGCGTCGTTTATTAAGGGCCTTAAGGGAACCAACACCAACCAGGAGTTCCTGGTGCGCTCGGCCAAAAAGCACAGCGACTACGAGCAGACGTTTTAGACCAAAAGCCGCACGCTATATCGCCATGAGAACGGGCAATCGGGCCGGGGTTTATGCCCCGGCCCTTTCTTTACGGCGCCACTCGGCAACATTTTCTGACCTTATGACCGACAAGCAGCAGTTTTCGAGCCATAATCCGGCCTCATCGCTTGCAATCGGAGGGTCGGTTTCGCATAATAACTTTAAGCTTCGCGACGGAAAACGCAGATGAAACGAACCATATACCGTTGCTTTGGGACGCATGTCCCGCTTCATCTTCTCTCGCGCAGCCAACTAAATGATGCGATTTGGGTGCTGGAAGATGGGGAGAGCTCATGGCTTCTTCTGATGCAACACAACGAGCAGTCCTTGCCGGACTTTCCTGCGGGATCGGCCTTGCCGCCCCCGTGGTGATGTATGCCGCGACGCTGCCGTTCTCGTCGGTCAACGAGACGGTTGTCGCGGGCGCGGTTCCCTTCGCCGTTGGTGCGGTGGCAGGCGTGGGCATCTACGCAGCCTCGCTGGGCATTTCCGAGTATCGTGCCGAGCACGATGGCCGCCTGTTTGAGCCCGATGCCGTGGGCGGCGCCGCTCAGTTTGGCCGGACCCACAACGAGTTCAAGACCGCCTCGATTCCCGCACAGCAGCAGGGGGCGGCGCCTCAGCCTGCGGCTCCGGCTGATCAGGCCAATGCCGCACAGCCTTCTTCCGCATTTCTCTCCGGCCTGACCGGTGCGTTCCAGCGCCGCCACGCCGACGATGGCGTTCCCACCATCGCGCGCGCGGCTAACGCCATGGATGAGGCCGAGGCCTGGTCTATGATCGACAGCATGCTCGATGACGATTCCCCGGTCAGCTGCGATGCCGTGCGTTCGCGCGATGTCTACCAGGTCGCAATCGACGAGCTCACCAACGGTGGAAAGACCGGTTCTTACAATCGCGATGACATTGCCGCTGCCGCACGCGCCGTCTCGGGCTCTCATGCAGCCCCTGCGGGCAGCACCGCAGCCTTCGTGGCGCTTGTAGCCAACGCAGCCAACAATGCCGCCTATAACGGCGCGTCGTCGGCTGCGTACGCCTCTGCCGCGTCGGCTGCTTCGGCCGGCCAACAGAGCGCAGCTCAGGCGGCTCCTGTCGCCGACCCCTTTGCCG
>CALFGH010000235.1 GCA_937958315.1 uncultured Collinsella sp. | reverse complement strand
CGGCGTGTTTGAGGCGCTGGCTGGCGCGGGGGTCGCGGCAGACGCCAAGGCGACCGAGTACGGCTCCATGCTCTATGCCAAGAAGCCCGGTGACGGTTCTGCCCGCGAGCAGGCCGCGAGCTGCCAGCGCGTGATTGGCGGTCTGGCCAATATCGTTCACGAGTACGCCACCAAGCGCTATCGCTCCAACGTGATGAACTGGGGCATGGTGCCCTTCCAGATGGAGGCCGAGCCCAACTTTGAGGTGGGCGACTACGTCTTTGTGCCGGGTATACGCGCTGCGCTCGATGGTGACCTGAAGGACATCGCCGCCTACGTGGTGCGCGCCGACGGCACGTTCGAGCAGATTGAGCTCTACATTGCCGATATGACGGCAGAGGAGCGTGCCATCGTCAAGGCCGGCTGTCTGATCAACTACAACAAGTTCAAGGCCGCTGCCGAGTAACTCTGCTGTACGCCCCGGCCACACCTTTCCCTCGCGCTCACGCGCTTCGCGAGGGTCGCTCGAGGGAAAGGTGTGGCCGGGGCTACCGCGACGTTCTCGTTGGGTCTTGAGGGACGCTAATAAATAGACTTGCTTGATGCTGCCTCTGTTATCGGGGCGGCTTCTTTTTGTCGAAAACCACCACGAAGGGGACAGGCACCTTTGTGGTGGTGGGGTTGAGCTCAATGTCGGTGTGCACGTTGAGCGACATTCCAATGAGCGCCTCTACAGGATTTCATCTGGGTTGGCGGGTTTGGTTGTTTTGGGGATGCCGAGTTTGGATGACGCGAAATCGTCAACATTGTCCTTAATTCCGTCTTTGGTGTAGACAGTGACCATATAGGTGCTGTGTCCGAATTCGCCCTTGTCGCGTGTTGCCCAGGCATCCCAGTAGGCGGCCCCGTTTCGCCCTTTGATTTTTCCGACACGGCGGAGTTCTGTTCGCTTTAATTTCTGGTTGCTATAGATGGTTCGACCGGTCTCCTCGGTGAGCCCGCACTGTCCAAGCATCTTGTCGAGGACTTGGTTCATGTGGCGCTCATCGGTGTTTGGTGCGTAGTCGTAGGCGAGGGTGACGGAGTCGAGTGGCTGGTCGTCGATTAGATAGTTTAGCGCCTGAGGTTCAAGGCAGAAATAGGGGGAGCATCCGTCGACCTTGCCGAGCAACGGTAACTTGGACTGCCAACTTCCGGTGGGAATTGCATATTCGTAGAACACGCCACGGCAGACAAAGGAGAGCGAGGTGGCACGCGAGCCGGCGTCGATCATCCCGCAAAGATCGAAGGGCGAGGCGATACCAAAAGAAAAGGGCGTGATGACGATAAGGAAGAGCATCACGATGGGTATGGCGAGAATGGCGATGACGTTACGACCGGTGGAATGAGACGGCTTCATATGCGCTCCTCGAGACAAAGATCTGTTGAGGATAGGCAGAAATGGATATGTTCAGAGAACAATTCAAGTTTAATCTCATGGCGCGAGATGGTCGACCGTTAGCGTCGAAAACCACCACAAAGGTGCCTGTCCCCTTTGTGGTGGTGAGGAGCGCGCGGCTCCTTTAGGTAATAGTGCTGGCTGGCGATATCATTAGTGCAGGTGGTGAAGGCTTGCATTGTGAGGTGCTTTGCTGTGAGAAATCCTGCCCGTATTGGATTGATTGTTTTGGCGCTTGCGATCGCTGTGGTTGGCGCGGGCGCTGTCGGCATGGCGTTTCTACCTGCTGCGGTGACGGAGCCGGTGGTCAAGCCTGTGACTCAATCTGTCGAACTTCTGACCGGCGCTGCCAAGCCCGAGACCATTACCGTTGATTTTGATGAGCAGCCGGCTGCGCTGGGCATTAGTAATTATCCACTTATTCAGCTTGGGGCTATGCGCTATACCACGGATTCTAGTCTGATCGACAGGGCGTCCGAGCTGCTCAAGGGCAAAACCTTTAAGCGCTGGTATGGATATGCGTCCTATCGGGCAAAAGCGAACGACATGGTTGGCGGATGCCACTCTTCCATCGAGCTGGACACTGCAAACGGCGCAAAGTTATGTGATGTCTCGTACGATCCGGGCTACGAGGGCAATGAGGGTCCGGGCATCTACATCATGGACGGCGATGTCGCCTATGTCATGGAGGGCGACCAGACCGAGCTCAACGATTTTATGGGTCAGTGTATCCAAGATGCCTATGGATAGACCTGCTTGCCCGATCCGCAGACTGCACGCGATAGTGGGTCTGCCCGCACGTGGCTGTTCGAGGATGAGATGCCCTGGAACGCCAAATCGGGAAGCACGGGCTCGGCAAGTAAATAGAGACTGCAACCACCACAAAGGTGCCTGTCCCCTTTGTGGTGGTTTTCGGTCTGTCTCGATCTGTAACATCTTGGCCGCTAAAAGTGGGCCTGGTGTTACAGATTTAGATAAACGGGTGCCGCTGGTCATTTCATCTCAATCTGTAACATCTAGAGCCATAAACAGCCGCTAGATGTTACAGATTGAGATAGTAAGGGGACGAGGCCGTAGCGGGTGAGCGCACCTGCTCCCTATCTTTCAATCACTCAGAAAATCTTATATATAGAGACTTAGATTTATGTATAAGATCGTACAAAGCTGGCAACAATACTTCTCGAACAACGTGAAGCCGCCCCGTAGGGCGGCCGCCCCAAGAGAGGTGATTCCATGAGAATCGATAAGCTAGCAATGACGTCGCGCGAGGCGCTGCAGACCGCCATGAGCACGGCTGCCGATGCGCAGGCCGGCGCGGTGGAGCCGATCCACCTGCTGTCTGCCCTGCTCGGTGCCGGCGAGCGCAATATCTCCGTGATTATCGAGCGCATCGGTGCCGACCCAGCTCAGCTCGCACGTTCCACACAGGATGCCATCGACCACGCGCCCAAGGTTTCGGGCGAGGGTCAGCAGATGGGTCTTTCCAATGAGCTTGTCCGCGTCATCGAGAAGGCCGAGAAAAAGGCCACCAAGATGGGCGACAGCTTTGTGGTGACCGAGCATTTGCTGATGGCGCTTGCCGAGGACAAGGGCGAGGCTGGTCGTGTACTGCGTGACGCTGGCGTGACCAAGGAGCGCATCGAGCAGGTCTACGAGGAGCTGCGTGGCGATGACCGCGTGACGTCTGCCGAGGACAAGACCCAGTTTGAGGCGTTGGAGCAGTACGGTCGCAACATCTGCGATCTGGCCCGCGCCGGCAAGCTCGACCCGGTCATCGGCCGTACCGACGAGATCCGTCGTACCATTCAGGTCCTGT
>CALFGH010000234.1 GCA_937958315.1 uncultured Collinsella sp. | reverse complement strand
TGACTGCCCCGTCACCGGCGGCGAGTCGGGTGCCATCGCCGGCACGCTCACGGCTATCGTGGGCGCCACCGGGAACGACATCGCGCCGGTCCGCGACATCCTTTCCACCTTTGCGGCAACCATCTGCTGCTTCGATGGCGCCGGCAAGGGGCAGGCTGCCAAGCTCGCCAACCAGGTGTCGCTGGGCGCCTGCATGGTCGGCATGGCAGACGCGCTGGCGTTTGCCGAGCTGAGCGGCCTTGATCTTGAGAAGACCCGTCAGATGATCCTGGGTGGCACCGGCAAGTCCGGCGCCATGGAGAGCCTGGCGCCCAAGGCGCTCGACGGCGACTACAAGCCCGGCTTTATGGTCGAGCACTTCATTAAGGATCTGCGCTTGGCGCTCGCCTATGCCGACGACCGTGAGCTTGCGCTGCCCGGCGCCGACGTGGCCTTTACGCTTTACGACATGCTCGATGCCATCGGTGGCGCCAAGCTGGGCACCCAGGCCGTCACGGTCCTCTATAAGGAGGAGGCCGACGCCATCGCCGCCGGTCTGGACTGGTCGCAGTATCGTCCCGAGGAGCATGGTGCTCACGAGGAAGGCTGCGGTTGCGGCGAGCATGGCGACGATCACGAGTGCGGTTGTGGCCACCACCACGACGAGGGCCACGAGTGCTGCGGCGGCCACGGCCATGACGACGGCCACGAGTGCTGCTGCGGCCACCATCACGAGGAGTAACGCCCATGAGCTGGACGTTCGTGGTGCTTGCGCTGGCGCTCTTTCTCTTCGCGATCTACATCGGCTTTTTGTGCGGCCAGTGGGCGTGCGAAAAGCGCGTCATCACCAAGCGCGACTACTGGATTGCCAACTTTGCGGGAGCGGCGGCAGTCGTCCTGCTGACCTGGGTGTTCTCGCTGTTCCCGCTGGTGCAGTTTGCGCCGATCGGCTGGCTCGGCGGCTTTATCGCCGGCCTTAAGATGAGCTTTGGCGAGTCCGTCGGTCCGTGGCGCAAGCACGACGAGGTCTTTAACGTCAACAAGGCACACCGCGCCGCCGCCGACGCGGGCGATGCCGAGGAACGCCGCCGTGCGCGTCGTAATGGCGCTGCCGACCGACAGCTCATCTCGGTCACCGATGACAGCAAGGGTGCTGGCAAGCACGCTAAGAAATAGTAAAAAGAGGTAACTATGGCAGAAAATAAAGACGAACAGCTCACCGACGAGGAGCTGGCACAGCTTCAGCTGGCAGAGGAGAACGAGAACGCCGTCGACCGTCTGGTCCAGGAGCTCGGCTGCCCCACGCGCCGCATCCGCCAGTGGGTGGAGCATCCGTTGCTATCGCCAGCGCACATTGC
>CALFGH010000233.1 GCA_937958315.1 uncultured Collinsella sp. | reverse complement strand
GGAGGAAAACGGATCATTTCGTAGGCCCGTGGCCGCCTTGGAAACCGAATGATGGTACGAGCATCCATTCGGCTTCCAAGGCGGCCACGGACAGAACGGGGCGAACAGAAAAGAGCGACGGACGTCTACTCCCCCGCCACGCACGCGCGCAGCTTGGCGGCGATGGGCTCGGATGCCAGCAGGAACACGAGCATGACCACGGAGCACGCCAGGCACACAATCCAAGTGCTCGCAAAGGAGCCCGTGGCATCGAACAGCACGCCCGAGACAATGGCGCCGGTAGTGCCCAAGATTGCCTTGAAAGACAAGGGCATAGGCCTTACGGCCATGCCCGCAGGCTTGAAAGGCAAGGTTGGATGCTACCGGTGGTCGGCGATATAGCCCAAAGCGACGGCGGTATAAGCCGCAGCACCGAGCGGCAGCTCGGCATCGTTAAAACGTGCCTTGGGATGGTGCTGGGCAAAGTGTTCGTCCGTGTCGGTTACGGCCGCGCCCACGGTAAAGTACGCACTCGGAATCTCGCTCGAGATAAGCGCGAAGTCCTCACTCGCCATGGCATGGAAAAGCGGCAAGAAAGCCGCCTTGGGCAGCACTGCGCCCACGTAGCCAAGCGACACCTGAGTCATATCGCTGTCGAGTACAAGCGGCGGAACATCCGAAAGCGTCTCGATGGTCGCCGACGTACGATATGTTGTGGCAACGCCGTTTACGACCTCCGCGATGCGGGTCTTGAGGTGCCCCATGAGCTTGACGTCGAAGCCACGCAGCGTTCCCTCGAGTACACAAGTGTCGGGGATGACATTTGCGGCCTGACCGCCGGCGAACTTGCCAACGGTAAGCGCGACCTCCTTGGCCGCCGGCACCTCGCGGGAGATGAGCTCCTGAAGCGCCAGATGCACATGGACGCCGGCCGTGATGGGGTCGATGCAGATCTCGGGGCTCGAGCCATGGCCGCCCTTGCCCTGAAGCGTGATGCGAAAACCGTACACGCCCGAGAGCGCCGGGCTGCCGTAGAGCACCAGGCCAAGCGGCGACTGGCTATTGACATGCATGGCAAAGGCGGCCTGGGGGCGTGGGTTCTGCAGCAAACCGTCGACGATGGCGGCACGGGCACCCTCAAAGGTTTCCTCGCCCGGCTGGAACAGCAACTTAACCGTGGCGTTGGCGTCGAGAAGCTCGGACTCGCGGGCCTTGAGCATACGAGCCGCACCAAGCAGCGCCGTCGCGTGCATATCGTGACCGCAAGCATGCATGCAGCCATTGGTGGATGCAAAGGGCTCGCCGGATTCCTCGGCAACGGGCAGGGCATCCATGTCGCCGCGGAGCATGATGACCGTACCGGCCTGCTTGTCCGTGCACGTACCGTTACCCCGAGCAGCAGCTGCCGCGCCGGCACCGATAAGGCCAACGACACAGGAGCCGTCAACAAGCACGGCATAGGGAATATCCATCTCGTCCAGACGCGCCTGGATAAAGACGGACGTCTGCGGAAGGTTGTTACCCAGCTCGGGCATCTGGTGTAGATCGTGTCGCCACACAGCAAGCTCGTCTGCAAAAGTCTGAGCTTCTGCAACAAGACCGTCACCGATAGCGGCCTGCGCCGCTGCGGTAGCCTTGGGCGCTGGTTGCGGTTGAAAATCGGACAAAGCTGGTGCCATAGATGCCCTCCAGTAACGTTTTTGCAGCAAGCACTTTGATAACGTAAAGTGCAAGGTACAACTTTAAGGGCGACGCATAAAAAATGCCGCCCCGGGAGGGCGGCGCAACAAGTTGTTTACAATTGCGGGCGCGGCTTTTTGCGCAAAAAATCGAAGTGAGTCTCACTCAAGATAATCGACAGGAAGATAAGCACGAAGCCGGCGAGCAGGCGCGAGGTGAGCGCCTCCCCCATCAGCAGCACCGAAAACAACACGCCCGAAGGCGACTCCATCGAAAGGAGCAGCGAGCCCGTCGAAGCCGGGACATGCGCCAGGCCGACGTTTTGGATGAGCAGAGCCACGCATGTGCAGCCCACCGAGAGAAACGCCATCACACCGATAAAGTTCGGCGTCCACACGGACAAAGGCGCCTGGGTCTCGAATAGCAGCGACGAGACCAGGCTCAGCACGCCGTTGCCCACAAACATCCAAAACGTGATAACGTTGATGTCCATTTTGCGACCGTACTTGGCGGTCACCGCCATCTGGGTGGCGAAGAAGACCGCGCCTGTCAGCGTAATGACGTCACCGATGTTGAACTCGACGCTATCGAGCGCCACCAAGCCAATGCCCGCCAAGCACAGCAGTGCCGCGCCCAGGTTATAGCGGGTGAGTTTTTCTCCGCTCAGAAAATAGCTCGCGAACGGCACGAGGATGCAATACGTGCCCGTCAAAAAAGCATTCTTGCCCGCCGTAGTATATGCCAGACCGACCGTCTGCAACGCATAGGCCGCCCACATGAGCACGCCCATACTCAGGCCAACGATCAGATTGCGAGCGTTGAAATGTGCAGTGATGCGCTTGTGGAAGACGGCAAACATGACCAACGCTGCAGGCAGAAAGCGTACATAGAGCAGCTCGAACACCGGAATGGTGCCGAGTGCATCCTTCATAGTGGTAAAGGAGTAGCCCCAGATGACCGCCACCGAAAGTAGCAAAACTTTCCAGAACAGCGGGGAGCGTGCGCCGGCGCCCCTGGGAATACCGCCCGCGCCCAAATCCTCACGGGCCACAGGGCTATCGGGCATGTTTTCGATTTCGTTGGCAGCGTATTGGGCCATGGAACATCCTCACACTCAATCTGGGCGTGGTGTCCGCACGCGTATGGCTGCGTGCCGCCTCATGGTCAAATAAAAACGGGGCGCACCGGACCCCCGGCACGCCCCGCTACTGTAGCAACAACCAAGCAGCCCACGCAATCCAGCCCACTAAAGCGTCGGCAGAGTAAACCTCGATGTTTCGTCGATGTCACGCTGTTGCACTAAATAAGCTTTGTCGACTCCAGCTTTTCGATGATCCAGTCGTTGGCTTTGATAACCGGGCGGCGGAAGACGACGCCCAGGGCCAGCGACGGAATCAGATAGCTCGCCAGAATGCCCAACTCAACCCAGTACTCCATATGGTAGGCGCCGGCCATGGCGGCGTGCATGGCGTTGATGCCGTGGGTAAACGGCAGGAACGGGTAGATCGCCTGGAACACGGGGCCGGTCATCTCGATGGGGAACGTACCGCCCGAACCGCCGACCTGCATGACCAGCAGCACGACGGCGAGGGCCTTGCCGATATCTCCAAACGAAACCGTGAGCGTGTAGACGATATTGGAGAACACGAGGCTCGCGACCCAGCCGGCAAGCACAAACTGCAGGGGGTTGTCGCACTGGATGCCAAAGAACAGAATGTCGCCCGCGCACACGAGCGTTGCCTGCAGCAAGGCCAGACCGCCAAAGAACAGATAACGGCCCAGGTAGATCTCGTGCAGGCGCACGGGGATGAGTTCGTTGATGAGCTCATCGTCAACCGAGACCTTCATCATGGCCGCCAGAACAATCGAGCCCACCCACAGCGACAAAATCGTGTAGAACGGCGCCATGGCCGAGCCGTAGTTGCGGATCGGATAGACCGGCTTGCGATCGAGCGCAACGGGGCCGGAAAGCGACACGGCGAGGCCATCGGGGTCGTTGCCGATCATCGTCTTGATCGTGGCCAGATCGTCCGACATAAGGGCACCGTCGAGCTCGTCCTTGAACGCGCTAATCTTGTCCGATGCCTCACCCAGCTGATCGGAAGCCTTGTTGACGAGCCTTGCAGCCTTGGAGAGACCCTTCGCGAGCGAACCAGAGGCGTCGGTCAGACCGCTCACGGCGCTATCTAGGTCACCCGAGATACCGTTCAGGGAATCCAGAACGCCCGAAATGGTCTTCTTGAGCTCCTTGGCCTTAACCGAGAACGTAGAATCGTAGTCGGACTTGGCACCCGAGATACCCGCCTTGGCATCGGCGATGGCCTGGTCGACCTCGGCACGCGAGCTGTTGACCTCGGCCATGCTGTTCGTGAGCGACGTCGCGATGTTCGTCAGCTCATTGGCATTGTTGCGGTACTCCGCCGCGGTTTTGTCAAGCTCAGCAGCCGCGTCCTCAAGCCCTGCCTTGAGCTTATCGTTACTCACCTGGCCAGCAAGACTACGGAGCTCATTCGCCGTGGCATCAATCTCGTCGGCACGGTTCTTGAGTGACGTTGCGCCATCGTTGAGCTGACGCACCGTAAGATTGACATGCAGGTTTGCAGCGTCGAATGCCTTTGCGAGCTCGGTAGAAACGTTATCGAACGAACCTGCGCTCCCATCAATAGCGGCATCGATTGCATCGCTGGCGGACTTGAGCGCTTGCTCGGAATCGGCAATACCGCTCTCGGCATGCTGCATGAGCTGCTTCACCGACTCCTCGGTCGATCCGGACTGTTTGAGCATGCCGCCCGCCGATGTCAGTGAATCGGACGTAGAGCTCAAAATGCCCGCAAGCGACGTCGCGCTCGCCTGAACGTCCTGCAGGTCCTCGACCGAATCGCCCAGCGTAGAGGACAGATTGGCGATAAAGTTGCTCACCTGGTCGGTACTCATATAGTCGAGCAGGCTGGACACGGTTTTAAGACCGATGCTCGTAATGGTTTCGGTAAAGGTCTCGTTGACCTGACTCTGGACGGCGCTCGAACCCTTCTCGGTCACAATCTGTGCGATGGCGTTGGCCTTCTGGTTCTCATAGAACTCGATATCGGCGTGCTTCACCTCGGTCGAGAAAAGCGTCATCATGTCGGCGCTAAACGTTTTAGGGATAACGACGGCAGCGTAGTACGCGCCCGACTTAACGCCCTCAATCGCCTTATCGCGGTCGTTGAGAACGACCCAGTCGAAGTTCTCGTTGCCGCGCAGAGTGGCGGTTACGTTTTCGCCCACGTTGACCTCGACGGGAATCAGATCACTCTCGTAGCCCTCGTCGGTGTTGACCACGGCGATCTTAAGGTTGCCGGTATTGCCGTAGGGATCCCAGCTACCGGCGATGTTAAACCACGCGTACAGGCACGGCACGATAATGAGGCCCATCACAACAACCAAGCCGATCACGGAGCGAGACACATTTTGGACATCGCGCTTAAACAGGTGCAGGATGTTTTTCATTTATGCCTCACCTCCTTTAGAGTGCTTACCAAGTGGGGTGGTGTCCCCGTCGTTTCCGCTTACGTTGTCAACGCCGTCGGCATCTTGAGCCTTACGATGCGCACCGATATGCGGCAGACGGCTCGTGGGCTGTTCGCTGTCCTTGGTGCCCCGCTCGCTGGCATTGAGACCAAACATGCGACGGGCAGCAGGGATGGCAGCCGTGTGCTCGCGCATCTCGCGGCGAAGGTCCTCGTCCGAAAGTGCCGAGATACGCATCTGGGTATTGAGGCTCGCGCGGATGTACTCGATGTTGATGAGCCAGCCACAGATGGCGATAACCGAAATGATCCAGATAACGAGCAGGATAATCTTGCCGTTATTGTCGATATCGAGAACCGTCGACAGGACAAAGAGCAGGACCTGAACGCCCACCACAGCGGCAAAACCGCCCTTGATGTAGTAGGGGTAGCGATGCTCAAACGCCACGGCATGATCGAGCAGCTCGCGACGGTACGAATCCGAATCGAGCATGACACGCATGGCCGTGCGCAGCGAATAGCGCTGGCGCGGCAGGTCGTTGGACTCGCAGATCATGAGGCCCGTCGTGGAAAGCTGCTTATCAAAGAGCAGATTGAGGTTGAGCAGCAACGGGCGCAGCTGCAGACCGATAAAGAGCGCCACGATCAAGAACACGCCCAGGATGCACAGGTTAAACAGGTAGTTGAACGAATACATGCCACCGACGGTCTCGCGCAGCAGGTTGATGCCATAGGTGAAGGGCAGCAGCGGATGCAGCCATTGGAAGAAGCCGGGCATCATCTCGATGGGATACATGCCCGACGAACCGGGAATCTGCACAATGACGAGGATGACGCCAATTGCCTTACCGATATGCTTAAACGTGGTGGACAGCGCATAGATGATGTTGACGTAAGTGAACGAGATAGCGATGCCGCCCAGCACAAAGAGCAGCGGATTGACGCACTGAACGCCAATGACCAGGTCGCCCACCGTAACGATAATGGCCTGGAACGCACCCAGGATCACCATCAGCAGCCAGCGGCCAAAGTAGCCCTGACGCGCCGTAAAGCTACCGATGCCCTCGCGGTCGACCTCGAGCTTGTAGATAGCGATGAGCACATAGCCGCCTACCCACAGCGCCAGATTGGTGTAGAAGGGCGCGATGCCCGAGCCAAAGCTCTTGACCGGATAGATTGACTTGGACGTCAGCTCAACCGGAGATGCCATGAAATCTGCCACGTCATTGACGTCGACGTCCATGAGGTCGGCTAACTCGCCCATAGACTCAGAGGTCTGCAGCGCCGCAATGTCATTAGCGGCGGTCGCGAGCTTGTCCTGAACCTTGGCAAGGGAGGCATCGGTTTGGGACAGCGTGGTCTTTGCCTGCTTGAGCGTGGCGTCGAGCTGCGCCAGCGTGCCGCGCGCGCTCGCTATCGTGGGGGTCATACCCGATACAATGCCGGTCAAATCGCCCGAAACGGCGGCAAAGGAGTCAAGCGCGCTCGAAGCCTTCGGCAGCGCGTTCTGCCCCAGATCGGTCTGAGCCTGACCGAGGTTAGCCGTACCGGTCTGAATTGCCGCGTTGAGTGTCTTGCTCGCGTTCGAGATTGCCTTAGCGTCGTTTGCCATGGCCCTCGACTGTGCAGAAAGGCCATCCTTAATGCTCTGCAGCTTCTGGTTTTGCTCGCGAAGCGAATTGATGGTCGATACAATGCGCGCGTCAATTTCCTCGGAACCTGTCGACGTGTCATTGACGAGAATCTCCAAGTGCCCGATAACGGCCTTATTGTGATCGATCGTCGCTTGGAGAGACTCGAGCGAGTTGTCGATGCGGGTGGTCGTAGATGTGACCGTACCCGTCAGCTTGCCAATCGCAGCGTTCGCGGAGGCTGACGTCTTGGTGAGCGCAAGGCTGCCCTCCGAAAGTGCCTTGGAGAGCGAGGTGATGGACTTGCCAGCCGTGGTGCGAGCTTCGCCCAGCAAATCATTACCCTGAGCGATTGCCTGCGTTAGCGAAGGCGCCTGTCCCTGCAGGCCCGCCAACGCAGCATCGGCCGAAGCAATCGAGCTGCTTGTCTTGTCGATGGCGGTGTTCATGTCGCCGATGGAATCACGTACTTCGCCCAGGGTATCAGACGCTTCGGACACCGAACCAGCCAGCGAATCCTGGGTCTGGGTCGCTTTGTCCTTTAAATCGACTCCGGCATCTTTCGCGATTCCGGCAACAGTCTCGCCCACCGTAGAGACAAATTCCGAGTTGATCTGCTCCTCGATGGTATTGGCGCCAGTGTCGGTGACCTTGGGCGCAATAGCGCTCTTCTTCTCATTGACGTAGTACGTGAGCTTGGGCTGATGGTAATTGCCGTCGAGCATTGAGACAAGATTGTCAGAGAAGTTCTTGGGGATCACGATGGCAGCGTAATATTCACCGCTCTCGACGCCCTCTTTAGCATCGGCGGCCGAATCGACGAAGGTCCAGCCCAGCTGATCGTTCTCTTTGAGCTGGTCGACAACCTTGTCGCCCGCATTGAGCTCGCCCACCAGGTCGTTTTGGGTGCCCCGATCGTTGTTGGCGATGGCAATCTTGATGCCCTGGGTGTTTCCGTACGGATCCCAGTTGGCCACGATGTTGTACCAGGCATACAGCGAGGGAATAACGCACACGCCAAGGGTAACCACCAAGGCGACGGGGTTCACAAGCAGTCGCTTAATGTCGCGCTTAAATATCGCAAAGGAGACCTTTGCATTGGATAGTTTGCTGCCGAGACTCACGCTTGGACCATCCATCCTGTCGTTGAATCGAATCGTACTATCGATAACCATTGTACGTAAGCGCTTTAGCGTCTCAGAGCACAATGGTATTGAGTTTTGCGGGTAGCAATATACTACGAAGACGAATTAACGTACAGTTGTACAGTATCTTTAATTTCAGCAGGTCACAAAACCACAACCCGCACAAATTAGCAATTCAAATAGTCATCGGGGACGTTCTTAAACGACTGGTCAAACAAGAACGCCCCCAACGACTAGTTTGGACCACGGTAACATCGATGTTTTAGCAATGCCAGCGAGCGGGCGCCAGAGCGAACAAATTGGCATGAAAAGAGGACGGCATAGACCTTCTGGTCATGCCGTCCTCTTTGAATGACAAGTTGTCGCTCTGGCGCCCGCGCAGCGTCGACTGGTCCGCCGTTCGTTAGAACGGCGGAACTGAGGGCAGCGTCGAGCCGTTACGCGGTTTGGTAAAACCGCGTAACTACCTAACTACATCAAGTTGCAAACAGCCGCCGCGAAGGCAACGGGGTCCTCGGGGAGGATGCCCTCGACCAGCAGGGCCTGATCGTAGAGCAGACCAGAGTACTGCTTGATCTTGTCGGCGTCGCCTGCCTTCTGGGCAGCGACAAGCTTGTCAAAGACCGGGTGCTTGGCGTTGAGCTCGAGCACGCGTTGGCTCTTGGGCATGCCGTCGGGCGCGCCCTCGGGTCCCTTCTGGAGCACCTTCTCCATCTCGAGCGAAAGTGGGCCCTCGGTGGTGATACAAGCGGGGGCATCGGTCAGGCGCGCGGAGACGGCGACTTTCTCGACCTTGTCACCGAGCGCCTCCTTCATAGCGCTAAAGAGGTCCTCGTTCTCCTTGGTGGCGTCCTCGGCCTCCTTCTTCTCGTCCTCGGTCGCCAGGTCAAGATCACCGGTCGCAACGTTCTTGAGCTCTAGATGACGATCCTCGACCTCGGGCTCGGCACCGTCGGCCACAGCCTTCTCGGCAGCCTCGCGGGCAGCATCGTCCTCGTAGATCTTGGGCATATCGGCGGCAACGTACTCACGCATAGCCTGGAACGTGAACTCATCCACATCCTGCGTCAGCAGCAGCACGTCATAGCCGCGGTCGAGCACGCCCTTTACCACGGGCATCTTGGCCAAGCGCTCACGCGAGTCGCCGGCGGCGTAGTAGATGGCCTTCTGATCCTCAGGCATGCCCTTGGCATACTCGGCCAGGGTAATCATCTTCTGTTCCTTGGCAGACCAGAACAGCAACAGGTCGGCGAGCTCATCGGCCTTCATGCCATAGCTCGAGTAGATGCCGTACTTAAGACCGCGGCCAAAGTTCTCAAAGAACTTCTCGTAGGCCTCGCGGTCGTTGTCACGCATATCCTCAAGGTCGGCGGTAATCTTCTTTTCCACACGCTTGGCGATGGCCTTGAGCTGACGGTTCTGCTGCAGCGTCTCGCGCGAGATGTTGAGCGACACGTCGGCGGAATCCACGACGCCGCGGACAAAGTTGTAGTAGTCGGGCAGCAGGTCGTCGCACTTCTCCATGATCAGGACGTTGGAGCTGTAGAGCGCCAGACCCTTCTCGTAGTCCTTGCTGTACAGATCGAACGGCGCGCGTCCCGGCACAAACAGCAGGGCGTCATACTCGAGCGTGCCCTCGGCGTGGAAGCTGATGGTGCGCGCAGGATCGTCAAAGTCGTGGAACGTGGACTTGTAGAACTCGTCGTAGTCCTTCTGCTCGACATCGGAGCTGTGCTTCTTCCAGATCGGTGTCATGGAATTGACGGTCTCGAGCTCCTGGTAGTCCTCGTACTCGGGCTTGTAATCGTCGCCGGCGTCCTCGGGCTTGGGTTTCTGGCGGCTCTTGGACACCATCATCTGGATCGGGTAACGCACATAGTTACTGTACTGCTGAATCAGGCTCTTGAGACCCCACTCGGTCAGGAAGCGATCGTAGGTCTCGGCCTCGCCGTCGGCATCGAGCTTCTCGTTCTCGCGCAGCGTCAGGATGACATCGGTACCGTGCTCGGCGCGCTCGCCGTCCTCGATGGTGTAGCCCTCAAGACCGTCGGATTCCCACACATGGGCGACATCCTCGCCGTAGGCGCGGCTGACGACCTTCACATGGCTGGCGACCATAAAAGCCGAGTAGAAGCCCACGCCAAACTGACCGATGATGTCGACATCGGAGCCCTGCTGCTCGGCGTTCTCGGTCTTAAACTCCTCGGAGCCGGAATGGGCGATGGTGCCCAGATTGCGCTCCAGCTCCTCGGCGGTCATGCCAATGCCGTTATCCGAGATGGTAATGGTGCGGGCGTCTTTATCAAAGGAGACGCGAATGGCCAGGTCGCCCTGGTCGATCTTGACGCTCGGGTCCTGCAGGCTCTTAAAGTTGAGCTTGTCGACGGCGTCGCTCGCGTTAGAGATAAGCTCGCGCAGGAAGATTTCTTTATTGGTGTAGATGGAGTTGATCATGAGGTCGAGCAGTTTTTTGCTCTCGGTCTTAAATTGACGCATGTGCAGTCCTTTCGCGCTACCCCTGTCCGCAAAAACGGCTCGGTCGCCCGAGCCGCATCGCAGACCTGCTATGTTCAGACTTAGATTTTATAACCCATTAACGCGCATATATACATACGGAATCGAAAAACTGTATGTCCGAGCGCTCTGATGCGCCAATTGCCAAGGAGTGTCCCAAACTGCCGACAGGAAAGGAACGTTCCTATCTGCCATCTACGCGCTTGGCCATCCAGGCATGAGGCTGGCCCTCGTCTTCGTAGTCCACCGGGGCAATCTGCGTGTAGCCCGCCTTGGCATAGAGCGGCAGCACGTATTCCTGAGCATGCAGCTTAATGAGCTTGGCGCCGGCATCACGCGCGCACGTATCACTGGCCTCGACAATCTTGCTCGCCAAACCGCGACGGCGCATGCTCGGCAGCACGGCCACGCGCCCCATAATGTAGGTCTCCCCCGCCGCGACACCTTCGTCCAAGTCGCACGCCGGCGACACCGGAGCCTCTGCGTCAGCCGCGCGCTCAAGCTCTTCGGGAAACACGCGCGAGCAACCGGCAAGCTCGCCGTCTACATAGAGCGTCACATGAATGCAGTTCGGATCCTCGTCGATAGCGTCGAACTCATTCTCGTAGCCCTGCTCGTCCATAAAAATGACGCGGCGCACCAACGCCGCGTCATCAAAGCATCCCGTCTTAAGTTGGATATCCATGGCTGCCCTTTCATTCAATGCGAACGTTAGGGACAGATTTTAGCGAAAATGAGCTCCGCGCACGCTAAACTTCGCGCGAGCCTTCGCCAGGCAATCGTAATGACCCACGTTATGGGCATCGCTCGCGATGAAGCTGTACAGGTTCTGATCGAACAGGCGCTGTGCCGGCTTTTTCTCGCGACCAAAGCGACCGCCGGCAATAAAGTCCGCCGAAGCCTGCAGCTTGCAGCCCATATCGACCAGGCGCTCCGCCACGCTTACATCCTTTTGAACCGCACGATAGCGCTCAGGATGAGCGATGATCACCTGGTAGCCACGGCACTGCAAATCGTAAATCGTGTTCTCGTACTCTCTAAACGCATACGCATCGGCATGCGTCGAAAGCTCGAGCAGAAACTCGTTGGTCCCATCGAAATGCAAGTGCTCCGCGGCATCGATACCAAGCTCAACGAGCTTTCGATGGTTGACCTCGAAGCCCATCTGGAGCGGAAAACCGTCAGCGTTATCGCGCAGCAGCTCAAAGGCATCCCACATCTTGTCGTAATCAAAATAGGGATCACGGCAGTGAGGAGTGCAAACAATTCTGGTTACACCAGCCCGCTTGGCAGCCTCGAGCATCGCCAAGCTCTCATCGAGATCGGCGGCGCCGTCGTCTACACCCGGCAAGATATGGCAATGAATGTCACGCATAGGTCAGCCTTAATCAACTAAACGTTTGCTCGGTTGGTGAAGATGCCCTTTTTGGAAGTCCCCTGATCGTCGGAGCCCTTCTTCACCTTCTTACCGTCCTTGGTGTAGTAGGAGTAGTAGTACTCGCTGGTCTCGGTCTCGCAGTAGTTCATAACGGTACCGATGAGCTTGACCTTCTCGGACTTTTTTAGCTGACCGATGGCGTTGAGCGCCTCCTCGCGCTTGGTGAAATCCTCACGCACCACGAACAGCGTGCCGTCGGTCAGGCTGGCAATCTCGGCAGCATCGATGAAGGTGCCGACCGGGGGAGCATCAAAGATGACGTACTGGAACTTGGCGGACAGCGCCTTTACCAGCTTGGCAAAGCGGTGAGAGACGATGATGTCGGCAGGATTGGGAATATGCGGCTCGGCATCGAGGAAGTAGAAGTTCTTCTGACCCGTCTCGACAATTGCCTGGTCAATGGAGATCTGCTCGGAAAGGACCGCATAGAGTCCGCCGCGCGAACGAACGCCGAGCATATCGGAAAGGGACCTGCGGCGCATATCGGCCTCGACCAGAAGCACGGACTTGCCGCTCGTGGCGATTGCCTGAGCAAGGTTAATGGAAACCGTAGACTTGCCCTCGTTGGGAATCGAGGAGGTAACGGTGATGGTGCGAATGGGGTCGTCCACGCTCGCAAAGCGGATGTTGGCCAGAAGGGTCTTGGCGGCATTCTGTACAACGAGTTTATCGGTGTTCTTTGCCTTAGCCATGCCTATTTACCACCTTTCATAGCCGGAATTCGGCCAACAACGGGAATGCCCAGGAGCTCTTCTGCCTCTTCGGCACCGCGGATGCGGGTGTTGAGCATGTCTGCCAAAACGACATAGGCAACTGCGATAAAGATGCCCGCGAGGAACGCGACAGCAACGTACAGCATACGCTTGGGACCGCTGGGGGCTTCGGGGGTCTTAGCCTCGTCGATAACGTTGATGCTCTGGGCAGCGCCGACGTTCTGAGCGACCGTACTCACCGAGCTGGCCATGGCCTTTGCGACCTTAGCCGTCTCCTTGGCATCGGTGCCGGTAACCGAAAGCGTAATGACACGCGTGGTGGTCTCGGAGGAAACAGACACCTTGTAGTCATCCAGATCGGTGAGGCCCAGTTCATTGGCTGCGCCGCTCTTAACGCTATCGCTATCCAGCAGCGTGGCGATATCGTTGGAAAGCATCTGACTCGCCGAGAGATCGTTGTAGCTCATCTGACCGCTATCGTCGGTCTTGGCGAGAATGTACATGCTCGTCGTCGCGGTATAGGTGTTGTCCATCGCAACGAAGGACACGATGCCCATGGCGACCGCGCAAATCACCGGAAGGGCGATGACCAGCTTGAGGTGCTTTTTAAGCAGCTGGAACAGTTCGAGAAGGGTCATGCAGCTTGCCTTTCATTTCCCTAGTTCATATCGACAAAACTGCTCGTATCATATCGCATCTTTCTGCCAAGTCCGAACTCTATACATAAGATACAGCACATACGGCAATGTTGCGCAATAATAACGCCGCATCGGCAACCCCGGTGCGGCGTCAAAACAACACGTTTGCTGCATTGCTACGCAAATGATTCGTCCTGCTGTACGGGAAACGTCACCGTGATGGTAGTCCCCACACCCAGCTCGCTCGATAGGTCGAGCGAAGCATGGTGATACACGGCGGCATGCTTAACGATGGCCAGACCCAAGCCTGTTCCGCCACGCGCCTTAGAACGACTCTTGTCCACACGATAAAAACGCTCGAACACCTTGCCCTGCTCCTCGGGCGCGATGCCGATACCTGTATCGGCAACCGTCAGGTACGGATGGCCCTCATCATTGGTCCCACATCGAAGCGTAACCGTGCCACCGGGCTGGTTATAGCGAATAGCGTTACTGGCCAGGTTATAAATCAGCTCATCGATCAGGCGCGACACACCTTCGATCACCACGGGCTTCGTCTCGTGCCCAATGGTCACATTCGACTGCCGGGCAACCTGCTCAAGACGCTGTTCCACCGTCAAAATGGCGCGAGAGAGCTCGATGGGCTCTGTGGACCCAATAGGCACCGCCTCGCCCTCGGATGCTCGCTCCGCCTCATCCAAGTTGGAAAGCGTGAGGATGTCGTTAACGAGCGCTGCCAGGCGGCCCGCCTCGCGATAGATGCGACCGCCAAAGTTGCGCAGATCGTCCTCGCCCTCAACCATGCCGTTTGCAATAAGCTCGGCGTAGCCCGAAATCGCGGTAAGCGGGGTCTTGAGCTCATGAGTGATATTGGCCGTGAACTCACGACGCATGCGGTCGTTATCGGCCAGCACCGCCATCTGGCGTTTAAGCTCCTGGCGCTGCGACTCAATGCGCTCGAGCATGGGAACCATCTCGGCGTAGGCATGTTCATAGCTACGGCGCGGATGGTCCAAATCGACCTCCTGCAGCGGCGCAATGATGGCACGGGATTCGCGACGCGCAAGGAAAAACGAGAGCACCGCGCCCGCCACCGCGATAAGCAGCATCGGCGCCACCAACGAGAGCAAAATCGCCGCAACGCCAGGCTGAGCCTGTGCCAAACGAACGACCTGACCGTTATCAAGGGCGACGGCGCGATATAGCATAATCTCGTCGAGCGTGGCGCTCGAGCGCTCCGCGGAGCCCGAACCGCTCTCAAGGGCCTCAACGACCTCGGGGCGATCGCCATGGTTGGGCAACGTGGAAGGAGACGCCTCGTTGTCGTAGGCGACCGATCCATCCTTATTGATCAGCGTGATACGAAGGTCCTCGCGATCGAGACTTCGCAAAAATGCGATGGGTTCCTTCTGCTCGTTTAAGGCGGCGGCAATAAGCTCGGTTTCTTGCGAAAGGTTGGCACTCGTGGCATCTGCCAAGGTGTTTTGCACGAAGAACGCGCCCAGCACCGTAAACGCCAAAATGACGGACATAGCGCAGACAAATATCGTCGCAAACACGCGATGCGAGAGCGTGTGTTTTCCCTGAGGGGCAAAGACCACGGACTACTCCTCCGATGCTGCTGCCGCAGCGACGGCATCTTCAGTATCGCTACCGGCGGAAGGCTCCGCCAGGCGATAGCCCACGCCGCGCACCGTCTCGATAGCGCCGGCACGCTCGCCGAGCTTTTGGCGAAGCGTCTGCACGTGCACGTCGACGGTACGCGAGCCGCCATCGAAGTCCCAGCCCCACACGCTCTGCAGCAGCGACTCGCGGGTAAAGACCACGCCGGGCTTGCGCATAAGATATTCGAGCAAATCGAACTCGCGCAAGGTGAGTTTGAGCGGCTCGCCGGCAACGGTCACTTCGCGATGGCTGGGCGAAAGCACGATATCGCCCACGCTGAGCACATCGCTTGCCTGTTTGACCATGCCGCCGCGGCGCAGCAGCGCACGGCAACGGCTGGCAAGCTCCATGAGCGAAAACGGCTTGGTCAGATAATCGTCGGCACCGCCATCGAGCGCCATCACCTTATCGAGCTCGGTATCCTTGGCAGTGAGCATCATGATGGGCACCGTCGCCGTCAGGCGGTCGGCGCGCAGGCGACGCATAATTGCCAAACCGTCGGTATCGGGCAGCATGATGTCGAGCAGGACGGCATCGGGTACCCGTCGCGCCACGGCGGCCTTAAACTCGCCATCGCACGAAAAGCCTTCGGCCTCGATTCCCTGCTTGCGCAGTGCATAGACCGTCAAATCCCTGATGTTGTCATCGTCCTCGACGTAATAGATCATGTTGAACCCCTTTGCGGCCGGCATGACCGCATCTTAACCCTAAAGGTACCTTTACTAGATGGTATCAGCCAAAACGTCCCGTTAAATAATCCGCCGTGCGCGGGTCGGTGGGATTTTTGAAGAGCTGAGCGGTGGGTGCGTGCTCCACCAACTCACCCAGCAAGAAAAACGCGACCGAGTCGGAGATGCGCGCCGCCTGCTGCATATTGTGCGTAACGACCACGAGCGTACAGGTCTCTTTGAGCTCGCAGGCCAGCTGCTCAACCACCAGCGTCGACACGGGATCGAGAGCGCTCGTGGGCTCGTCCATCAGCAGAATATCGGGCTGCACGGCAAGCGCGCGGGCGATGCACAGACGCTGCTGCTGCCCGCCCGAAAGGCCCAGCCCCGACTCCTTGAGTTTGTCCTTGACCTCATCCCATAGCGCAGCGCGACGAAGAGAGTCCTCGACCAACTCATCCAGAACGGCGCGGTCGCGCACGCCCATGCCGCGTGGACCATACGCGACGTTGTCGTAGATGCTCATGGGAAACGGGTTGGGGCGCTGGAACACCATGCCCACGCGCTGGCGCAGGCGGCAGATGTCGTAGTCGCCCAGGATATCCTGGCCGTCGAGCGCGATCTTACCCTCGATGCGGCAGTCCTTGATGTCGTCGTTCATGCGGTTAAAGCAACGCAGCAGCGTCGACTTGCCGCAGCCCGAAGGACCGATAAACGAGGTGATCTGCTTGTCGCGAATCTTGATGGATACGTCCTTGAGCGCGTGGTGGTCGCCATAGAACAGATCGAGGCCCTCGACGTCGATGCGCGTCGGCGAGGCGGCAAGATCCTGCGCCGTGGGACGAGTCGCGTCCCCGACTTCGCGCTCGTGCGCAGCCTCGGCTTGCGCCTCCATTAGCTCCTCGAGCTCCGTGGGCTCCATGGCCGCAGCAGCCGTCATACCGCATACCTCCACATCGATATCAATTCAGCAGTATCGATAGTAGAAATCGCGGCTCATATGCACGTGAACGCATTGTCAGGTGTTTGTAAAGGCGCCTACGCTACGCGGCGGGCAGCTCGATGGTAAAGACGGTATGCTCGGGCGTCGATTCGCACGCGATGGTACCGTCATGCGCGCATACAATCTCCTTGGCGATGGCAAGCCCCAGCCCAGCACCGCCGCGATTGGTCGCACGCGCTGCATCCAGGCGATAGAACTTCTCAAAGATCACCTTGAGCTTTGGCTCAGGGATCGGATCGCCCTGGTTCACAAATCGTACGCGTACGCCACCGTCGCCCAAACGCCTGGCCTCGATCGTGATCATCGAGCCTTCATAGCTATAGGCAACGGCGTTTTTCATGATGTTGTTGAATACGCGAGCCATCTTGTCGCCGTCCACGAGCACCGTCAGGTCCTCGCAGATATCAACCTGGGCTTCCTTGTGCTGTTCGTTGAGAATGGGATAGAACTCGTCGGCCACCTGCGCCAGCAATAGCCCCAAATCGACGTAGGCGCGGGTAAGCACGATATCGTGGAAATCGAAACGCGTGATGTCGAAGAACTCCTCGATGAGCGCGTCGAGCCGGTGGGCCTTGTCGAGTGCCACGCCTGTAAAGCGCGCACGCTGCTCAAGCGGCAAATCGGGAGCCTCCTGCAGGAGCGAAAGATAGCCCACCACACTGGCGAGCGGCGTACGCAGGTCGTGCGCCAGGTACGTAACCAGATCATCTTTGCGATGCGATTCGTCGCGCAGGGCCTGTTGAACCTTGCGCTCACAATCGCGCGCCCGATTGAGCGCACCCTCGACCTCGAGAAAGTCGCCGTCGATGGTATCCCACGTGTCAGGGCTATCGATCAGACGGTCCTGAATACGGGCGGCGATTACGCGGTCGGCATGCTGCTCGCCTTGCTCATAACCCTGGTAATACAGGGCGCGCCCGCAAAAGAACAGGACACAGACGGCGAGCGCCAGCACAAAGCCGAGCATGTTGAACACAAAGGCGGCATCAAAGAACACGGGCTCGCCAATACCGCCAAGCGCCATGGCCCCGATCGCCAGCGTAATTGTCCACGCGGCACCGCCGATTACCACGCAGCGGCGAACGATTTCGAATCGATCGATCAGCAAAAAGCCAATGAGCAGAACTGCCAGGATGCCAACGATATTGTCAATACCAATGAGTAGCAGACTCAGCAAAAAGAGCAGCACCGTCGCAAGCGCGCGGTTGTCGACGACCGCCCTTATGTATTCAAAGAGTCGATCGGGCACCTCGAATACCCGCCTATCGTCTTTTGTCATATCCACTTCCCCACCACCAAAGGCGTTATTCGATTATGTAGCCGACGCCCCAGACGTTTTTGATAAAGCGCGGCTTTTGAGCATCGTCGCCGATCTTTTCGCGCAGATGACGGATGTGCACCATCACCGTATTGTTGGAGCCGGGCATAAAGTCCTCGTTCCACACCGCGCGGAACAGGTCCCCCACGGCCACCACGCTGCCACGATGCTCGACCAGATACAGCAAGATGGAATACTCGATGGGCGTGAGGCGCACCGGTGCACCGTCCACCGTCACACAACGAGCATCGCGGTTGATCTCGAGGCCATCGAGCTGGATGGTCGGCGATTCGACCGCCTGTGCGCGGCTGCCGTAGCTGGTGTAACGACGGAGTTGAGCATGAACGCGCGCTATGAGCTCCAGCGGACGGAACGGCTTGGCCACGTAATCGTCTGCACCCAGTGAGAGGCCCTCGATCTTATCCTGCTGGGCATCGCGCGCCGTCAGCATAATAACGGGATAGGTATGGCCAGCGCGGATGGTGCGCAGCAACTCAAAGCCGTCGATATCGGGCAGCATGACGTCCAGCAGCGCCAGATCGAACTCCTGCTCCAAAATCGCCTTGGCAGCATCTGCTCCGCTATAGGCAATCTGAACATCAAAGCCCTCTTTTGTAAGGTAGATACCGACCAGGTCGGCGATGGCCTTCTCGTCATCGACTACCAAAATGCGCTCATTCATGCGTGCTCCTCTCGCGCTCCATTATGCCCGAGGCAGCGCGCGCCACACACAACAAGCGCGGTCGTTTAAGTCGACCTTAAGCACCTATGCGTCCGTTCGGGCGCAGATATGGGCCGCGCACGCCCGCGCACTGATTGTCCACGCCGGTAAACGATATACTTTGAACTCTAAAGAGACCATCCCGTCGAAAGCGAAATCTGTGAAGACCCTTAGTTCTCTTGTAAAGCGCTCCGCGCAACTGATCGCCGGCATTGCCTGCGCTCTCGCCCTTGCTGCCGGCGTGCCGTCTATCGCCAACGCCCAGGTGCTTACGACTGATATCGTTTGCGGCAAGACCGCCGACGCCCGCGGCATCACGGCCGAGAATCTGCCCGATATCGATGCGACCAACGCCATCGTCATGAGCAAGGACGGTTCCGTCTATTACGCCCGAAGTGCCGACGAGCAGGTCAAGATCGCCTCAATTACCAAGGTCATGACTGCGATCCTGACCGTCGAGAACTGCAAAATGGACGAGAAGATCACGGTGAGCAATGCTGCCGCCACCGTAGGCAACTCGACCGCCGGCCTGCTCGAAGGCGACGAGCTCACCGTGGAGCAAGCTCTGCGCGGTCTGATGATCCCCTCGGGCAACGATGCCGCCATCGCGCTTGCCGAGCACGTGGGCAAAAAGATCGACCCCAAGACCAAGGACGCCGTGGCCACCTTTGTAAAGGCCATGAACGAGCGCGCTAAAAAGCTCGGCTGCACGGGAACGCTTTTTGAGAATCCGCACGGTCTGGACTTTGATGAGTGGGCCGGCGACATGCACTCTACCGCGCACGATGTAGCCCTGATGATGCAGGAGGCAATGAAGAGCGATACGTTCCGCGAAATCGTGGCGAGCGATGATTCCTGGATTGAGGTTACGGGCGCCGACGGTTCCGACCATTCTCATTCCATGGATACACACAATGAGCTGCTGGGGCAGGACGGCAATATCGGCGGTAAGACCGGCACCACCGACGATGCCGGCTATTGCTTTACGGGAGCCTACAACCGCGATGGCGACGAGACCTACACCGTCGTTTTGAACTCCAGCACCACCGACCAGCGCTTTGCCGACACGGCCGCCCTTGCCAACTGGTACTACGGCCACAAGGTGACGGTTGCGATCGCCAACACGCAGGAAAAGACCACCAACGGCAATCCGCTCATCGCGCGCATTAGCCAGACCGATTGGACGGACAAGACGATCGATGCCACGCTCGCCGACCCCGCAGCTCAGGCAACCGTCTTTTCGCTTGCTGGAGAGGTGACCGAGAAGGTTACCTACGATGACCTTTCGGGCACGGTGCATGTGGGCGACAAGGTGGGCAGCGTGACGCTCAAGCAAGACGGCACCAAGATCGCCGTCATGGATTTGGTTGCCGACGAGGAAGACTCGGGGCCGAATCCCATTGAGTGGCTCCTTGTAAAACTCGACCGCTTGGGCCGCCGCATCGACAACCGCCCACTTACGGCAGAAAGCGAGACCATCGCCAAGGCGCCCGAGGTGTAGGGCTGGGGGAACATTACATTTGAGATTGGAGAGGCGTCCAACGGGGCGCCTCTTTTTGAATACCTCTTAAACGGGATGCGTCAGAATCACCAAAGCGACATTGCTAGCCGTTTACCTTCGCTGTGTCTTTTCGGACCTTGAAAACGGGTCCACCGGGCATGCTAGTAGATCCTTTCGACCTCCTTGGTCAAGGCCCTGAAAAGATCCCCAGCTGAGGGGTCTGCCCCAGGACACAGCGATTGCCAGGCACCCGTTTCTCCGATGGTGCCCGCACTCGTCATAACAAGATCGTCGCTCCGCCTGCGAATGGAGACACTAACGGAGCGGCCATTATGGAACCCATGGATATCGACTTTATTTATGCGCCCATCAGCTAGATAACTAATCATGACATTGATGCTGTCACCATACTCCGGCAATTCGAAGCCGTGGGAATCCATCAATAGCTTCACATCCTGATGGTAAATGCGGGCCTCGACGACATTCTTGGGCATTTTCCCCGTCTTTGTTGGAGAGCAAAAGCTGATGCTTGGCTCCTCTTCGCTCATGCCTCGGTCAAACCTAAGCATGCACGGGCATACCGACTCAATGGTTCGCAAGGCGTCCGCCGCGACCTTTTCCTCGGTAAACATCTCCACGTCGATGCCGTTTTCTTCCATATAGGCACGGTTTTTACGTTGAAGCTCTAGCCGAGCCGCAGCCTCCCCATCTCCACGCTGTTCCCAATTTCCGGAGTCGGCGACATTTCGATCGAATGTAGAATCAACGGAACATGGCGCTTGCTGTTGAGTCGGATCACTGTCGCCGAGACGCCTTAGCTCGGAGCGTCTCATCAGTAGTGTCACAATATCAAACAGCCAACCAAATCCAAAAAGGCCAAAGGTAAAGAGATATAGAAAGAAGCTACCCCACATCCGTGCATACGCCCTATGAGCGCCCGACCACCCAAGAAGGAAGCATAGCAAAAGCGCCTTGTTTGCCCTGTCAACCGACGTAATCTCTCGAGTGAGAGATTTCTGTTCAGGCTTCGCCAAAGGTGTAATTTCATGCGATGAAACAGTAATTGAGGACGTCCTTGACGCCGAGCTCCGAGCGCCTGATTTAGCAACGGCGCGAGCGACATCCCCAACTCCGACGGTCGTTCTGCTGTATACGGCATTGTAAGCAGCCTTCTTCGGATTTTTGATCCACCCCATGCCCTTCTTACCATAGCCGGGGATTATCGCCCGCCTTACCGCGCGCTTCGCTCTGCCGGTCGTTCTTGCCTTGAGTGATGTCTTTAGATTCGGCTTACGCAGCCCGACCTTTACCATATTTCTACTCCATCCCCTCGGAACCCCACACCGGGGTGCACGAGCACGCCTGGGTCTCCCCGTTTTCAAGCGCCCCGTGTTTGCCTAATGTTCACGCCCTTTCGGACTCTAATCCCCAGCCGCCATTCTTGATAATAAAAAAGGGCCCCAAATGGGACCCTTCTTCAAAGTCATACTGGCGGAGAGCTGGGGATTCGAACCCCAGATGCCCTTTTGGGGCATACTCGCTTAGCAGGCGAGCACCTTCGGCCTCTCGGTCAGCTCTCCGTAACAGCCGTTCTATAGTAACCAAACAGCCGAAGTTGGGCAAGGGGAATTTTGAGGCGTTTCCTCTTTTACCTCTCTTTTACCAGTAAACGTCTCAGTCAATCATCTCAATCTGTAACATCTGCAGGCCGTAATCCCCTCCAGATGTTACAGATTGAGACAAAGATACAAGGACGGCCCCAGCGACAGCGCGGACAGCCCATTCTTTATTAGTCCTCTCGAACGGTCTCCAACAGATAATCGCGCATGTACGGAATTGCAAACGAAACACAGCCATAGCCCGCGGGCTCAATCAACCCCGCATCGATCAGACGCTTGCGATATGACCCAACTTTGTTCGCCGACAAACCCATCTTCTTGGCGATATCGCCGTTGGCGATATCGACGCCCTCGCATTGAGCCATCGCCGCGAGATACTGAAACTGCCGTTCCGACACCCTGCGCAGCGCTGGGGCAATCACCATAGCATTAAAGCTATCAAGAGCCGCCTGGATACCCTTACGAGCCGCCTCTTCGCTCACACTCTCCGCCCCACTGCGCGCAGCAACCTGCCAAGCGTAATATCCGACCAGCTGGACCATAAAGGGATAGCCTGCCGAAGCTTTTGTTAATAGCTCAGCGGCACCTTTGTCGAGCTCCTTGCCCGCTCGTCTCATCGTATCCTCAAACGATCCGCCAACTTCAAAATCGGAAAGCCGAGTAAGTTCAACATGTTTGGCTCGCTGAAGGAACGTCAACGTATCATCCACCACCACGCCATCTACCGATGTCGGCAGCCCGGCGAAAGCGAAAGCGACATTCGCTCCTTGGCGAATCAAGAGCTGCATCTCATTGCCTAGCTCGCGCATTTCCTCAGTTGAGGCATCCTGGATCTCGTCGAGCGTAATGAGCAGACCACCGCGCTTCGCAGCATCGTACATCGCCTCGCCCAGATGAGAGGCCGACTTCGACATCTCCATGGAGCCAAGGCTGACCCCTAAAATCGATGGGGAAATCGAGATTGATTCAAGACGAACGTTTCGCTGCAGAGCCTCGAGGATTCTATTGCAAAAACCAGCATTGGAGGCAACGTCAACGACCTCGAATCCTTTTTTGCGTGCAAGGTCACCCAATGCATTAAGGAGCACCGTTTTACCTGTGCCTCGGACGCCCGAGATGCGCATGAGTCGATCGGGGGCACCAGGACCATTCTCAAGAGCCTCGGCAAAGTCATCCAAAACAGTGTCCCGTCCGATAAGCTCAGGCGGATTCATGCCCGCCGTTGGCTTAAAGGGGTTAACAGCTTTCGTCATTCTGCCCTCCTCTGCTAGTTTTAACAACTTTAACAAAGTTTAGCAACTTTAGCAGAGTTTAACAGTTTTAGCAGGCTCGGCGGCTTTATGCCTTACCGATCCTGCCGGGTCCTCCCGCCCGCGCCGATACAAATAGCGCAGTGCGGCCCCTCTATATCGCCCCTACCCCAGCGAGCGACTGAGGGAGCCGAGCTCATCGTTGCCCATGGTGCGCCACATTTGGAAGATGCAGACGCGCGCCAGGAAAAAGAAGCCGTTATCGACCAGCTGCACGGCGGCATCCGCCAGCTGGTTGGTCACGGCGGACACGGGAGGCAGCTCGAGCCCGGCCTTACGGATGGTCTCAACCGCATCCTCGAACGTCGGCGGCTCATTGACGCCCATCTCGTTCATAAGGCCCTGCATTTCCTCCAGCGCGCTGCTACCCGACTCCTCGCCGCGCGGCACGAGGCGGTAGCACGCCAACGCGAGCTCGAGCTGGTCGCAGTTCCAATAGGCAAACGCCAGACGATAGAACAGATAACCGATTGAGGGGCGGTCGCTGGCAATGCGCAGGCCGTGGCGCGCCACCTCGATAATCTCGTCAAAGCGCTCCAGGCGCGCCAGCACGTTGATGAGCGCAAAGTGCGATTGCATGGACGAGCGAGCCAGATCGTAAAGACGACGCACCTCGGGCAATGCCCGTTCAAAATCCTCCTGCTCGGCGTAAAAGCTGCAGATCTCGTGCTGAGCAAAGTAGAGCGCGTCGGGAGCGCGCAGGATGCGCACCGAGCGATCTTCCTCCATTACCGGCAGCACCATACGCACCAGCTGGTTGTCGCAAAACTGCGTCTGGACCGGACCCGTTGCCAAAAGCTCGGCAACGGCGCACTTAGCCTCCAACTCCTCAACAAGACGGGAGAAGCCCTCAAACGCGCTTGCACGGTCAACTTTTGCCTGCTCGCGCAACTCGACGACGCGCGCCACATACGGGTCATCGTCCATCTCCATGACCTCGAGCTCATCAGCCGTATCGGCAAGCAGCAGGTCGCGCAACGCCGGCGGCAGCGAACGGTGGTCGTCACGCGGGCGAGCGTGAACCTCTGCAGGCTCAATCGCATCCGGCGCGTCCGACTCATATGCCTCAAGCATGCGCTTGCACGGCATATCGTCCATATCCATGCTCTCAAGATCCTTGGCGACAGGCACGCAATTGGCCAGATAGGCCGCACGCCCAAAGGAATATGTTGCAATGACGCGCTCGCCCTGCTCGCCGTCGGGAGCCGCAATCTGAACATAGCAGCGCGCAATGCAGGCACCTGCGGCAAAACACGCCGCCGCAAGCGTAAGCGCCACGCGCGCGTCGTGCTCCGCGGCCCAAATCACACGCGCGTTCTCGTCCAACTCGCGCCAGACATCATCCTGAGCGTCGTATTCACGCAGTGGCATGGCATCCACGACAGAGTGTCCAAACCGAACGAGCATAATCCCCTCGGCAACGTTTGCCCGATAGGTATAGTCGAGCCGTGTGACCACGTTAAGTGCCTCGACAATACGCGCGAAGCGGCTGCGCACATCCCACTCACCGCCCGGCCGGCAAGCTACCGTTCCCGGTTTGCCCCACGGGTTGTCGCTCGAGGCCGTATCGAGCAGTCGGGGAACATCGTTGGTCGTCTTGGCGATATGCCACGCGTCAAAGAGCGCGCAGCCCTCAAGACTCGGCGAGGATGCCGCTGGAACCAATCCAGCCCCAATGCGCTCAAGGATGCCGGAGAGGCGGTTGAGACGGCACTCGATAGCAAGCAGCATGTCAATCTCGTCCTGGTCCAGCAGGCTACGATCAAAATTGAGATAGAACAGCTTTGAGCGGTCAATGCGCGCTAGGCTCATTTCGGACTTGGCAGCAATGGTGCGCAGGCGGGGCAAGTCGATCTCGCTCATAAGGGCGGCGGCATAACGTTCGATACCGCTCGGATTCTCGGCATGGTCAACACGGTAAAGCAGCGTCTCGATAGCATCGGGGAGCGGTGCCGTGTCAAAGCCCAAAAAAACCTCGACCGGCTCGGGCAACTTTATGAGCTTGATCTTGTCGACAACGTTTTGCATGTCTGCATCGAGACCGTCGACGCCCGCCGTGTTCGCAATAGCGCTTTCGGAGTTGGCAAATATCACGTAGCGCAAGAACATCGAGGCCATGAACTCGCCGAAAGGAAGGGCGCGGGTCGAATTCCATGTCTCGTGGTCGGACTGCTCGCGCATGGGACCTTCGGGGGAGCCGGCAGTTCGTGCACAAGCGCGCATTGCGCCGTTGGCTTCCCTCACCATAATCTCGCCAATACTGGAATCGGACTCGTGAAGGACCAGCTCCATGTCAGGGTCCTCGGGCAACGGTACTTCCCGAACAGGACGATCAACCTTATAAACCTTGCCCGACACGCTCACGTAGCCCAAGAGCGATATGTGAGTTTTGCCGACGAATTCGACGACATAGCACGACTCTTTGGGGTCCTCGCCAAAGACTTTCCAGACAACACCATATGAGCGCCCCGCAGGCTGCTCTGGCATCGATGGAAAACGCTTTTTGGGGTCGAGAAACCTGAGCTTGTATGTCGGACGCTCTGCCACGAAATATCACCCTGATCGGTCGTCGAGAGAAGGAGCGGTCGCGGATGGGCCGCGACACCTACTCGGAATCTTACACGAGTCGATAAGAAATAGTCCGCTCCACGCTCGCGCCTCGACCGAGGTTCGAATCCATGGAATGCCGCCATAAAAGAAAAGCCCCCGTTGCCGGAGGCTTCAAGTTCAAATGGTGCGGCGTATAGGATTCGAACCTATGACGTTCTGATTCGTAGTCAGACCCTCTATCCAGCTGAGGTAACGCCGCGACTTGTTGATTATTATGCACATCGACTGAATAAAGGTCAAGCACTTTTCGAAAAAAGTTATCAAATTTAATTTTTACTCATTTTTGACCACTTGATGCAATCTTCGACGCATCGCGATATAAGAAAAGCCCCCGTTGCCGGAGGCTTCAAGCTCAAATGGTGCGGCGTATAGGATTCGAACCTATGACGTTCTGATTCGTAGTCAGACCCTC
>CALFGH010000232.1 GCA_937958315.1 uncultured Collinsella sp. | reverse complement strand
GCGAAGATGCGGCGCGTCACGCGGCGCCAGCTGCCGTGCGCGAGTCCTATGCGACGGCGAACGTTGGGTTCGGCAACATGGGTTCCGGCGGTAGTGTCATTGCGTTTGGGGGTCGTGAACAGGGCTGCCATGGTTGCTCCCGTTCTCATAGGGCCTATACGACTAGATTCAGCGTATCTGCTGGATGTTGCCGGCGGTAGTGCCGTTTGGAGGGCAAAATGGCCAAAATGGGGGAGAAATAGGCCGCACGCCGGCGCAGGGACCGGCGCTAAAAGAAAAGCGCGGGGCCGCATGGCGACTCCGCGCTTTATTGTTCAGCTTTTGCAGCCTTGCCTTTACGCTACGAAGAAGTAGACGAGGAAGGCAAGGGCCGCGATCCACCCGTCCCGTGCGAAAAAGTGTTTACGAGCGCTTGCGGCTCACCACGGCGCCCGCGGCGATGGCGGCTGTTCCTGCAAGGGCGGCTGCCACGATGGCTGCGTTCGAGGCGTCGCCGGTTGCCGCGAGCTTGCCGGTGGTCTTGGCTCCCGTGGCTGCAACTGCAACGGTCTTGGTCGTCTTCGTGCCCTCGGACTTGGAACCCTCGGGCTTGGTCTCGCCTGGCTTCTCCTCGGGTTTGATCTCCTCGGGAGGCGCGATGACCGTGCTCTTGGCGACAGCTTCGTTATAGGGGGAGTCGATCACAGCGTCGCCCGTGCCGATGGTTTGACCCACCACGTAGAAGATGCCGTCATCGAGTTCTTCCTTGTTACGATAGCCAATGATCTTGCCGCCTGTGGGCGTCTGGATGGGAGCGCCTTCGATCTCGATGGTGCCGATTGTCTCGCCGTCCGCGCTCACGGCAAGGGCGAAGATTGCCGCCGTGTCTCCCTCAGCTGTGACCTTACTGCGGACAATCGAGATGGTCGCGGGCGTGATGCCCTCCTTGGTCCGGGCAAAGATGCCGATGTTCACGCCCCTATGCTCGGGAATGACCGCGCCACTTTGGTCGTTGCTGTAGTGATCGGGGCCGTCGCTACCGGACTCGACATAGCGGGCTATAGCCTTGACAACGGAGTCACTAATGTAGATGTGACCACCCGCTTCGTTGGGGTAGTAGTTTCTGGTGGAGATTGCGGTCGAGAACTGGCCTTCTGCGAACGCATCCACGATCGAGCCGTTCTTGATGACAATGTCGTCCTCGTCGGTGAAGAGGGCGCTGGCTTCATCGTTCCCTGCACTTGCACGGACCGTTACGGTTGCGCCATCGAACGTGATGCCCTTGTAGACATAGATGCCATACCCAACGCCACTTGCGTTGAGGGAAGCGTTCGTGACCGTGAGGCTGTTTTTACCGTCGATGGCGGCGTCTTCCTCGGAGCTTGCCTTGACCTGGCTGCCACCCGAGATCTCGATGTTGCCGTCGGCCCAAATCGCATTGTCTTTGATAGAGCTTGCCTCTACCTTGCCGCCGCCCTTTATGATGAGGTTCTCGTTAGCATCGATACCCTGATCCTCGGTGGCCTTGGCGGTGACGGTTCCGCTGTTGTCGATCGTGATGTTGCCGTCGGCCCTGATGCCATCCGAATCGCCCGTGGCGTTAACGTTTCCCGAGCCCTTGATGGTGACATCGCCCCCGGCATCGATGGCATCATGCTCGGTGCTCGTGGCGTTGACAGTGCCAGCGCCGTCGATGTTGATGCTGCCGACGGAAGTGATGGCGTCACGAGAAGATGTCACGTTGAGCGTGCTGGACGCGTCGCCCTGAATATTAAGCTCGGCGTTCTCGTTCGCGCCATCCTTAACCTTGATGCCGCGGCCGTCGCCGTTAGTGACGATGTTGTCGCCCTCGTAGCTCACGTTGAGCTTGCCCGCTGCCTCGATCGCGCCGCCGTTATAGCCGTTGAGCTTCATATCGTCGGCGCCGTCCCAGCTCCAGGTGCCGGCCTTGTCGCCTGCCG
>CALFGH010000231.1 GCA_937958315.1 uncultured Collinsella sp. | reverse complement strand
AGCCGTCTTCCAGGATCTTCTCGCCCGCCTCGACCGAGACCACGCGGCCGACGGTTGCCACCGGCACGGAGACCAGGGCCTTGACGCGCTCAGCCACGGGCAGCGTCCAGTTGTAGGGCATGGCGCCCATGGGCGGAATGGTGTCGCCCATGTTGCCGGTGTGGTTGGCCTGCGCGACCTGGATCATATCGATACCCGCGCCCTCGAGCAGCTTGGCAAACTCGCAGGCCTCGTCGGGCTGCAGGCCACCCTTGCCGCGCGGCGTGCCGTCGGGGTTCTCCATGATCACGGGGAGCTTGTACTCCACCATCAGCTGCGGCGCGGCTTCCTTAATGGCAGCGACGACCTCGAGCGCGTAGCGAACGCGGTTCTCGAACGAGCCACCGTACTCGTCGGTGCGCTTGTTGAGGATGGCCGAGCACAGCGAGCCCACCAAGCGGTCGCCGTGGACCTCGATGGCGTCGATGCCGGCCTGCTGCGCACGAGCGGCCGAGGCGGCGATGGCCTCCTTGATCTGGGTGAGCTGCTCTACGCTCGCCTCGTTCACAAAGTGCTGCATGTCGTGGTGCAGCTTGGCGTAAGCCTGCTTGCGGATCTCGTTGGACTCGGCCATCTTGGCGGCAAAGGTCTCCTCGTCACCGGCGGCCTTGGCCTCCTGCGCGGCCTTGGCGGCGGCCATGGATCCCATGACCATGCGGCCGACGCCGGGCACGTCGTACTCGGGGTGGAACAGCTGCAGCGCAACCTTGGCACCGTGCTTGTGGACGGCGTCGGCCAGGGCCTTAAACGTGGGGATCTGGGCGTCGGTCGCCAGCTTGGGCGTGGGGCTCGCGGTCATAACGGGAGCGACGTCGCCGATGACGATGTAGCTCACGCCGCCACGGGCCAGGCGCTCGTAAAAAGCCAGGCTGCGCTCGCCAATGGAACCGTCGCGCTCCTCGTAGCCGGTGGTCAGCGGCGGGAACATAATGCGGTTCTTGAGCTCAAGGGGGCCAACCGTAATGGGCTGGAGCAGCTTGGATGCAGGTGCGGTCATGGACATTCCTCTCTTGTAGGCGCGGCGGCGATGATGCCGCGTAGTTGTCTAGAGGATATGGCATGGGGGCACAGCGGCACAACGAAAATCGGCGAATATCAGGTGACGGCAGGTGGATGGGGCGGGGCGGCCCGTCGGTTTGTCTCAATCTGTAACAGTTACTCGGCAAAAACCGGGTCTTGCTGTTACAGATCAAGACGTTCCTCTCAACCCATCCTCAACAATCTAGATCTGTAACAGCTAGGCCAACTTTTGACCCCCACCTGTTACAGATCGAGACAAACCAATCTAGCCTGCCGAAAGATCTAGATCTGTAACAGCTACTCGGCAAAATGGGCCCCAGATGTTACGGATCAAGACAAACGGGACCCGCCTGCTAGAAAATCTCAATCTGTAACAGCTGCCCGGCAAAATCCGTCCCTCGTGTTACAGATTTAGACAAACGCGGCCCAAACCGCCGGTATATCTCGATCTGTAACACCTAGCCGCCCAAATCGGGTCTAGATGTTACAAATCGAGATTCTGTTTGAGAGGCCGAAAATTGGACCGAAAACACGGTCCCGGAATAACAAAAAAGCTCGCCGGCTTGACCGACGAGCTGCAAGTTCTTGGTCGCGGGGGCAGGATTTGAACCTACGACCTCCGGGTTATGAGCCCGGCGAGCTACCAGACTGCTCCACCCCGCAATGTCTGGGCGCCTCATGTGCGCAAGAAAGAATATTACGTGGGAGTTCGGTAAACGGCAAGGAAAATCTCGTAGAGCATAATTCCTTCATATTTAAACCCCTCAGTCCGCATCACCGTAAACGAATCGCAGCCGAGCGCCGTCGACGGCACGTATACAATGGTGCGCGTCCTTTTATGCCAACACTGGGAGTAGACATGCTGCTCGCTATCGATATGGGAAACACGCAGACGGCCATGGGTCTGTTTGACGGAAACGAGCTGGTGCAGTCGTGGCGCATGCCCACCGACCGCTCCTATACCGCCGACGAGATCCATGTGCGCCTGATGGGTTTCTTTAAGATGTACGGCCTTTCGCTCGACGCGGTCGACGCGATCGCCTTTGCCGGCGTGGTGCCGCAGCTCTCGCGCGAATGGCACGCCGTGGCCGACCGCAT
>CALFGH010000230.1 GCA_937958315.1 uncultured Collinsella sp. | reverse complement strand
GACGAAACGCATATTCGTCAGCTCTTGGAAAAATATGATTTGATGCCAAGGCGCGCCGCGAGTTCATTTGCCGAAGGGCGTGCGTCTTGCGAGACTGCCAAACAAGCCATAATCGCGTTGACCAAGCCCTGTTCGCGGGGAGTTGCGGGCGCAAGGGGTTGCGGTTGCACGGTGCGCTTGAGGCGCGCGTGATCTCCAGAGCGCCTGAGCTCTGCCTCAAAGGGCGCGTGTCCGCAATAAAGCTCGTAGAGGATGCTTCCCAGCGCATAGATGTCGACGGCGGGATTGTCACGCGCACCGGGGTCGGCCTTAAACCGCTCCAGCATTTCGGGTGCTGCGTATGCCGGCGTGGCACCGCGAAAAGCGTTGACGTCGACGGTAAAGGAAAAGTCCGGCTTAACGAGCTTGGCACTGCCCATATCGATCAGGCAGATGTCAAAATAGCCACTCGAGACCTGCTCCTCGAGCGGGATGCGATCGTGACGCAGCATGATGTTGCGCATGGAGAGGTCGCGGTGAACAAAGGGCGTGTCGAGCGATTGCGTGGACAAGATGATCTTGAGTACGCTCAGACCCAGCGCGGCGACGATATCGCCGGGGCAGGTTTCAGCGCCATCGCTCAGAGCTGGCCGTGCATCAAGAAGCGAGACGCCGTCAACCCATTCCATGAGCAGCGCCGGGGTTCCGTCTGCCGTGTAGCCAAAACCGTAGACATCGGGGAAACCCCTTAGGTTGGATACGACGGAGAGCGTACGGTACTCCTCTTCCAAAGTTTCTCGGTTGAGCTGTTCTTGCTCGGGCTGGGCATCGGGGCGCGGCATCTTAAGCGCGAGCTCAAAAGCGCGATCGCCGCTCTGGACGCGGCGGACATAAGCGTTGCCGCCAAAGCCGCCCTTTTGCGGCGGAACGAGAAGCGTGCAAAAGCGACGCCGTGCCGCGGCCTGCTCACGCTCGGAGAGCAGTGCTGGCGTATGAAACTTGACGAGTCGAACTTCTTCGTAGGATCCGGTCATGGCGCGCTTTCATCCTTTCTTCCATTAGCAGGATATGCGCTGACCGCTGCCTTCTGTTGCGCAACATCGACAAATCTGCCACTCGCCAATGTTGCGCAACAGAATCGCGCAAGACGGCGGTAGAAATGAGGCAGTAAAAACGCTTGATGACCGGGATGGCCCCGTTATCCATGAAGAAGGGAACGTGATAATGAGCGGCTCGGTGGGAGATAATTTTGTAGTCGCTGCCGGAATAGCCACTTCACCGCTGGCAGTGCCATTGGCCCCCGCTGCAATTGTTGCCGGGGCAGCGGCGTTGCGCATAGAGGCGGAGAAGGCCGAGGCAGAAAATGCCGTTAAGGACTATAGGCATGGGCTATTGGACATCAAATCGCAGATACTCCTCGAGTTTCCCGATATGGATGAGTCGACACGCGCCGCGTTGGATAGCGTGATTGACGAATATTCGAGGAAAAACGTGACGGGGCCGCTTGTGGGCGAAGAGATCGTCATGGGTCGAGGCACGGTGACGCGGATTCGAACTGAGTCGGCGTTGGCTCAGCTGGCGGCGACGCTTCACACTCTGATCCCGACGCTAACCTTCGATGCCCATGCCCAGCGCAGGGTCGAGATGAGCCAGAGCCGTATCGATGCCGCGCAGACGTCCGAAAAGCTCAGGGCCCAGGGTCTCCTAAAGGCAATCGATTACGACGTTGCCCGTGACGGTTCCATCGACCTCGAGAAAGCGCTCTTGCATATTGCGGACACCGCCGCAAGCTCCTCGGCGGGTTCCTTTGAGGATGCAGCGCGCGCGTTTGAAGAGTGGGCGGCGCGCATTATCCCGCTTATGCAGGATGAGGTGCTCGATATGACGTTGCGAAATCGCCTAAGTGCAAAATTCGAGACCGCCCGTGCTTCGTTTAGCGCGCTTGGTCCGGATTCGAGTGAGGAACAGCGCCTTGCCGCCATGAAGATTCTCAAGGACTTCGAGCATGTGATGAAAAGCGCTCAGCATGAGTCGAATGAGCTTCATGAGCAGTATGAGGAATACCGCCTGCGCGTTGATCTTCTTAATGAACGCTATCATCGTCCGACGGTGCTCAGGCGGCCTCATGAGATTGAGGATTTGTACGCTGCCGTGGATGCCGCAGACGCCGCGCTTGCTTCGGCGGCTAAAGACGAATACATCGAGCGCTGCGTTAACGAGGTTATGGCCGAACACGGGGCTGACGTTGTCCGTTATGCGGTTATGGATGGGTCTGGCAAGCCGTGGCGCCTTATCTTCGACACGAACAAGCGCAAGGCGGTTGCCGTCCTTAAGGGATCGCACGAACAGCAGCTTGTGATGCGAGTTGTCGAGGCCGATCCATCCGAGTTTTCGGAAGATCCGGTTAATCCCACCGTCATCAAAGATATGAAAGCCCAAGATCAAGCGACGGTCGACAAAGTCGTTCAGGACCAAGTTGAGTTCTGCGATTTTTACCAGCAGTTTAAGGAAGACCTTAAAGAACGCGGCGTTGTTGTCGCGTCCGACGCCCCTGGCCATTTTGTTCGACCCGCTGATCCCCAGACCGCCGTCGAGATTCACCCGCACGATTACGTGCCGCCCACACCTTCCGCAGATGCGGAGCGTCGTCTGCGTAATCGCCGTCAAGCAAGTCAGCTCAAGCAGAGGGAAATGAGGTAAACCATGACATGGGAATGCCCTATCTGTGGTCTTATGAACGATGATGCCCGCGATATGTGCGAGGACTGTGGGACGCCGCGTCCCGCTGGTGCGGTTCCCGCGCCTTCGGCCCCTGCGCCCGCGGTCT
>CALFGH010000229.1 GCA_937958315.1 uncultured Collinsella sp. | reverse complement strand
TCCGCGCACTTTGTATTTGAGGATGAGGGTGCGCAACTCGAGTCCGACATTAAGGAGCGCATTGAGTCCCAGATGCAGGGCCTGTCGCCGCTGTATCTGGCGGTCGATGGCACGGTCGTGGGCGTGCTCGGCATCGAGGACCCGCTCAAGCCCGGGGTTCGCGAGGCCATCGCCGACCTGCATGCGCTGGGCGTCAGGCACGTGGTCATGCTCACGGGCGACTCGGAACGCACGGCCGAGCGCATTGCTCGCGAGGCAGGTGTCGACGAGTTTAAGGCCGAGCTGCTGCCCGAGGACAAGTACGCGTATGTTGAGCGCATTAAGAGCGAGGGACGCCATGTTGCCATGGTGGGCGACGGCGTCAACGATTCGCCGGCGCTCGGTTTGGCCGACGTGGGCCTGGCGATGGGTGGCGGAAGCGACATCGCCAAGGAGGTCGCCGATATCATCCTGACCGATACGGATCTCGCCGCGATCGTGCGCCTACGCCGCATGAGCCAGGGCCTCGTTGATCGTCTGACGAGCTCCTATTCTAAGGTGATGCTCACCAACTCGGCGCTGTTGGCATTGGGTATTACCGGCATGATTACTCCGCAGGCGTCGTCGCTGCTGCACAACGGCTCAACGATCGCCTACAGCCTGGGCAACGCAAAGGCTTACCTGCGCTAGCGGACGTGTTCGCCCACGTTATCTGGCCTGCGCCCAGACGGCATCGGTGTCGTCCGGACGCAGGCCTTTTGCATTTGACCATTTGCTAGCTTCTCTATATAGTGTTGCTAGCGGTGCTAGCATTTGAAGGGAGCGGGATCAACGTGGGTGCTGTTGGCGGCATGGCGCAGGTGAACGTTCGCGTGGATCGCCAGGCCAAGAACCGTGCCGAGGAAGCGCTGCGGCTTTCGGGCGGGTCACTGCCCGAGCTCATCAAAAAGGTGGTGGCCAAGGTCGCGCAGGGTGGCGGGCAGTGCGAGGAAGTGCTTGCGGCCGTCGACGACCGGCAGCAGACCGTCGCGCTCGATACTCCGTTTACCGCGTCGTGGGCAGCGGCAGACCGGCTTTATGCAGATTTGGGCATCGCTGCGTCGCCCGTATCCGACGATCGCGGTTGGGACACAATCTATTCCGAAGCCATGGATGAGCATTATCGCCAAAAGGGGATGATCCAGTGAGTGGGGCGCCTCTCAAGATCATGGTAGACGCCAACGTATGGGTTGATTCGTTTTGCGTCGACCATGCCGAGTCGCTTGCCGCGCGTGCGTTTATTAGTCAGGCGACGGAGACGGGGGCGTTGCTGTTCTTCCCGGTGCATATCGCTAAGGACGTGCTGTACGTTGTCCAACACGAGCTGAAGCGTAGCGTTCTTGCCAGCGGGGGAGCGCTCGACGAGGCATCTGCCCGTGCAATTGGCAATGCAGCGTTGGCGTTTGTTCGGAACATGACCGAAAACGCCACGGCCGTGGGTGCAGATGCGTCGGACCTTTGGCTGGCCGACAAATACTTAGCGCTCCATCGCGATTACGAGGACAACTTGGTGCTCGCCGCGTGCAAGCGCGCGCAGGTCGATTACTTGGTGACCAACGATCGCAAGCTGCTCGAACATGCCGATCTTGCAGCAAAGACCCCGCGCCAAATGATGCCGATTCTGGCTTTGGCCGAACGCGGTGGCGCGGCTATCGGTTGACGCGAGCTGTTTGCGGGCCTCTTGGACGACGATGCGCCAAGGGACCCGCGTCTGCTATTTACAAAAGCTCGGCCTTAATGGCGGGACTTTCGGCGAGCTGCTCGGCTGCCTTTTCGTCGGAGCTGTCGAGCGCTGCCAGGCTGCGGTAGACCCACTCGTTGACCTGGGTGTTCTTGACGCCTGCGGTCTGCATAAGGGCGCCTACCTCGCGGATTGCTGCGAGCAGATCGGCTTTGGGACCCGCGAGCTCGACCTCGATGCCGTGGTAGGCGGTCACGCCGCGGTTCTCACTCACGTGGTCGATAAAGCCCTCGGCGGTCTCAAGCTGCTGGGCGAGAGCTGCATCATCGTCAGTGTCCAGCGCGACGAGTGCGTTCGATACCGTGAGGGCGGGATGTCCGCACGGTACAAAGCCTTCGATGACATCCATGGCTTCGGTAATGGTTGAGCCCAGGCCTGCGAGGGCATTGACGAGTTGCTGTTTGGTATCCATAACGGTCCTTTCGACGGGTCAATTTTGCTTGGCGAAAATATACGTGACGCGATCGGTAGCAAAAGTGCGAAGTGCGGCGCACATTGGGGTCTTCACAGCTCGTGCATAGAACAGCTGTCCGCTTTCAGAACGTGGTAAGATAACACTCCACAAGCGGGGCTCGCCCTGCATGTTCCTTGAAAAGTCGACGGGTGTTGGGTGCTCGTGCCCAATGCCATCCAGACTTCCCGACATTCGGGGGCGACTGGTTTCGACACGATAGCTCTGAGAGAGGAAGCAAGCCGAGGTCTCCTCGCCTCGTTAAACAGGGGTACCGTCAAATTGAATTGACAACAACTCTTCTTTTGAGCCTATGGCTCTCGCTGCTTAGTTTATAGCGGCGCGTCAACCCGGTGATTTCCCCGACACCGGCGCGACGTCATTTTAGGGGAATGCTCCTGCGCACGTAATCGGTATGGTGCAGGCTAAGACCGAACCGGTTAGGACGCCGCGAGCGTGTCGCTGCGCGCAAAGCGTCCGAGACAAAACCAGCGACTGAGCTTGGAGATGCCAATCAGGGGGCTTTCGTGGACCGGAGTTCGATTCTCCGCGCCTCCACCAATAGTTACAGGCAGGTAGATATTCGTATCTACCTGCCTTTTTATTTCTAGTCCGTACCGCGGAGAATCGAACTCTATGCAGGGCGCGGGCGTAAAGAAAACGCGTAAGCGTTTTTAGCCCGCGGGCGAGGACGCCGGCAGGCGGCCGAAGCCGGTGCGGGTTCGCGAAGCGAACACGCGGATTCTCCGCGCAAGGCCTCAGCTCAATATCGATGCGATGCCGATCGGGCGTCTTGCCCCGGCCTCAACCCATCAACGGACCCCCCTGTACCGCGGAGAATCGAACTCTGCGCAGGGCGCGGGCGTAAAGAAAACGCGTGAGCGTTTTTAGCCCGCGGGCGAGGACGCCGGCAGGCGGCCGAAGCCGGTGCGTATTTGCGAAGCAAATACGCGGATTCTCCGCGCAATGCCTCAGCTCAATATCGATGCGATGCCAATCGGGCGTCTTGCCCCGGCCTCAACCCATCAACGGATCCCCCCGTACCGCGGAGAATCGAACTCTATGCAGGGCGCGGGCGTTAAGAAAACGCCGCAGCAACGCAGGGTGGGACACGCTTTCCCAACGGCGGTCCAAGCGGAAAGCGCATCCTGGAATCCCGCCTCAAACTGGGACGCGCTTTCCGCTCCCATATCCTCATCTCCAAAACCAATGCGCTCTCTATCCCAAAACTGGGTAGAAGAAAGCCAAAACGAAACAGCAGGAGGTCAACATGACTGCAGAAGATAAAGCAAAGAACGCCGGCAAGGTCGCGCTCGTCCTGGAGGGCGGTAGTTTTCGCGGGCAGTTTACCGCGGGCGTGCTCGACGTCCTCATGGAGGCCGGCGTCGAGATTCCGGCGGTATATGGCGTATCGGCCGGCGCCCTCAACGGCGTGAACTACAAGTCGCACCAGATCGGCCGTGCCAACCGCATCAACCTGGCTTTCTGCAACGACAGCCGTTTCATGGGCGCCGCATCGTTTGCGTCCACAGGCTCCATCGTGGGTTACGACTTTATCTTCAATGATGTCCAGGACCGCCTGGATCCCTTTGACAACGAGACGTTCGATGCAAGCCCCATCGAGATGTACGCCGTCGCGACGGACATGCTCTTTGGAACCGCCACGTACCTGCCGGTCGAAAGCGCCGTGCTCGACCTCGACGCCGTGCGCGCCTCGACGTCGCTGCCGCTGGTGACGCCGCCGGTCGAGATTGACGGGCACAAATACGTCGACGGTGGCGTAGCCGATTCGGTTCCCATCGAGCACGTGCTGGAGGAGGCGGGCTTCGATCGCGCGGTTGTCATTGTCACGCAGGACCGCTCGTACGAGAAAAAGCCCTACGAGTTTATGCCCGCCGCGCGCGCCCGCTATGCCGACTACCCCTACCTGCTCGAGGCTATCGAGACGCGCCACGACCGCTATAACATCCAGCGCATGCATCTGTGGAAGTATGAGCGCGAGGGCCGCGCACTGGTCGTTGCTCCGCAAAAGCCGGTCGAGGTCGGCCACGTTGAGCACGATCCAGCAAAGCTCCTCGACCTGTATATTCAGGGCCGCCAGGAGGCAAAGCGCTTGCTGGGAGATATCGAGGCATTTGTCGAGCGCTAGTGTCGCGACGTCATGACCCATGGACGACATGTGCAGAAAGTCTGGTCAGAACCAAAATACCTGTTGACTCGGGCGGCGAGCGGGGTAATATGGACGGGTTACTTGCAGAGCCCCGTGAATCTCTGTAACAACACGTACTTGTACATGGAGGAGTCTAAGTGATTTCGAAATCGACTCACTACGCCAAGCAGGGCGAGGTCCAGCGCAACTGGGTTCTCGTCGACGCCGATGGTGCTGTCCTGGGCCGTCTTGCCACCCAGATCGCAATGATTCTGCGCGGTAAGAACAAGCCCCAGTTCACGCCCAACAGCGACTGCGGCGACTTCGTTGTCGTCATCAACGCCGATAAGGTCCAGCTTACCGGTAACAAGGCCGACACGAAGACCTATTATCGCCACAGCGGCTACAACGGCGGCCTCAAGGCTGAGAGCTTCCGCCAGGCTATGGAGAAGCACCCGGAGAAGGTCATCGAGCGCGCCGTTCGCGGCATGCTGCCCAAGACCACCCTCGGCCGTGCCCAGATGACCAAGCTTAAGGTCTACGCTGGTGCCGAGCATCCGCACGCTGCCCAGAACCCCACGAAGATTGAGCTGGAGGCTTAAAGATGGCTGAGAACACCGTTGTCTACCAGGGTACCGGCCGTCGTAAGAACGCCGTCGCCCGCGTCCGTCTCGTCCCCGGCACCGGCAAGGTGACCATCAACAAGCGTGACGCCGAGCAGTATTTCGGCCGTCATCAGCTCGTTGAGAACGCCCTTGCTCCCTTCAAGGTGACCGACACCGCCGGTCAGTTCGACGTTATCGCTCTGTGCGATGGCGGCGGCATCTCCGGTCAGTCCGGCGCTCTGCGCCTGGGCATCGCTCGCGCTCTTCTGAACGCTGGCGACTACCGTGCTGACCTCAAGAAGGCCGGTTTCCTTACGCGCGATGCTCGCGTGGTCGAGCGCAAGAAGTACGGCCTCAAGAAGGCTCGCCGCGCTCCCCAGTTCTCCAAGCGCTAAGGTTTTATCTCCTTACGAGATACAATGTACAAGCGGGGCCTGCCGATTGCTCGGCGGGTCCCGCTTTTCTTTTTCGACTAGGGTGGGCAACTGCGTTTTGCCCACTTGGGAAGGAGCGATCCTATGCCCCAGAACATCTTCGGTACCGATGGCGTCCGCGGCGTCGCCAACGCCGACCTCTCGTGCGACCTCGCGTTTCGTCTTGGCCGTGCGGCGACCAAGTTCCTTGGTCCGGACATTTGCATCGGCCGTGACACGCGTCTTTCGGGCACCATGCTTGAGAGTGCTCTGACCGCCGGCATTATGGCCGAGGGCGGCCGACCGCACTGCTGCGGCGTTATCCCTACGCCGGCCGTGGCGCTGCTCACCGTCCAAAACGAGCTCGACGGCGGCATCGTCATCTCTGCTTCGCACAATCCGCCGGAGTTCAACGGCATCAAGTTCTTTAGCCGCAAGGGCATGAAGCTTCCCGATGCTGTCGAGGAAGAGATCAGCGCCTGGGTCATGTCCGAGGAGGCCATGGCTGCCGACACGCTGCCGACCGGCGCCGGTGTGGGTCACATCATCAAGATGAAGGACGCCCGCAAGGCATATGTTGATCATGCCATCAACACGCTCGACGGCCTTAAGCTCGACGGCCTGGTTGTTGCCGTCGACTGCGGCCACGGCGCTTCTTGCCAGACCACGCCCGCCGCACTGCAGCGCCTGGGCGCCACGGTCCATGCCATCAACACCGACTACTGCGGCACCGACATTAACGTCGAGTGCGGCTCCACTCATCTTGAGCCCCTGCGTGAGCTCGTGCTGCGCACCCACGCCGACATCGGTCTGGCTCACGATGGCGACGCCGATCGCGTGCTGTTCGTGGACAGCGAGGGCAACGAAATCGATGGCGACTACATCCTGGCCATCTGCGGCTCCGACTTGGCCGCTCGCGGCAAGCTCGCCAACTCCGAGATCGTCTCGACCGTTATGTGCAACCTAGGCTTCTCCATCGCCATGAAGGAGCAGGGCTTCGAGATGGTCCAGACCGCAGTGGGCGACCGCTATGTTCTTGAGCGTATGCTCGAGGACGGTGCCGTCATCGGCGGCGAGCAGTCCGGCCACATCATCTTCCTGGAGCACAACACCACCGGTGACGGCTTGGTGACGGCCCTGCAGCTTCTGGCCGTGCTCAAGCGCACCGGCCGTACCCTCACCGACCTTGCCGGCATCATGAAGAAGTACCCGCAGGTGCTTGTCAACGTGCATTCCGACAACAAGGCCGGCCTGGACGATTGCCAGCCCATTTGGGACGCCGTCGCTGCCGCCGAGAAGGAGCTCAACGGTCGCGGCCGCATTCTGGTACGTCCGAGTGGCACCGAGCCGCTGGTCCGTGTGATGGCCGAGGCCGAGACGCACGAGTTGACCCAGCGTGTGGTTGACGACATCGTCGAGGTTGTCAAGCGCGAACTTCCCTAATGGTCAAAAACGGGTGCCAAGTGGTAAACTGTTAAAGTTATTTTGATTGATTGGTATGTCCGAGGGGGAGCATGTTCACTAAAGTCCTGAGGTCTTTTGGTATGCGTGGTCGAGTCCTTACGCTGGATGCTCCCATCTCGGGCGATGTCATTCCGTTATCCGAGGTCAAAGACCAGACGTTTGCTACCGGCCTTTTGGGCCAGGGCGTGGCGATTCAGCCTACGGGTACACGTGTGATTGCTCCGGCTGACGCTAAGGTCGAGGCGATTTTTCCCACGGGTCATGCCGTTGCGCTCAACACGGTCGATGGTCTAGACGTGCTCATCCATGTTGGTTTGGACACTGTCCAGCTTGAGGGCAAGCATTTTAGCGTGCATGCACAGGTGGGTGATGTCGTCCATAAGGGCGACGTGCTCATCGAGTTCGATCGCGAGGCAATTGCTGCCGAGGGTTACGATGTGACGGTTCCCATCTTGGTGTGCAACTCTGTTGAGTTCTCGAGCATCAAGGGCTCCGTTGGCGAGCATGTCGAGGAGATGGACCAGCTCATCGTTGCTCGCGAGCGCTAGTCGCTCCGCTTGGCCTTTAGCCTACAATTCAATCACGTTTACGGAGGGCGCCCTTGAAAGAGGACGCCCTCCGTGGCAAGATGGGATTGTCCGAAGCTAAACAGCTTTGGGTCACCGTGGACGGGCAGGGGCCTCGACGCGGTTAGACACGAGACACATATATTACGCGACCTCGCCCTGGTGGCCGCACACGTTGGTTGCGGCCGACGCGGGCCGCGGGCAAGTGCTTGTAAGGGGAGCCTTGCCTCTCTTGTACGAGAAAGGACGCGTAATGAAAATCATTAAAGCTAAAGACTACGAGGATATGAGCCGCAAGGCCGCTAATATCATCTCGGCTCAGGTTATCCTCAAGCCCGATTGCGTGTTGGGTCTTGCCACCGGCTCCACCCCGATTGGCGCTTACAAACAGCTCGCTGCTTGGTACGAGAAGGGCGACATTGACTTTGCCGAGGTCAGCACCTATAACCTGGACGAGTATCGTGGTCTTTCGCACGACGATCCCCAGAGCTATCACTACTTTATGCGCGAGAACTTCTTCGATCACATCAATATCGATCTGAACAACACGCACGTGCCCGATGGCTCCAACCCCGATGCCGCCGCTGCCTGCTCCGAGTACGACAAGATCGTCGCTGCCGCCGGTTACCCGGATCTGCAGCTGCTCGGCATTGGCAACAACGGTCATATTGGCTTCAACGAGCCCGATGACCACTTCTCCAAGGGTACGCACTGCGTCGACCTGACCGAGAGCACCATTCAGGCCAACAGCCGCCTGTTCGACAGCATCGATGATGTGCCCCGTCAGGCTTACACCATGGGCACCCAGACCATCATGTATGCCCGCATGATCCTGGTTGTCGCCAACGGCGAGGCCAAGGCTCAGGCTGTGCACGATATGTGCTATGGCCCGGTTACGCCCGAGTGCCCCGCTTCGATCCTGCAGCTCCACACCAATTGCGTCGTCGTTGCTGACGAGGCCGCTCTTTCGCTCTGCGAGTAACGCGACCAAGCGATCTGACATAGCTTTTCAAAAGGCCCTCGCTTTGCGGGGGCCTTTTTAGTGGACATGGGCCGTGGTGCATGCATGACGGTAACCTTGCCGCGTGCTTGACTGGTGGGTTCTAAATTATGCGATTCATTCTATAGCAGATTCTATGCACATTTGCCACCATAGAGTCGCAGGCGGTAGCGAGGAGTAGGCGAGTTGCGCAACTCAAATAAAAATAGCCGACTGCGCTACACTGCAAATGGGATGGGACATGCTGGCAAGCGCATTGACCTGCGCAAAGACCTATTGGTCGGGGGATAAGTTACCGTCGGGCCTCGCTGTACAAAAACTTGCCAAACACGTACCGGCAGACAATTAAAAACTCTAAGTCGCGCTATTCACGGGGCGGCTCATATGGTCCTGCAGCTACGGTGTCCATATGGTCGAGTTGAGGAGCAAGCATGGTAAACGATCTGGGCAATACGGACGACCTCGAGTTGATGCCGACGGGCGGCGGCTATATGGTGCGGCGCGATCGCTTGATGAACGAGCTCATCGTTAAAGGGCGCAAGGCGGGAATTGTTTTGCTCTACGCGCCCGATGGGTTTGGTAAGACGTCGGTGTTGCTGCAATACGTGCAGGAGGTTAAATCGGACCCCACGCGAGGGCCGGTTCGGATTATCGAGGCCGACCGCGCGATTGGACGAGAGCTCTTTATGCAGCTCGAGGTTGTCGCCGATGAGCTTAAGGACAAACCTCATTCGCTCGTTGCGATCGACAACGTGCCCAATCTCGAGCAGCACGAAACCGAGGACCTCATCGATCGAATCCGCAGCTTACGTGCTACGGGGACGGGGGTCTTTATTGCCTGCCGCCCCTCCAACCGATTGCTTATCCACGGGCTGGGCGATTCTGTAAAAGTCAATGCGCAGATGCTCAAGGTGCACGCCTATGAGTATTCGTCATGGGCCACGGCGTTCTCAATCAGCACATCGCTTGATTTCTATCGGCTCACACAGGGTGTACCCGAGCTGGTATCTGCCCTGCAGACGGGAATGTATGGACAGGGCGATGTTGCCGGGTTGCTCGAGAACGAAATCGTCAACGTGTACGGTGCGGCGCTGGCCGATCTCGCATCGCTCGAGAACAACCTGTTGTTTACCGTTGCCTGTTTGATGGTACTGATGGGCGAGGGCCGCATTGCGGAGCTAGAGGCGTGCGGCGTGAGGCTTTCGATGGTCGACCAGTCCATCTTTGTGCGCGATTATCCGATTTTTGGCGTGGATCCGTCTGATCGCACCTTTAGGTGTTTGGGCGCTAAGGACAACGCGCGCCTGAGGCTGCGAAAGCTTGTTGCCGAGATCCGTCCCGAACTTGTATCGCGGGCTGCTCGCATTTTGATCAAGGCGGGCCGATGCGATTTGGCTATGGACCTGGCCGACGCGTTCTTGGACCGCCATGTGGTATTGGAACTTGCTGGGCAGTATGGGGCCGATCTTGCCCTGACCGGGCACGGAGGGGACATTTGCCGTGCGGCGTCGGCGATGATCAATGCGGAAAAGCAGGAGCAAGAGCCGGCACCCGCCGAGGCACTCGGCGTGTATCTGGCGGCTGTCAGCGTGTGCAATACAAAGCTAGCAAGGTATATGGCGTCCGTTATCGAACGTGCGGGTGACCAGGCGGCGCTCGAGGTCGATCCCGCTACCTGGAAAATAGCCCAGGCGCTCACCATCGCCTTTTATGGCGACAATGACCTGGGGCTTCCCGCCAACCCTGTTGTGCAAGAACAGACATCCTGCGAGGTGCTCGACATGCTGTCCGCGCATATCGAGGTCAAGCGCCACCTAACCGAGCGAGCGGAAGACGGCAATGTTCTCGCGAAGCTCAAGGCGTGCAAAGCTTATGATTGCGAGCTCGACATCGCGGGGATTCTCATACAGGCCGACCATATGCTGGTGGAGCTGTTCGACGGCTCGTTTACTAAACCCGACGAGCGCGATGACAAGATGGCGCAGATACTCGAGGCGCTCGATATCCGCGGGCTTAAGGCGCCATCCATTTGGCTGCGTATGGTGCTGGCGGCGCGGCGCCTGCTCGCGGGCTTGCCCGTGACCGACGATGTGGCGTTTGGCGAGCTCGACCGCTTTGCGGTGCGTGTTCGTGACAATCAAATTCAGCTGTTTGGGTTATTGCTGGAGGGTTGGCAATCGCTGGCGGAGGGGCGGCCGGTCAACGCGAAGTTCCGCGCGGTTCAGGTGCTCAAGCTCGCCGACGAATCGATTGCGTATATGCGCGAAAACGCGTTGCTGCTTGAGCGCGTGGCGTACCTGCGCAATACGTCGCTGGTATCGGTTCGCGAAGAGGCAGAGCTGCTCGACATTAGCAAGACGCAGGTCGGTGGCTCAGAAGCCTGGGTCGTGGCGTTGCACCTGGCCGCTGCGGGCCGCGATAGCGATCTTGCCGCTTGGATGTCTATGAATCGCTCGGGGATTTTAGACCCATCGTATCGGCTATTCGCGCGTCTTGCGATGCATTGCCTGGGCGAGCCTGCCGTTAGGATTCGCAAGAAGCTTCCGGTGCGCGAGCTGTCGCGGTATTCACTACGTGATGACTTTGAGGGCGAAAGTGAGCACCTATTCCAGGCGGGCGAGGTTGAGGCTGTCGATACCATCGGCCACATTGAGATACGCATGTTTGGCGCGTTTCGCGCCGAGCGCGACGGTTTTCCCATCACGGATAAGATGTGGCGTCGCAAAAAGGCGGCAACGCTTGCCGAACGCCTTGCGTTGGGTGTAGACGCCATGGTCGACCGCGAGACAATTGCCATGGAGTTGTGGCCCCATGCCGAGTTTAACGCCGCGCGCAACAATCTGTATTCGACGGTATCGCGCTTGCGCTCGGCTTTGGGTCCAACGCCGGATGGCAAGTCGTGCGTGCTCATCCAAAACGAGTGCATAGGGCTCAACGGCGACTACGTTAAGACCGATGTAAGGCTCTTTGACCAGCTGAGCCGCGAGATCCTGGGAAACCGCATGGGTGCGAGAGGGCCTCACCTGGTTGAGCTATGTCTTAAGGTCGAGCAGCTCTACGCGGGCCCGCTGTATGTTCCCACCGGTTGCAATCCCACGTTCTTTACGCGCATGCGCCACATTATGCAATCCAAGTACATCGACTGCATGATTAGGGGAGCGAATGCCGCCCTCGAGGAAAATGACCTGCAATCGGCAATTTGGCTCGTGGAATCGGGACTTCGCCAGGAGACGGCGCGCGAGGACATGGTTCGCTGCGCTATGCGCGTTTACGGTGCGGCGGGACGACGTCGCGATGTCGTTGAGCTGTACAGCGGCCATATGCACCACCTGAGAGAACAGGTTCAAGGCGTGCCCGAGCCCGAGACAAGGCGTCTGTACGAGCGCCTGGTCGAAGGCAGACTCAAGCGTGTGCTTGTCGAGCGATAAAAAACGGGCGTCCGAATCAATCGGACGCCCGCAGACTTGCTCGGTATGACCAGCCGGTATTTAGACGAGCTTGATCTTCTCGATATCCTTGCGCGAGGACTCGCGATACAGCGAG
>CALFGH010000228.1 GCA_937958315.1 uncultured Collinsella sp. | reverse complement strand
TGCGCGAGCGCGGCGTGCTCTTTGGCCTGTGCACTGGGCGCGACGCCCAGGCGACCGAGGTCATGTTTGGGCTCTGGGGTATCGAAGGCCTGGTAGACGTGCTGGTGGGCTGCGGCGGCGCCGAGGTCATCGACCGTGCGCACGACATCAACGAGCTGAGCTATCCGCTGCCGGGCGAGACCATCGAGCGCATCTGCAAGCACATGGCGGACCTTCCGGCAACGCCCGTTTGCCCTCGGGACGGCGTGCTCTATGTGCCCGAGAGCAATGCATGCGTCGAGCACCTGTCGCGTGTCGACGGCGTGCCCTACAAGGTGGTCGACTTTGCCGAGTTTTTGCGCGAGCCGCAGGCCAAGGTGATGTTTACCATGGCGCCCGAGGCGATGCCGCAGGTCATCGAGCGGGCGTCGACGTTCGCCGGCGACACCGTTAAGGCGGCTGCCCTACAGACCACGCAGCGACTCTACGAATTCATGGATCCGCGCGTGTCCAAGACGCGCGGCCTTGTGCGCGTGGCGGAACTCAGCGGCATGGAGCTCCAGAACATCTGCGTGTTTGGCGATGCCGATAACGACACCTGCATGGTGGCCGACGCCGGCGTGGGCGTGGCCATGGCAAATGGCAGCGACGCCACCCGTGCCGCCGCCGACTTTGTAACCACGAGCAACGACAAAGACGGCATCGCGATCTTTATCGAGGAACATCTGCTGTAGCGCCGGGGGAGAACCACCACAAAGGGGATGGGCGCCTTTGTGGTGGCCTCAGGCGATTTGGGCGAATTGATGCTTACAATCTGCGCGCAAATACAAATATGATTGTCTGAACATCACGCTTCTAACCACCGATGGGTTAAAGATATTCTCATCAGTTTGGTAAGGTATTCCTGCTGGCTAATGACCTACCGCTCACGGTCGATTTTCGACCGTGAGCGGGATGTTTGCTCTTGAGCAAAATGTTGTGCAAATAAATCTAATGCCATTAAAAAATGATAGTCAACTAAATTACCAGCAGAAACCAAAAAAAGATAGCGAATAAACGAAGGTAAATCTGAGCAAATGTCAAGAGAATTGAGAATTCGCTACAAAACCATCGGTTTTCTTGCTCAGATGTTCAAACAATCGCTACAATACGGATTACTACGCGAGCGCAATTACAGATTGCGCAGATACGTTTGATGGTGAAAGAGCAAGATCGCGGTCTCTTGGGGAGGAGACATCGATGAAAGCGAATTCAGATAAATCTAAGCAGAGTAAAAAAGCGACGCGCCGTGTATTGGCAGGCGTTTTGTGCGGAGCCTCCGTTTTGAGCCTGGCACTGTCGCTCGTCATGCCTCCGATCTCGCAGGCCATTGCCAACGATGCCCAGACGGTTCCTACCGAGAAGACTGTGACGGAGGATTCCTCAACTGAGTCTACTGACGTGGACAACACCAACAACGGGGATACCGAAAACCAGAATAGTGACGAGACCGAGGGTGGCGAGGCTGGAGATGATGTCCAGTCTGAGGGGCTGTCCGAGGAAGACTCGCAGGACGAGGATGCCGAGCAGGCCGCGGATGACGCTAGCAATGAGGGCGCAATTCCACCTGTTGCGGAGGATGCGACCGAATATACGCTGATTAATTCTGCAGACGACCTATCTCGCTACCTTCAAAATGATAAAAAGGCCGGCAAATATCGCTTGAATCTCGATATTGAGTATGCAAGTGACATTACGCTTGGCCAGGGTGAAACCACCATCGACCTCAACGGCCATAAGATCAAACACTCGGGCGTGGAGCCTGGCAAGTCGCCCAACATGTCCATGTTCAATGTGCCCGAGGGTGCGACGCTCACGATTGAGGATCTGCAGCAGGCGGCTGATAACAAGTTCGAGCAGGATGGCGACAAAAACGGCAACCTTGCTAAGCTCGATTACGACGGCACAACGCCCAGTAAGCTCACTTACTACGTGACTGATTCGACTTCGAGTGACACTGCTACTACCGAGACCCTTTTCAAGCACGAGGTTGCCATCAATGGCGCCATCGTGGGCACCACTGCTCACTCTACGATGAGGCTCATCAACGTCTGTGGCGGTACGTTTAACCTTCAAAGCGGCGTGCTGACCACGAATCAGGACGCAAATGTTCGCCACCTGATTTATGCCGATAACGGCTCTACCGTCAGCATGAGTGGCGGATACGTTTGTGGTGCTTCTATGGGCAGCGATGGTGCTGGTGCTGGAATTCATGTTGAGGACTCAACCCTGGATGAGGGCTCAACCCTGGAGATCTCTGGCGGCGTAATTGCTGGTAACTATGCCCCCAGTGGCGGCGGCGTTTATGCCAAGAATTCTACGGTACACATGGTTGGCGGTATTATCTCCGGTAACGGTACAAATGATTATCAAAGCGGTTATGGCGCGGGAATTTGTGCTGAGAACTCTAATGTGACCATTACGGGTGGTTACATTACTAACAACAGGTATCAGCGCTATGTCGATCAAGAAGGCAACACGACGCATCTCGGCAACGGTTGCCACGGTGGTGGCGGCATTGCTGCTTTCAATGGCGGCAGTCTCACAATTGCAGGCGGTTACATCACGGGCAACTACTCTGCCGAGGCTGGCGGCGGCGTTTATGCTGGCGCTTGGAATAGGGCTCTTTCCTTGTTTACGTTTTCTGGTGGAACCATAGCTAGCAACGTGGCGCAAAACTCGGAGGGCGGCGGTATCCGTATCTCTGCGCCTACTGAGAGCGTGTTCAACGTTCCTATTGGCACTAAAGCATATATCACCAACAACAAAACCAATACAGACAACGACTGGGGCGGCGGTGGCGTATTCGTCCAGGGCGGCGACGGCGGCGGCGTTCAGCCGGCAAGCCTCAAGATTTATAACGCTCTGATTACCAAAAATCATGCCAATGGCTTTGGCGGCGGGTTTGCCGCTTGCCCGACTGGTAAGACTGCCATTACCGATACCAATGGCATCGCGATTTTCGATAATACTGACGGTAAACCTGACGGTAGTTATAACCGATCGGGCGGCAGTAATGGGAAGAGCGAGGACTGGGATTTCAATAAGGAGCATGATAAGGGCGGCGAAATAACTGAAGACTTTAAAAAAGCCGGTCACCAGGATCTTTTTCTTATTCGCGATAGTGCTAACGCTGAATCGCTGCCGTATATCGCTGCCGTAACGGGACAGATGCTTGGTGGCGGAGCTGCTAACTGGTCGGGCACGATCGACAATAATACACGAACGTCTATCGGCAAGTACGAGGGCGCCCAAGCTAAGTACATGATTGGCCTTAAATCTGATCCGATTCAGGAAGATATGGATGCTGCTACCGCGGCTGCGTCCCTCTTCATCACGGGCAACAGATCCAACATTCACGGTGGCGGCATCATGACCAATGGAGACGTTGTCGCCGGCTCCACCACGGAAGTGAAGGTTTATCCCAAGATGAAGCTCAACGGCACTAAGGCGCTAACGGGTCGTGCGCTTAAAGACGGAGAGTTCAAGTTCCAGCTGCTCAAACGGGGTACAAACAAGCAGGATCCCTCGTTTGCCGATCACAAGCTGCAACTCAATGGCTGCACAAAAGTTGGCGATGGGGTCACGAATGATAGTGACGGCAACTTTGCTTTTAATCTGGGCGAGGTCTACTCCGATGGCTCGATTGTCTACTACCTCGTTGAGGACCCCGGTGACAATCCCGTTTCTGGCGTGACTTGCGACGAGACTATCTACAAGATTGAATTTGAAACAACGGTGGCCCAGACACAGAAGGTGCTGGATATTACTTACACCTACTACTCGGTTGGAAAAGTAAAGGTCACTAATCTCACCAAAGGGGACTCGATGGAGGTTACCCCGAGCGATGTCAGTAATGTGTCCGTTAATCTCACGAACGGTAAGATCTTTATTAATGATAAGACCTTTACTAATGCATACACAGCCAAGGGCTCTTGGACACCTCAGGTGACCAAGAAGGTCGACGGCGGCGAGATGAAGGAGTTCAAGTTCGAGCTGTATGCTGAGAATTCCGACAACACGGAGACACCCCCTCAGACCAAATATACTTCTGCTGAGTCGGGAAATTCTCAGACAGTAACGTTCGATCCGGTACCAATCGGTCCACTGGGCATCAATGATCTTACCAATGGCAAAGCAACGTTCACCTACTACATCCGTGAATGCGACGCCAGCGAGGCCGATGGCACCAAACACGAAGGCTACAAGAACGACACCAAGAGGTTCAAGGTCGTGGTAACGGCAACGGACAACGGTGACGGCACGCTGAAATGCACGCCGGTCTACTACGAGGTCGACGCCAACGATAATGTGAGCGCGAATTCAACCCCTAACCCCACCTTCACCAACACCTACTCCACCTCTTTGCCCCTTTCTGGTATGTCGGGCGTCACTCTGACGTACCTTGCCGGCGCGGCGGTGCTTTGCGCTGCTGCGGCCTGGATGCACATTCGTCGCAAGGCGAATGCGAAGGGAGGCGAGCGTCGTGAATAAGAAAGTTTGCTCCTTCCCGATCTTGTTTGCGCTGCTTGCCCTCCTGATCGGCACCTGCGCGGCTGTGTTCCCCGCATCCGCGCAGGCCGTGCCGGCCTCGACCGGTTCCATCACGGTGAGCGGCACCGTGGCGCGCAGCTACGACGCCTACCAGATCTTTAGCGCCAACGTCGTCGACGGTGACAGCGACGCCAAGATCGCTACCGACCTC
>CALFGH010000227.1 GCA_937958315.1 uncultured Collinsella sp. | reverse complement strand
CAGGCAATCGCGCAGGCCGGCAAGACCGGTCAGGTCGCCCTGCTCATCGACGACCGCCTGGACTGCGTGCTTGCTGCACGCGAGCAGGGCATTGCCGTCGACGGCGTGCATGTGGGTCAGAGCGACATTCCCGTCGAGATCTGCCGCAAGCTGCTGGGCCCCGACGCCATCGTGGGTCTTTCGGCCCGTTGCGAGGAAATGCTCGAGTACGTCAAGACCGCCGACATGAGCCTGGTCGATTACCTGGGCATCGGCCCACTCCACGAGACCGAGACCAAGCGCGACTGCGGACGCGCGGCCGACGGCTCTATCATCACCAAGAGCTTTGAGGACCTGGCCGCACTCCACGCGGCAAGCCCCGTGCCCATCGTGGTGGGCGGCGGCGTCAAGACGGCCGACTTGCCGCAGCTTAAGGCAACCGGCGTCGATGGCTTCTTTGTGGTGAGCGCCGTCTGCAGTGCCGACGACCCCCACGCCGCAGCCAAGGAGCTCGTCGACACCTGGCAGCAAGCAGAGGCATAAGCCGAGCAGCTGATCCGCAGCCTCACATCTTTAGCAATGGAAAGCGCATCCCAGTTTGGACCTCCATTCCGGGATGCGCTTTCCGCCGAGTCCGCGGCAGTTTGCTCTACCCCGCTAGGTAGGCCTCCAACGCCGGCAAAGTCGCCTCCGCATCTCGACGACCGATCTGATAGATGCGCTCGAGCTCATCGGGCTCGCGGCACAGCGACGGCACTTTCACCGATTCGCTCGGACGCACCACAAAGATTTCGCCGGCAGCCTCGCGACGTGCCAGGTCATCGAGCGTGGCATTGTAAACCTCATGCCGATGCTCAAGCGCTGAGACAAACTCCGGATAGTGACGGAACACGCGACGCAGCATGGGCATCACGCTGTTGGGCTGCTTCACAAAGCCCGCCGGCTGCGTGAGTACCACGATATTGCGGTCATACCCCTGCGCAAACAGCCATGCACTGGGAATAGAATCAGCCACGCCACCATCCAGATACTTATGCCCGTCAATAGCAACGGGACGCGTCGCCACGGGAATCGCCGACGATGCCCGGATCCACTCGATATCCCGCTCGTCGCCATAAGGCAGGTCATGGTAGACGGCCTTGCCCGTCTCGATATCGGTGCACACGCACGTAAACCGCATGGGACAGGCGCGATACGCCTCCAAGTCAATGGGATCGCGCTCGATAGGCACCTCGTGATAGGCAAAATCGGCATTGAACATATCGCCGGTCCGCAGCCAGCTTGCTACACCCGCATAGCGCTTATCGGCACAATAGGCCTTGTTATAGCGAATGGCACGGCCGATCTGGCGCGATTTAAAATTGTAGCCAAACGCCGCGCCCGCCGAGACGCCCACCATATGGTCGCAGGTCAAACCGTGCTCCATCCAAACGTCGAGCACGCCCGCCGTATACATACCGCGGTAGCCGCCTCCCTCGAGCGCGAGCCCCACCGTGCGCGTCATAGTTGGCTGTGCCATGCGACCATCTCCATCCCCACAAATTCAAACGGAACAAGTATACCCGTCAACATATACCGCCCCAGTCGCATTTTTATCGAACATCGCATCATCGTGCTGCCGTTTGTCGAATAATAGCCACCCACAGCATGTGCACCCCTATATAATTTTGTACTGTTGTTTATTACTGTTGTTTATACTACTCAGCAGTTATCAACAGCGAACATTAGCCGGCAAAGTAACCCAACAACGCAGCAAGGCGGGGGCCTGGATACACGCAAAACGCTGAGCAACGACGCGTGTACACGACGAGCTCGCCCGACGCAATCCGCCCCGACTTCAGAAAGCCGCTTAGAACATGGATACTGTCAGCAATTACACCGAAACGCTCGAAAAGACCGTCCGTGACCTTCTCGAGCGTCAGGAGGATCTGATCAGGACCGCCTTTACCGACCAGCTTACCGGGCTTGGCAACCGTGGCGGCTTTGCCCGTTCCCTCGAGGAGCTCTGGGAGCAGGACACCCCCGTTACCATGGCGTTCATCGATATCGACAATCTCAAGCACTGCAACGACGTCTTTGGGCATGACGAGGGCAACCGCTATATCTTGCAGGTAAGCCTCTATCTCAAACTGTATATGAAGGTGGACGAGGCGGCGTTTCGCATAGGCGGCGACGAGTTTGCCATCCTATCTACGATTGCGACCGAGGACGACCTCGCCGAACGTCTGGAACACTGCCGAACGATCCTGCTCAAAAACAACGATTCCGAGATGCCCCACTCGTTTAGCTACGGAGTGGCACACGCCGACCCCGCCCTGGGCGAAGCCTCCAATCGCATGACACTCGATGCCGACCATCGCATGTACGACTACAAGCTACGTCATGCTATGCACCTCGATCGGCGCAATATCACGCAAGTCCACGCCGACGACTTCGAAATAAGCGATCGCATTTTTGACGCCTTTTCGATGCTCAACGAGGGCCGTTATTTCTTTATCGAGAACTTGGACAAGGACCGCACCCTTTGGTCGCAAGGTGCCTTGCGCGATCTCGGTCTTCCTTCGGAGCACATAGACAGCTGCCGCGATTTCTGGAAGACGCGCGTCCATCCCGATGACCTCGAGGCCTACGCCAACGACATCAACCAGATCTTTAACGGCTCCAAACACCGCCGCGTCATGCAGTACCGCATGCGCAATGCCGCGGGTGACTACGTTCTCTGCCGTGCTCGCGGGTTTCGCATCGACGGCGACGGAAATGTCCCCTCGCTCTATGTCGGCGAACTCGTCAACCACTCGCTTGCCGAAACCGTCGACGCCGCCACAGGCCTCGGAACGCAGCGCATGCTGGTCAACGCTATCGATGCCTGCCGTCGCGACCGCTGCGAGACGGGGCTTATAGCGGTGCGCATTCGTGGCACGGCGAATCTCAACGAGCTCTACGGGGCCGAGGCTGTCGACAACATGCTTGCCGAATACGCAGGCCGCATGCTGTCGATCACCCGCGGCAGAAGCCGGGTCTTCCGTTCACGAAGCGTCCAGTTTGTCGTGCTCAGCAACGATTTGGACCACGAGGCATTCGAGCAACTGACCCGCCACCTTAAAGAGGCTGTTTTCGCTCCTGTTCAAATCGCGGGCGACACCATTACTCCCGTCTGCCTTGTCGTCCCGGCCTTTTACGAGCAGTTAACCCATCAAGCGACCGCCGTTTTAGGCGAACTCGACCGTCGCCTTCGCACGGCCGGCGGGCTTGTTCCCAACGACAGCCTCCCCATACCCGAGGCGGAGCGCAAAAGCGCCATCGCCGAACGTATCGACTCGCTCACGGGCCTCTATCGACCCAGCGAGTTTATGCGGCGCGCCAACGCATTTCTCGAGGCAAGGCGCGACGACACCTGGTGCATCGCCACCGTCGACATGGGTCACATGCGCCTGTTTAATGAATGGCACGGCCAGGCCGAGGGCGACCGCGTACTCGCCGATGTGGGCACGGTCCTCAAGGACATCGAGAATGCCGATATGGGCGTCGCAGGGTACTGGGGCCAAGATGACTTTTGCGTACTCATCCCCTTTAAGCACATCACCGTCCATCAAATCTACAACCGCGTTCGCGAGGCAGTAGCCAGGCATGATGACGGCGTAGGTTTTTGGCCGTCCATGGGCATTTACCCCATCGACTCCAATGAGGAGATCACCATCGATGCGCAGGCAAAGGCCATGTTTACCAATCGACGCGCCAAAAACGACTTCAAGGAGCGCATTGCTATTTTCCGCCCCGAAGAATATGAACACGAGATTGCGTTCCACCGCACGCTGACCGAGTTCCAGTACGCGCTCTCAAATGGCCGCATCACGTACTACCTGCAGCCCCAGGTCGATATGGAAACCGGCGAGATCATTGGCGCCGAGGCACTTACGCGCTGGATTGACAAGGACGGCTCTCTCATTTCGCCCGCAACGTTTATTCCCGCACTCGAGGAAAGCGGCTTTGTGGTGACGCTCGACAAATACATTTGGCAGGGTGTCGCCATATGGCTTCGCGAGCGTCTCGATCGCGGTCTTCGCGTGGTTCCGGTCTCGCTTAATGTGTCTCGCGTGGACATTCTTGCCTGCGACGTTGCCGAGCATATGGGATCGCTCGCCGCCCAATACAACCTGCCGCCCGAGCTCATGCGCATCGAGATCACCGAGACGGCTTATACGGGAGAGTCCGAAGCCGTAGACAAACTGACAGCCGACTTGCACACCCGCGGCTTCTCGACCTATATGGACGATTTTGGCACCGGTCAGTCCACGCTCGCGATGCTCAAGAACGTCAACGTCGACGTCATCAAGCTCGACCGCACCTTTGTGCCCACCGACCGCGATCAAGGCCGCAGCGCGCAGATCGTGTCATCGATGCTCGAGATGGCGCAGTCGCTCCATCTGCCCATTGTAATCGAAGGCGTCGAGACAAATGAGCAGGCGAACATGCTACGACAAATGGGCGCCCGCTACGCTCAGGGCTTCCTCTACTACCGCCCCATGCCGGCGAAGGATTTTGAGGCATTGCTCAATGGCGGCAATAATAACTGATACGCTCGCGCGCAAAACGCCACCGTCGAAGGGGGCATTTGTCCCCATTGGCTAACTTATATCCCCAATCCAAGCCGAATTGGGGATATGATACAAACCGTTGTTCCGCCCAAGGAGGTTATCCATCATGAACGAGTCGTACCGCATGGGCGAGCAATCGATTATTGCCTATCTTCAGCGACTTGCGAATGGCGTCTCGACCGCCGAACTCGATGTTGCCGCGCTGCCTGCAGATCTACGCGCCGTTGGTGAGCAACTGCAAAAGACGCATGCCATCCTGCAACAAGAGCGCCAGCTGCTTGAGCGCAACGCCTATATCGACCCGCTCACCAACTTGGGCAACCGCAGCGGACTCGACCGTCACGTCGAGCAGCTCTGGCGCAAAGGCGATCCCTTCACCTGCGCCTATATTGACATCGACCATCTCAAGCATTGCAATGATAGGTTTGGCCACGCCGAAGGCAATCGCTATATTCTGAGCATCTGCCGCACGCTCTCCGAAACCATGGAGCACAATGAGATGCTGTTCCGTATCGGTGGAGACGAGTTTGTGCTTATCTCGCTCTCCGCAAACGAGACTGAACTCGAGCAGCGCTTGGAGCAGGTGCGTGCCGGGCTGATCGAGGCGAGCTCAGATGGCAAGGCGCCCATGATCGCCAGCTTTAGCTTTGGCTGCTCGCGCGTCGATCCACTTGCCGGCGACACGCGTCGCCAGATGACGATGGATGCCGATCGCAAGATGTATCGCTATAAGCTTATGCATCGTGTACAGCAACCGAAAGACAATAACGCACCACAACGCCCAATCGTCGATCAGCTTCCCTGCAACGACCGGGTGTTCCAAGCAATCTCCATGAGCTCCGAGACGCGCTATCCGTTCATCCTTAACCTCGATACGGGCGAATCGCAATGGTCGGTTAACGCCGTGCGCGATTTTGACCTGCCCTCCCAGCACCCTTTTAACTCGGTCGACATGTGGCTCGCCCGCGTTCATCCCGAGGACCGCGACAACGTACGCGCCGAGCTCGACATGGTGATAAACGGCACGTGGCACTTCCACTACATGCAGTATCGCGTAATGGATGCCACCGGAGCATACGCGCTTTGCGACTGCACGGGTTACCGCTTGGACGGCACCGATACCGAGCCCAGCATGTATGTGGGCATCATCATCAACCGAAGCCTAGCGGATACGACCGACTCGGTGACGGGCCTGGGCGATATTCACGCCCTGGTCAACGCCATTGGCGAAATGCGCCGCGTGGCGCGCGAGGCAGGCTTTATTGCCATTAAGGTTGACGATATCGCCGAGGTCAATGCCCGCTTTGGATTTGATGCAGGCGACCGCGTGCTCGCCGAAAGCGCTGCTTGCCTTATGGAATGCTCGCGCGGCAAGGGTCGCCTGTTCCGCTCGACGGGGCCGACATTCGTGGCGCTTTTCGATGACTTTGATCCCGAAGAGACCGACGCGATCGCAGACGAAATCGAGCGGTTCCTGGGTTCTCCCGTGCTCATCGGCTCGCTTGAATATCAGCCGCCCATTCGTGTGGCGACGCTTCATCTGGACGCTGTCGATCGACAGCCCGTTTCCATTTTGAACGAGCTCAAAGCGTTGCTCGGTAAAGCCGTGCAGGTGCCAGGTACCAAACTGGATTAGCACCGCGCCCGCACCGCCTCCCCCATCGTGCGATAATCCTCTGCAGAAGTCACCAAAAGCAGAGGGAGTTTGTGATGAAGGTTCTTTTGGTCAATGGCAGCCCCAAGGCAAACGGCAACACCGCCCGCGCACTCGCCGAGGTCGCCGAGCAGCTCAATGCCGAAGGCATTGATACCGAGGTGTTCCAGCTGGGCGCCAAGCCCATTCGCGACTGCATCGGTTGCGGCCAGTGCGGCAAGCTTGGCGGTCGATGTACCTTTGACGACGACGTGGTGAACGAGCTCATCGCTGCCGCCGAGCAGGCAGATGGTTTTGTCTTTGGCTCCCCCGTCTACTATGCGCATCCCAGCGGACGCATCCTCTCAGCCCTCGATCGCGCCTTCTATGCAGGCGGGCATGCCTTTGAGCACAAGCCCGGCGCCGCGGTCGCCGTCGCCCGGCGCGGCGGCACGTCGACCACCTTTGATGTACTCAACAAGTACTTCACCATTAAGCAGATGCCCGTAGTTGCTTCCACCTACTGGAACAACGTGTTTGGCCGCGTGCCCGGCGACGCCGATGGGGATGCCGAGGGCCTTGCCACCATGCGAAACATCGGCAAAAACATGGCCTGGCTCCTGCGCTGTATCGAGGCAGGACAGGCCGCCGGTATCAACGCACCCGAGGCAGATCGAGCAACGACCAACTTCATTCGATAGAGCGGCGGAGCATGAATATCCAGATTTTTGGAACCAAAAAGTCTTTCGATACCAAGAAGGCCCAGCGCTATTTTAAGGAGCGCCGCATTAAGGTGCAGTTTATCGACCTTAAGGAAAAGGAGATGAGCAAGGGCGAGCTCACGAGCGTGATGCAGGCGGTCGGCGGCATCGACAAGCTGCTCAACCCTAAAGCCAAGGACGAGGAAACGCTCGCACTTATTCAGCACCTTACCCCCAGTCAGCGCTTCGACAAGCTGCTCGAGAACCAGCAGGTCTTGGCCGAGCCCATCGTGCGCAACGGCAAAAAGGCCACCGTCGGCTATTGCCCCGATGTATGGGGAGCCTGGGAGTAGCTTGTGTTATTTGCCGGCGCGTGGGTATAAGAGCAGGCGTTTGGCATAAGATTCAACTGTAAGCCATGTCTAACAAAGGAGGGCACATGCCCAACAAACCCGTGAAGATCATCATGCTTACCGGATACCTCGGTGCCGGCAAGACCACGCTGCTCAACCACATCCTCGCTAACGACGGCGGCATCCGCGCCGCCGTGATCGTCAACGACATCGGCGAGATCAATGTCGACGCCAGCCTTATCGCCGACGGCGGTCTTTCCGAGACCGACGACCTCATCCCGCTCACCAACGGCTGTATCTGCTGCACGCTTTCGGACGACCTTGCCAACCAGCTGCAGGGCATCGCCGATTCGGGCAACTTCGACTACATCATCATCGAGGCCTCGGGCATTTGCGAGCCCATCCCCATCGCCTACACCATCTCGAGCTTCTGCGACGAGGCCAAGGTGGGCGGCGAGCCCAAGCTCGCGCTCGACAACATCGTGGCCGTGGTCGACTGCGCCCGCATGTACGACGAGTTCAACGGCGGTCGCGACCTGCTGGCCGAGGATATCGACGAGGACGACATCGAGAGCCTGCTCATCCAGCAGATCGAGTTCTGCTCCACGCTGATCCTCAACAAGACCGATACCGTGAGCCCTGAGCAGATCGCCGAGCTTAAGGCCATCGTGCGCAGCCTGCAGAAAGACGCCGTGATCGTCGAGGCCCAAAACGGCGAGGTCCCCATGGAGGAGCTGCTCGACACCGACCGCTTCGACTTTATGCGCGCCTACAACTCCGCCGCCTGGATCGAGGCCATGGAGCATCCCGAAGAGCACGACGACCCCGAGGTGCTCGAGTACGACATCGAGACCTTTGTGTACTCGCGCCGCAAGCCGTTTGACCTGCAGAAGTTCACCGATTTTGTTGAGCAGGAGTGGCCCGACGAGGTCATCCGCGTCAAGGGTCCGCTGTGGCAGACCAGCGATCCGGACATGTGCTACATGTTCGAGCAGGCCGGCCACCAGATGCGCCTGATGGAGAACGGTCTGTTCGTTGACTCCGCGCCCGAGGGCGAGAAGCAGAAGATCATCGACGAGAACCCCGAGATCATGCAGATTTGGGACGACGAGACGGGTGACCGCATGACGAGCCTGTGCATCATCGGCCGTCACATGGACAAGGATGCGCTCATCGCTTCCCTCGATACCTGCCTGACTGACTGGCACCGCGCCTAGGTTTATCCAAGCGGCCATTTTTCCGCCTACGTAACCGCCAAACCACCACGAAGATGCCCTTCGTGGTGGTTTTTCGTTCTGAGCCAAGGAGATTCATGTTCAACATCGTGCTGTATGCGCCCGAGATTCCGGCCAATACGGGCAATATCGGCCGCACCTGCGTGGTTGCCGGCGCCCGCCTGCATCTGGTAGAGCCGCTGGGGTTTTCGCTCGACGACAAGACGGTGCGTCGCGCCGGCCTGGGCTACTGGCAAAATTTGGACGTGACGACCTATGCCGGCTGGGAGGATTTCCTTGCGCGCAACGGCCTCTCCCCCGCCGATGGTCGTCTGCATCTGCTGACCAAAAAGGCACGCCGCACCTATGCGCAGAGTACCTACCGTGATGGCGACTACTTGGTCTTTGGCAGCGAGAGCTCGGGCATTCCCGAGCCACTGCTTGCCGCGGCGCCCGAGCGCTGCGAGCGCATCCCGATGCTGCGCGATTGTGACTCACTCGACAACGCCGAGGCCTGGGAAGCCCACGATGAATCGCTCGGGCATACCCAGGACAGCCACGAGGCCATCCTTCAACAGGATATCTGCGGCAACTTCGTCAATCCGGACGACTACCGCATCAGCGCCCTCAACCTCTCCAACAGCGCCGCCATCGTCCTCTACGAAGCTCTGCGCCAAACAGGCTTTCCGGGAATGTGACAAAGGGACAGTTCCTTTGTCACATTCAAGCGCCACGCCGATAGCACACACGCCTAATTGATGCTCTAGATAAAGAGCCCTCACTTTTAATCAGAATTAACTAAAGTAAAATGAAGTTAAACGGCGATGTGAAAGGAGAGCCTTGTGGAATATCTCGAGAACCCGTTTACCCCTAGTTTTGGTGAGGTTCCTGCCCATCTCGCTGGCAGACAACAGATTATTCGGGATTTGGACCGCGCCTTCTTGAGCCAGCGCAGGCGCCCAGAATTGACCTCGATCTTCTCAGGCGCGCGTGGAACCGGTAAAACCGCTCTCATGTCGTCGCTCGCGACAATGGCGGAATCCCACGGCTGGATAGCCGTAAAGACGACCGCGCTCCCGGGAATGCTTGAGGAAATCGAGTTCGGGACGAAACGTGCCGCAGCCCATCTCATCGACTCGTCCAACCACTTCGAAGTCACCGGTCTCGGAATTGCACCGCTCGGCAGCGTTGAGGTAAATCGCGTTCACGATGCCTCAACCTGGCGTTATCGCATGAGCGACATCATCGACCAGCTCAACGAGGCGGGCACCGGTCTGCTCGTCACGGTTGACGAGGTGGACCCGACACTCGACGAGATGATTCAGCTCGCAGCGACGTATCAGCACTTTGTGACCGAGGGAAAACGCGTCGCGCTGCTCATGGCGGGACTTCCCAACAACGTCTCGACGTTGCTGAACCACAAGACGGTCTCGTTCCTCCGCCGCGCCCAACAATATCATCTGGGTCGCATTGCCGACTATGACGTACGCGAAGCCTTGATTCGCACAATCCAGGAAAACGATCGCCTGGCAGATGCCGAGGGAATCGATAGAGCCGTTCGCTCGATCTCTGGTTTTCCCTTCCTATTGCAACTCGTAGGCTACCGTGCCTGGGATCTCACAAGCGATTCGAAGGAAATCTCGTCACGCGACTTTGACCTGGGAATCAAAATCGCGCGCGACGAGATGGACGACCGAATCCTCGCGACAACCTATCGGGAACTCACTGCAGAGGACAAGCGATTCCTCATCGCCATGCTCGATGACGAGGAAGAGTCCACCACCGCTGACCTTGTCGAGCGCCTTAAGCGTTCGCCGCAGCAGGTCTCCCGCTACCGACGCCGCATGATAGACGCCGGCATCATCGGGGAGCGAGGACGAGGGCTCGTCGCATTTGAATTGCCATTCTTCCGCGACTATCTCGCAGCTCAATGCGTGAAATAGAAGTCAATGCGACAAAGGGGTGCCCCTTTGTCGCATCGCCTATAGATAGCGGCCGGTAATGCTCTTGGAGCAGGCCGCGATGTCGCCCGGCGTGCCGGCGCAGACGATTTGCCCGCCCGCGTCGCCACCGCCCGGGCCCATGTCGATCACGTAATCGGCGTTACGGATAAGATCGAGGTCGTGCTCGATCACGACAACCGTGGCGCCCTTGGCAACAAGGCCGTCAAACACGTTCAACAGCACCTGAACATCGAGCGGATGTAGTCCGATCGTGGGCTCGTCAAATACGAATACGGCATCGTCCTGCACGCGGCCCATCTCGCTCGCAAGCTTAAGGCGCTGCGCCTCGCCGCCCGAAAGCGCCGGCGTGGGCTCACCAAGCGTGAGATAACCCAATCCCAGGTCGTGCAAGGTCTGCAAGCGCGTCTGAACTTTCTTGAGTCCCAGTGTGGCGTCGATGGCCTCGTCCACACTCATGTCCATGAGCTGCGGCAACGTAAGCAGGCTCCCGTCCTTGCCCTCGCGATGGATATGCGAGGCGGCCTCGGCGTAGCGCGAACCACGGCATGCCGGGCAGACGATCTCGACATCGGGCAAAAACTGCACGTCGAGCGATATCGAGCCCGTGCCGTCGCACGTAGGGCAACGCAAGGCGCCGGTGTTATAGCTAAAGGCACCCGCCTTGTAGCCGGCTGCCTTGGCCTCGGGCGTACGGGCGAAGGCGCGGCGCAGCTCATCATGGATGTCGGCATAGGTCGCTACCGTCGAGCGAACATTGGCACCGATGGGCGTGGCGTCAATCAGGTTGGCACGTGCAATGCCCTCGGCATCGACCCAACGCACGTGCCCCGGCAGGCGCTCACCAGCTGCCTGTGCCTTAAGCGCTGGGATGAGCGTCTCGAGCACCAACGTCGTCTTGCCCGAGCCAGATACGCCCGTAACCGCAACCAGGCGACCGCGCGGGATATCAACCTCGAGTGGCTTGACGGTATGGATGGCATCGGTTGCCATGCGGATGTGGCCCTGGTCGAACATTTCGTCGTCAGTCACCTGCGGGCGCAAGCGCTTGGGCTCGGTGCGCAAAAACGGCGCGATACGGCTGCCCTGCGATTGTTCGACCTCGTCCACCGTACCAGCAGCGATCACGTTGCCGCCGCCTGCTCCGGCAACGGGGCCCATCTCGACCAGATAGTCGGCTTCCGCCAGTACGCGCGTATCGTGGTCGACAACGACCACGGTGTTGCCGTCATCCACCAGATCGCGCATCACGCCTACCAAGCCGTCGACATTGGCAGGATGCAAGCCGATCGAGGGCTCGTCCAGCACATAGAGCACACCCGTCGATCGGTTGCGCACCACGCGAGCAAGCTGCACGCGCTGGCGCTCACCCGTGGAGAGCGTGGCACCGGCGCGGTCGAGCGAAAGATAATCGAGGCCCAGGTCGACCAGACGACGGGCCGCGCTCAAAAACGAATCGCAAATGTCCGTCGCCATGGGCTGCATCTCTGTCGGCAAGGATGCGGGCACCCCGCGCACCCACTCAATCGCCTCGCCCAGCGTCATGGCCGCGGCCTGCGCCAG
>CALFGH010000226.1 GCA_937958315.1 uncultured Collinsella sp. | reverse complement strand
ACGCAAAGAAGGCCACTTAATGTGGCCTTCGTCTTGCGCAGGACTGTAGAGCAGGAAACCTTATATCCGGCCCCTCCGGTCGGGGACCACGCCCATACGACTACAGCGTCATGTTTGGATCGGCGTCGACGTCGAACGGCGAGATTTCACCTCGGTCGAATTTACGGCGAGCGACCTCCGCGATCATGGCGGCGTTATCGGTGCAGGCAGACAAAGGCGGCACTGTCACGCGGATCCCCTGACGACTGAGCTTCTTGATCATCATCTCGCGCAGATGCGGGTTGGCCGAGACGCCGCCGCCGATGCAATACTCCTTGCACCCGGTAGCGTGCAGGGCGTTTTTGGCCTTCTTGTACTGCACGTCAAAGACCGCCGCCTCAAACGAGGCCGCTAGGTCGGGCAGGTGAATCGTGCGCCCGGCCTTGGTCTCCTGCTCGATGTAGAGCGTCACTGCCGTCTTGAGGCCCGAAAGCGAGAAGCGGTAGTCACCCCTGCTGTTAAGCGCGCGGGGGAAATCAATCGCCTTGGGGTTGCCCGTCTCGGCAAGCTTGGAGATGATGGGGCCGCCGGGATAGCCCAGGCCCAATGCCTTTGCCACCTTGTCGAAGGCTTCGCCCACGGCGTCGTCGAGCGTCTCGCCAAGCACCTCGTAGTCGCCCCATGCCTTTACGTGCACAAGCATGGTGTGCCCGCCCGAGACAAGCGTAAAGATAAACGGAGGCTTGAGGTCAGGCTGCGCCAACAGGTTGGCAAACAGGTGACCCTCCAGATGATTGACGCACACGAGCGGCTTGCCGGCAGCATACGCAAAGCCCTTGGCAAAGGCGACACCCACCACCAGGGCACCCACCAGGCCCGGACCTTGCGTCACGCCCACGGCGGCAAGCTCACTTGGCGCAATGGCTCCGCCCGTAAGGCCCAGCGACGCTGCGGCGTCCTCGAGTGCCGCGTCCACGACGCTCACGATGACCTCAACGTGCTTGCGCGAGGCGATCTCGGGCACCACGCCGCCAAAGCGGGCATGAAAATCAATCTGCGTCGACACCTGGTTGGCCAGCATCTTGCCGTCAGCATCGATAATCGCCACAGCCGTCTCGTCGCAGGAACTCTCGATGGCAAGCACCAGGCGACGGCGCTCGATTTCGGCACGCTCCTCAGCGGTGCGTTCGGGCACAGGCAGCGGCCATACGCGCTGTTCGGCGGCAGTTGGCTCGGGCGAGGCATTGTCGAGAGGAAGCACCAGGGGCAGCGACGCCGTCATGACGATGGCATCCTTGCCGGCACCGTAGTAGCCACGGCGACGACCCGCCTCGGTAAAGCCCAGGGCGGCATAGAGTGCAATTGCGCCCTCGTTGCCGTCCTCAACCTCAAGCGAAGCCGTGGTGCAGCCGAGCATCTGCGCGTCATAGCTCACGTGCGACAGAAGCTTGCGGGCGATACCCTCACGGCGATGAGTCGGATCGACGGCAACGTCCATAATCTGCACGTCCCCGTCGACGACCATGCCGCCGGCAAGACCCAGCAGCTGACCGTCGTCGTGCGCCACCCACCAGCTACGCGGAGCGGCAACGTCCTCGCCCAGCTCGGACAGGAACATGCTCGGCGTCCACGCCTCGTGTCCGGCACCTTCAAAGCAGGCAGCCTCCAGCGCGCTCGCGCCCTCGGCATCCGCCGCGCGACGGTCAACCCGCGCGCCACGCACGAGATCGCGGCGATCATAGAGATCATCGAGACGCTCATCGAAAAGGGGCATGCTTATGAGGTCGACGGCGACGTCTACTTCAACGTCGCGAGCTTCAATGAGTACGGCAAACTCTCCAAGCAGAGCATCGACGAGCTGCTCTCCGGGGCGCGCATCGACGTCGACGAACGCAAACAGCAGCCGCTCGACTTCGCGCTCTGGAAGGCCGCGAAGCCCGGAGAACCGGCATGGGATAGCCCCTGGGGTCCAGGCCGTCCCGGCTGGCATATCGAATGCAGCGCGATGTCGACCAAATACCTCGGCAAGACGATAGACATCCACGGCGGCGGCAGCGACCTCATCTTCCCCCACCATGAAAACGAGATCGCACAGTCCGAGTGCGCCAACGAGGCCCAGTTCGTCAGGTACTGGCTCCACAACGCCTATCTGCTCATCGACAAGGAAAAGATGTCAAAGTCGCTC
>CALFGH010000225.1 GCA_937958315.1 uncultured Collinsella sp. | reverse complement strand
CTGGTCGAGCGCTATGAGGAGGGCCGCGCCAAGTAGCGTGTGGCGTTGCCTGCAATGTAGGTGCTGACGAAAAGGTCGCCCTGGGTAACCGGGGCGGCCTTATTTGATCCCTTGGGGACGGAGGAAAACGGATCATTTTTTGGGTTACGGGCGGCGCGGTCGGCCCTAGTCTCCCGAGGCCTGATTGCGACCGGTGGCGTAGTCGATCTGCACATGCGGCTGCAGGTTGTAGCAATATACGTGGAAACAGAGGGTCTTGCCGTGGTCCTCGACCGATTGCGCCTCAAGGCGCACGCCACGGCAGACAAGTTCCTCTTCGTTATACATGGGCGTGACGCGGTAGAGCACATGGTTGCCCGTGTCGTGGATGTAGCCGAGGATCTGCTCTTCGAAAGGCAGCATGCCCGTCTCGTTGAGATAGCGCGTGCCGGTGAGGAGATTCTTGCGGTTGGCATTTTCGCCGCAGAGCGACCAGGCGATAAGGTGGCAGCGGTTGTAGAGGCTCTGGCCCGGAACAAAGTCATAGCGTTGCTGGTGCCATCCGGCGGGGTGGATGCGCGAGATATCGCCGCGCTCGCCCTGACCGAGCGATTCGGGGCCCACGCAGGCGAGCGCCTTACGAGTGCGGCCCAAGCTGTCGAGCTTGGAGAACTTTTTAAAGCAGCCCTCTTCTGCAGCGCGTTCGTATTCATCGAGTGTGAATGACGGCGTGCCGAGCGGGTGCGTGCTGTCGGCGTGAAGGGCAACGTAGGGATTGCCGGCGTAGTCGGGAATGCTGCTGAGATATACGCCGCGGGCGCGGTCGAGATCGGGGTTTTCGACCTCGTCGATGGGGGTAGCGGTACTGTCGGCGGAGCCGTCGTCACCGGTGTCGGTTGCGGCGGAATCGGAGACATCGCTAGAGGCTTGGCTATTTTGAGAGTCCGAGGAGCTCTCTGTTCCCGATTCGAGTCGGGCGACCAGGTCTGCCTCGTCGTCGGTGCGGCTGGGACTCTCGTTTTGTTTCTCGGCCAGAGCTACCGCCTGCTCATCGCTTTGCGGCGACAGCAGCTTGGGCGCTCCGTCGAGCGACCCTGTGAACAGCGCAAACCCCAGCACCACGGCGGTGCCGATGGAAAGCACTTGCTTGTAGGCGGACTTGCGCGACATTGAGGCTCCTGGATGGACGGTTGGGAGTCTACCAGTCTAGCAGGAGCCGGCAGAGGCCGTCCCGCCGAACAAATACTCAAGATTTGGAATAGACGCTACTGATTCATTTGCCTCATATTTGACGTATGGCTAGATCGAGGTGGAGTCGAGCCAGTTGAGCTTGCACTCCGTTTTGGTTGAGAGCGGCTGACAGACAAGGGCATCCGCATGGGTTGCGGTGCCTTTTTTAGCGGGTAAACGGTCGAAAAATTCAGGTGAACGGTCAATACGGAGCATATCAAACGAAATATCATTCGGACAACCGAATATACGGACGTTTGTGATAATCTAATTGTCGATCAAGGACGGCGGCCGGCACCCCCTGTGCGGTCGCCACTTGATACATCCAGTGGAGACAACAGGAGGCAAACACTATGTACGTAACCCTGCGCGAAGTCCTGGCAGAGGCCAACCAGCTCAACATGGCCGTCGGTGCTTTTAACACCCATAACCTCGAGATGTGCCCGTCGATTATCCGCGTCGCGGCTCGCCTGCACACCCCCGTGATCATCCAGACCTCCGAGGGCACCGCCAGCTATGTCGGTCACCGCAACCTGGTTGCTGTGTGCAAGTCCATGGCCGAGGAGTATGGCGTGAACGTCGTTCTTCACCTCGACCACGCCAAGAACTTCGACGAGATCCGCAAGGCTCTCGAGGCCGGCTATAGCTCGGTAATGTTTGACGGCTCCGCGCTTCCCTTCAAGGAGAACATCCTTGGTACCAAACGCATCGTCGAGATGGCTCAGGCCCACGGCGCTTCCGTTGAGGCCGAGCTCGGTACCGTCGGCGGTACCGAGGACGGTGTCGCCGTCGCCGATGCCGACGTGCGCTATACCGATCCCGAGCAGGCTGTTGAGTTCATCGAGAAGACCGGCATCGACGCCCTTGCCGTCGCTATCGGCACCAACCATGGTCAGTACAAGTCCAAGACCAACATCTCCTTCGATCAGCTCGAGAAGATCCGCGATGCCGTGAACGGCTTCCCCCTGGTCATCCATGGTGGCACCGGTGTTAAGGACGAGGACGTTCGTCACGTCATCGACCTGGGTATCCGTAAGTTCAATGTTGGTACCGATCTGCTCGTCAACTGGAACAAGACCTCCAAGCAGTGCTATGACGAGCTCAAGGAGAACGCCTCCAACCGCAACATGGTTATGCCTGCCCAGAAGGCCGTCGAAGAGGTTGTCGAGCACCGCATCAGCCTGTTCAAGAATATCGTCGCTTAGGGACGAGGCGCACCGATGCAGATTACGGAGATGCTCAAGCGCGAAAACGTTCGCATTGTCGATTCTGTCGATTCCTGGCAGGACGCGATCAAGCTTGCAATCGCCCCGCTCAACGAGGGCGGCTACGTCGAGGATCGCTATGCGGATGAGATCATCCGCGCCACCAACGAGATGGGTCCCTACTACGTGCTCACCGAAGACGTCGCGCTGATTCACGGCCGCCCCGAGGACGGTTGCATTAAAGGTCAGCTTGCCGTGACGGTCCTGAAGAAGCCCGTTAAGTTTTCGGAAGACAGCTTTGATGTTCGTCTTCTGGTCGCACTTGCAGCCGAGGATTCTAATTCTCATATCGAGGCCATGCAGGTGCTTGCCGGCATCTTTATGGACGAAGATAAGATTGCGCAAATCGTCGCTTCGGATGACGCCGACGAGATTTATCAGGCATTTACGGGTGCGACGGCGTAAGACAACGCCGCTTGGTGCGGGCGAGTCTATGCATTCGCCCGCATCTACCCCGAGGTGGGGCACGTGCCCCAAAAGGAAAGGAAATGAACATGGTCAAGATTTTGTGCTGCTGCGGCAATGGTCTTGGAAGCAGCTTTGCCTGCCAGATGGCTATCGAGCAGGTTATGAAGAAGCTCGGGGTCCAGTGCAAGATGGACCACGACAGCGTTTCCAGCGCCGCGGGTGCCTCCAAGGGCTTTGACATGATTGTCGCTGCCGAGAACTTCAAGACGCAGATCGAGAGCTACAACACCGGTCTTCCCTGCGTGTTCCTTAAGCGCCTTGTCGATAAGAAGGAAATCGAGGAGAAGCTGACTCCGGTGCTCAAGGAGATGGGCGTCCTAGAGTAAGGGTCTTTTCACCTAGATTGATAGAAATGTACATGAGAAAAAGGGGTGTACAACATGGCTGTTCTTGAGTTTATTATCAATAACATCCTGACGCAGGCCGCCGTTGTTATCGGTCTCGTCGCCTGCCTGGGCCTTGTGCTTCAGAAGAAGTCGGCCAACGACGTGTTGCTCGGCACGTTTAAGACGATGCTCGGCTTCCTTGTTCTGGCTGCCGGCTCGAGCGTCATGCAGGGCTCTCTTGCCTACTTTGGCGATATGTTCAACTCCGCCTTCGGCTTCAACGGCATGACCGCCGTCGTCGCTTCCATCGAGGGCATCAACGGTCAGGCAATGACCGACCTCGGCCTTGGCTCCGAGATCGCCATCTGCCTCGCTGGCATCTTCGTGGTGAACATCATCCTCGCTCGTTTCACCAAGTTTAAGTATGTGTTCCTGACTGGCCAGGCCCTTCTGTGGGAGTCCACGCTCTGCGTCGTGTTCGCCTTCTTCTGCGGTCTTCGCGGTATCCCCCTGATCGTCGTCAGCTCCATCGTCGGTGGCGCCTTCGCTACCCTCATGCCTGCCTTCGCTCAGCCCGTTGTCCGCAAGATCACCGAGTCCGATGACATCGCCCTGGGTCACTTCTGCACCTTTGGCTATATGTTCACCGCTCTTGTCGCAAGCATCACCAAGAAGCTCGCTGGCGGCAAGGAGTCCAAGTCCACCGAGGATCTCGAGATTCCGCAGTCCCTGTCCTTCCTCCAGGATACCTACGCTGCTGTCGGCCTGGTCATGATCGTTTTCTACCTGGTCGTCGCTGCCTTCGCTGGTCCCGCTGCTGCTGCTGACTACTGCGGCGCCACCAACTTCATGGTCTACGCTTTCCTCCAGGCCATGCAGTTCGTCGTTGGTCTGTACGTCCTGCTCGCCGGCGTCCGCCTGCTGCTCGCCGAGCTCGTCCCCGCCTTCCAGGGCATCTCGATGAAGCTCGTCCCCGATGCGCGCCCCGCTCTGGACTGCCCTGTCCTGTTCACCTATGCCCCTAACGCCGTTATCTTCGGCTTTGTGTTCACCACGCTCGGCTCGCTGATCGGCATGGCTATCACCGGCTTCATGGGCACCCTCGTCATCCCCGGCGTTATGTCCAACTTCTTCGCTGGCGGCACTGCTGGTGTCTTCGGTAACGCCATCGACGGTCGTCGCGGCGCCATCATCGGCTGCATCTTCCACGGCATCTTCATCATGATCCTGCCTGCGCTCCTGTCCCCGATGCTCGCTCAGATTGGCTTCGTGAACATGACCTGCACCGACGTCGACACCGTCGTCACCGGCTTCTTCTTCATGGCCATCAAGTCCATCCTCAGCGTCTTTGGTATCGCATAAGGATTCTTGTAGCGCCTGACGAAGGTCCAAGTCTTTCTTTAAGGGGGTTGTTCCTGTGCCTGGTCCCCAGCAGGGGAACAACCCCCTTCGTTTATTACTGCTAGTGGAGGTTTCCAATGGGTTTGTTTGGATTTGGCAAGAAAAAGGAGAAGGTGGCCTCCGCTGCAGCCGAGACCGCACCCGTTCTCGATCGAGATGCCGTTCTCGACGCCGTTAAGGCAAAGCGTTCCGAGCTCGAGGGCAAGGAGGGCGTCGCTGCCGCAAACGTTCTAAACGAGATTGGCAAGCTTTATGCCGATGTCAACATGGTCGACGAGGCCGTTGAGGCATACGAGCAAAGCCTGGAAGTCAATCGCACGATGGGCAAGGCGTCTGCGGCACTGGTCAAGCTGTACAACAAGAAGCGTGCGGCTGCCGCCGAAGCGAAAGACGATGAGGCTATCAAGTATTACATGGACAAGGTTACCGAGATGCTTGCTATCTCCAAAGACCAGCTTCGTGGCAAATAATCGGGTAGTAAGAAGGGTTTCCTAGCATGGAAAAGACGCTGATTTTGCTTGCCGGACCTCCGGCTACGGGCAAAACCGATTTGGCAGATCGCATCAAGGCTCGCCATACATCCGAGAGCTTTTTGAGCGTCTCGCTTGACGACGTTAAAGAAGAGTATTGGGATACGTACGGCTTTAACAATGCCGAGGAAAAGGCGCAGGTTGATGCGAACGCGCTTCAGGAGTGGTTTCGTCGCCTCGATGTCGCCATGGCGGATGGGCCGCAGATTATGTGCGATTATCCGTTCTCCGCCAAGCAGCACGACAGGCTCGCTGAGCTGGCGGACAAGCACGGCTACCGTGTGCTCACGATTCGTCTTGTCGCCGATCCCGTTATGATCAGCAAGCGCTACCGTGCTCGCGATCTTAAGCCGACGCGTCATCTTGCGCACATTGTGACGCATTATCACAAGGGCGATGTGCTCGAAGATCGTAGCAAGGGCGACGACCTGGTCGATTTGGATATCCTTGTCGACCGCATCAAAAACCGCGGCTATGATACGTTTGAGCTGGGTCATACCATTGAGCTTGACGTGACCAATGTCGATACCGTTGACTATCCGGGCTTTTTGGCCAAGGTCGATGAGTATCTGGACGATCCCTCGTCGGTTGCCGCCATTGCCGCCAAGGCGGGGGCAGAGTTTACTGATGAGGACCTCTGCTCGCGCATCGATTATACATTGCTTAAGCCGACGGCGACTTGGGATCAGATTGATGCCGTTTGTGCCGAGGCATTCGAGTACGGTTGTGCCAGCGCATGCATCCCGCCTTCGTATATCGCCCGTGCTCACAAGGCCTATCCCGACCTTGCGCTCACCACGGTCATCGCTTTCCCGCTTGGCTATATGACGAGCGCTGCGAAAGCGGCCGAAGCGGCCGATGCCTACGCCAACGGTGCCTCCGAAATCGACATGGTGATCGATCAGGGCATGGTCAAAGCCCGCGATTACCAGGCAATCGAGGACGATATTCGAGCCGTGCGCGAGGCTGTGCCCAACGCGACGCTCAAGGTTATTGTCGAAACGTGCTATTTGGCGCAGGAAACCAAAAAGCCGATCTGTCATGCCGTCGAGGCTGCCGGCGCAGACTTTATTAAGACGTCTACGGGCTTTGGTACGGCTGGTGCCCAGGTTGAGGATGTCTATCTGTTTGCTCAAGAGTTGGGCGGCCGTGTAAAGGTCAAGGCATCGGGCGGCGTTCGCACGAAAGAAGATCTTGCACTTATGTCGGGCGCCGGTGCCGATCGTATCGGCGCGAGTGCCAGCCCGCGCAAGCTTTTCGGCGCGCGCTAGAGGCAGTCTGGGGCATTCTTTGCATAAAGAATGCCCCAAGATGGTGGTGAGTCGGTGAAGTATGCTCGGCTGGAGTGGAATATACGCGGGCAGCGTTATCGATGTGTGTCTTTTGAGATTTTGCAGTTAACATTTGTTAAAAGACAGTACCTGATATCAAGGATTTAGAGAATTAGTCTAGATAGGGGAGGGATGATGACCGATACGTCTGAGCTCGATTTCAGCGGCAAGGAACAGCTGTACTCTCAGCTGTACGATATCTTGTTCCAGGGAATTACGAGCGGTGCCTACAAGATTGGCGATTACATTCCCTCCGAAAGCGATCTTATGAAGCGCTATGACGTTTCGCGTGCAACGGCGCGCAAAGCGATGGAGCTGCTTTCTAATAATGGCTTGATTGAGAAGAAGCGTGGCCGCGGATCCGAGGTTATTGCCAACGTGCCACTTAGCTCGCCTAAGCGTGTCTCGAGCTATATCAAGAAGAATGTGGACGAGTTTGCAGTGCCGCAAAAACGCTTGATTGAGTCTGGCGTTGTAACCATGCCTCAGCACGTTGCCCACGAGCTGGGCTTGGCTGAGGGCACAAAGGCCTTCTGCCTTCGCCGTGTGCGCGTGTCGGGCGATCGTCCGTTCTATCTGGAGACGATTTATTACGAAGACGGCTATGTCCCGCATATTGCGGAGCGCGACTTTTCCAAGGAATCGCTTCGCGCTTATCTCAATAACTCGTGCGATATTCGCTGGAGCCGTGTGAGCCAAAAGATTGGAGCTTGCGTTGCTACCGACGAACAGGCCGAGCTATTGGGCATCAGCGTTGGTGCTCCGCTGCTCAACATTACGAGGGTTTCTCATGACCAGCAGAATGTGCCCCGTGAGTATGTGGAGTCGTTCTACCGCGCCGACCTCTACCGCCTCGAGATCGAACTCGATTAAGGGGCTCTCCGTTCCACTCTGATGCGGCGGCGCTTTTGACAAACAATTCAGTCCGTACATTTCTATATCATCATGTATGTAAGGAGTACATTATGGCAATCAAGGTATTTGCCGACGGTGCCAATCTCGAGGGCATGCTCGACATGGCCGAGAACGGTAACGTTCAGGGCTTTACGACTAACCCATCGCTTATGAAGGCGGGTGGCGTGACCGATTATCGCGAGTTTGCCAAGACCGTGCTCGAGCACATCACCGATGTCTCGGTTTCGTTTGAGGTCTTTGCGGACGATGAGGCGGGCATGGAGGCCGAGGCTCGCGAGATTGCGACTTGGGCTGACAATGTGTATGTCAAGATTCCCGCACTCAACACCAAGGGTGAGTCGACCGCGGCGCTCGTTAAGCGCCTTTCTGCCGACGGTATCAAGGTGAACGTTACGACGATTTTTACTCCCGAGCAGGTCGATGAGTTTGTGGACGCTGTCTCCGCTGAGACGCCGTCTATCATCTCTATCTTTGCCGGCCGTATTGCCGATACCGGCGTTGATCCGCTGCCGTTGATGGCTGAGTCTGTCAAAAAGGCCGCGGCAAAGCCGCAGTGTGAGGTGCTCTGGGCATCTACCCGTGAGCTGCTGAATATCTATCAGGCCGAGTCCGTGGGATGCCAGATCATTACCGTTCCCAACGGCATCCTGGCCAAGCGCAAGAACGTCGGTAAGGACCTCATGGAGTATTCGCTCGACACCGTTAAGGGTTTCGCGCGTGATATCGAAACGCTTGGATTCCACATCCTGCCGTAACCGGACAAGCCGAGTCGTCCATATCGGTTGATGGCAGAAGGAGTAAGGGTCGTCGTTGCCTGTACGGCGGCGACTCGTAATGCCCCAAGTTGGCAAAGGCTCCTGGCTTTTGTTGTCTTGGGGCTTTTGTGTTTTAGGGTGAAATTACCGCCTGGCACGCCATCTTAAAAATGAAGAGCGTAGGCGTTGCCGTCTGTACCTTGGGTATCGCCTACGCGTATATGGCCCAGAAGGCGATTCAAAATGAATGCGCCGCCTGTGGCATTGAGCACAAGGTTGAGACCAGGGCGGCCTGGGTATCGAGAAGGAGCTGACGCAGGAAGACGTTGACTCCACCGACATCGCGACCGTGCCTATGGCCGCGCTCAAGAAGTGACTGCACCACCCGCTGACCGATCAAGGTCTCGCCTCCTTCGAGGATGGCTGGAAAAGGTCGTCGCGCGGGCTTAAACGAGTGAATTGCCCCGGCATCGCATCATCCAGTGCCGGGGTTGTTCTCAAGAGAGGAATTCGTATGACCAACCAGGAGCTGGCGAAGGTCGCCAATGAGGTCAGGAAGGGTGTCGTGACTGCGGTTCATGCAGCCAAGTCGGGGCATCCGGGCGGATCGCTTGGCGCCGCCGACATTATGACCTACCTCTACTTTGAGGAAATGGATGTCGACCCGGCGAATCCGAGCCGCGCCGAGCGCGACCGCTTTGTGCTCTCCAAGGGACATTGTGCTCCGGCACTCTATGCCGTGCTCGCCGAACGCGGGTTCTTTCCCAAGGAGGAGCTCGAGACGCTCCGTCATATCGGCAGCCGCCTGCAGGGCCATCCCAATATGAATGACACTCCGGGCGTCGACATGTCTACCGGATCGCTCGGTCAGGGTATCTCCGCCGCGGTTGGAATGGCACTCGCCGCAAAGCACTGGGGTGACAGCTACCGCGTCTACACGCTGTTGGGCGACGGCGAGTGCGAGGAGGGCCAGGTGTGGGAGGCGGCCATGTTCGCCGGCAACCACGACCTGGATAACCTCGTTGCCATCGTCGATCACAATGGCCTGCAAATTGACGGCAGTATCGACGAAGTTAACTCGGCTATGCCGCTTGCCGACAAGTTCCGCGCCTTTAAGTGGCATGTGATCGAGCTTGCCTATGGTAACGACATGGCGCAGATTGCCGCAGCCTTTGCCGAGGCTCGCAAAGTGAGCGCCTCACCTGTGGCCATTATCGCCGAGACGGTGAAGGGCAAGGGCGTCTCCTTTATGGAAAACCAGGTGGGCTGGCACGGCAAGGCACCCAACGATGAACAGTTTGAGCAGGCCATGGCCGAGCTCGCAGCAGCAGGGGAGGAGCTCTAATGGCAGACGTCAAGAAAGTTGCCACGCGCGTTAGCTATGGCGAGGCACTTGTCGAGCTGGGCAATGAGCGCGATGACTTTGTGGTTCTCGATGCCGATCTGGCCGCCGCCACGCAGACCGGCAAGTTTAAGGCTGCGCACCCTGAGCGCTTCTACGATGCCGGCATTGCCGAGAGCAACTTGATGGGGCTTGCCGCCGGCATTGCGACCACGGGTCGCGTCGCCTTTGCGAGCACCTTTGCCATGTTCGCTGCCGGCCGCGCGTACGAGCAAGTGCGTAATTCCATCGGCTATCCGCACCTCAACGTCAAAATCGGTGCCACGCATGCGGGCATCTCGGTCGGTGAAGACGGCGCCACGCATCAATGCTGCGAGGACATCGCGCTCATGCGCACGATCCCGGGTATGACGGTGATCGTTCCCGCCGATGACATCGAGGCTCGCGCTTGCGTGCGCGCCGCCTATGAGTTTGAGGGACCGGTCTACATGCGCTTTGGCCGCCTGGCAACACCGGTCATCAACGACCGCGAGGACTATGAGTTCAAGATTGGTCGCGGCGTGGTCGTGCGCGAGGGGTCCGATGTGACCATCATTGCTTGTGGCCTTATGGTCGCTGAGGCGCTTGAGGCTGCCGAGGCGCTCGCTGCCGATGGTATCGATGCCGAGGTCATCAACATGCACACGATCAAGCCACTTGATGAGCGCCTGGTGGTTGCCAGCGCCAAGAAGACTAGTCGCGTGGTCACCGCCGAGGAGCATTCGATTATCGGTGGTCTTGGCGAGGCTGTGGCCTCGGTGCTCGCGGAGCAGCATCCGGTGCCGATGCGACGCGTCGGCGTGCGTGATGTGTACGGCGAGTCCGGCCCTGCGGTCGATTTGCTGCATAAGTACGGTTTGGACGCCGACGGTATCGAAGCTGCGGTCAGGTCTGTGTTGTAAGGAAGACTTCCACGGGATTGGTATCTGCCAACCAAGTGACGATCGGGTATACCGCCGCCTCTCGCGAGCATCGATCCTGCTGAGATTGCCGAGCTCATCAATAGCGGATTCGAAGACTAGAACGGTCATCCCGTTCAACTAATCTATCCTTCTCCAAGGAAAAGGGCTGCGACGCCATATAGGTGTCGCAGCCCTGTTTGCGTTTCCCCAGATAAAACCTGCCAAAATAAACCTGTCCCTTTTTGGTAGGTTACTGATTCATATTGCCGTGGATGTAGGGGGTGACCTCGGGGGAGATATGGCCGCAGCCCAGCTCGCGCAACGCAGACTCGATTGCAGCGGGCAGCGGGGTCTTGCCCTCGTCGTCGACGGCGCTACCGCCGAGAGCGGCAATTTTGGTGACATCTGCGGGAGCGGCTTCGATATGCATGCAGCCGCCGACCAAGCGCGCACGAACCTGTGCCAGACCAAGATCGTGCAGGTAATCCTCGCAGGCGCGGATCAAATCGACCTTCTCGCGCGTAAGCTCCTCGCCCGTGGGGACGCGCGTGGCAAGACAGGCTCCCGCCGGCAGGCTCCAAACGGGATAACCCCATGCACGCAGCAGATCGCGCTCTTCGTTCTTGGTAAAGCCGACCTCCATAAGAGGGGAGCGTACGCCGAGCTCTTCTGCCGCGCGCATGCCGGGGCGGTAGTCACCGCGATCGCTTGCATTGCTGCCATCGATGACGGTGGGAAAGCCGAGCGACTTGGCGTGGTTGACGATGGCGGTAAAGCCGGCGTGCTTGCAGTGGTAGCAGCGATTGGCGTCGTTGCAGGCTACTTGGGGGAGCTGCAGCTGATCGACCGAAAGATTGAGCACGGGGAGCTTAAAATGCGGTCCCTCATTGGTTTGCCCGTCAACGGACCGCTCAAACGAGGTCTGTTCGGGCGTGCCGATGAGCGGCGTGGTGAGGTGAACGAGAAGCGTGCTGGCAGGCATAATGCGGGCGCAGACCGCGGCCAAAAAGCTGCTATCGACGCCACCGGAAAATCCGATGGCGACGCGTCCGTATGCCAAAAGCAACTGCTCGAGCGTCGCGAGTTTGTTCTGAAGCTCCTCTGCAGGTGCAGTAGTGTCTGAAAGCATGAAACGATCCTTACCATTGAGTACTCGGTTGAAAACTATAATCCTACCGAGCTGCCTGTCATAAGACTTCTGTCTATGTAACGAAAGTGCAATATGCTATATACGTTATATACAAGTTTGTAAAGTGCGGTAGAGTGGCAGTAATGCAATCCGGTGAGGGGACCGATATGATCAAGGCTGTTATTTTTGACATGGACGGAACGCTGGTCGATACCGAGCGTTTGGGGATTAAGGCCTGGAAGGCAGGCGCCGCCGAGCTGGGGCTCGCGATTGATGATGCGCTGATTCATCAGTTTATCGGCCGCACGCTGCCCGATGTTATGGACATCCTCGATAGGCATTATGGCAGCCACGAAACCACCGAGGCGATCTATCGTCGCCACAAGGAGATTCGCGACGAGATGGTCAAGACCGAACTGGAACTTAAGGCCGGCGCCGCCGAGTGCCTAGACGAGCTGCTGGCTGCGGGCTATCACGTGGGCCTAGCGACGTCGTCGCGCCTCGTTACGGCCGAGCGCAACCTTAAGATGGTCGGTCTTTTTGACAAGTTTGAAACGGTAACGTGTGGCGAGGACGTCGTGCACGGCAAGCCCGACCCCGAGATGTATCTGCTCGCCTGCGAGCGCGCGGGCTTTGCCCCCGAGGAATGTGCTGTGGTCGAGGATTCGCGCAACGGCTGCGTCTCGGGCATCACGGCCGGATGCCATGTCTTCGCCGTCCCCGATATCGTGCCGCTGCCGCAGGACGTGGTGGATGGCTGCGAGGCCGTGCTCGATACGTTGTTCGATCTGGCGGCGGCGGTCAAGGCCGTGCGCTAGACAATTGCGGTGTTGAAACGAGCAATTGCCCACGTTTGCGCTCAAGCAAAAGGGGTCCGGCAATGGTCGGGCCCCTTTTGCTTGAGCGGCGACTTAGCATACTGGCCGACGTGCTATAGATACGCGCCGAGGTTGATGGCGGTGGCTTCGGCTTGGCTGCTCGCCTGGGTACTGGCGCGCTCCAAGAGGAACGGCCGCACGAGTTCCTGACGGTTGATGTCCTCGGCGGCTGTGACCGCAGTAACGGTTCTCGCTGCGGAACCAATGCGGATGTGCTTGGTTTTTGCCGGCTCCTTGTTCTCGATTTGCTCCATGAGCAGCTGGACACCCTTGCGGCCAATCTCGTAGCCCGGGGGTGCCACCGTGGTGAGGGGGACCGACCCGCTCCATGCAAGCGGGTTGCCGTCGCAGCCGGCCACGCGAACCTGTTCGGGGACGGAGATGCCTTTGTCGGTCAACGCCGAGATAACGCCCGAGGCCAATACATCGGTAAGGCCGATGACAAAATCGGGACGCTCGCCGGTAGAGCGCTCGGCAATCTGAGCGCCGATGCTGTAACCATCGGCAGCGGTATTCCATTCTCCGGCGTCAATGACCTCAATTTTGATATCGGGATGCAGGCCGAGGGCCTTATGAATGCCAAGTACGCGCAGGGTGAGCTGCATAAATGCCGCTCTGCCCACAACGGTGATATGGCGCGCGCCGCGGGTGATGGCGAGCTCGGCGATAATGCGCCCTTGCGCCTCGTTGTCGGCGGCCACGTAGTAACCGGGTTCGGAGCAGTGGATGTCCAGATGGACGATCGGCACGGGCATCTTGGTCATTGCGGGGTGCCAATCGGGGGACGCCATGGGCTGAACCATGACACCGGACATCTGTGTGCCCATAAAATAGCGCAGGTAGTGGTCCTCGAGGATGTCGTCGTTATCGGCGTTGGCGATGAGCAGGTCATAGCCGTGCTTGCGGGCCTCGTTATGGGCGCCGCTGGCAATTTGGAGCGAGAAGCCATGGTCGAGACGGGGGAGGACCAGGCCAAAGGACTTGGTGGCGCCGCCCGCGAGCTGACGAGCACTTTGGTTGGGCAGGTAGCCAAGGCGATTGATGGTCTCGTTGATGAGCTTGAGGGTCTCGGGGCGCAGCTTTTCGGGGTGGTTGAGCGCGTTGGATACCGTGCCCAGCGAGACTCCTGCCTCGCGCGCGACGTCGCTGATTTTTACCTTTGCCATAGCGGCCCCTTTGATGCGTTTCAAGTACGAGTCAGATTGTAGCATCGCCTGTTCCCAGGGTGTCAAAACCTACCAATTAGGGGCAGGTTTATTTTGGCAGGTTTTATCTGGGCAAACACCGAAGCCCAGACCAAACCACCGCAAGGGTGGCGCAGCGCGCTGCCTCCTTTGCGGTGGTCGCGTTGCCTGGCCCTTCAATTGTCTCGATCTGTAACATCTGGACGACAAAACAAGACCTACCTGTTACAGATTGAGACAGATCGCCGGGGCCGGGCGGAAAATCTCGATCTGTAACAGCAAACCCTCTTTCGGCGCCCCAGATGTTACAGATTGAGACGTTTCGGCGGAGCTTGTTGTCAGACACCCGAACCACCACAAAGGTGCCTGTCCCCCTTTGTGGTGGTTTTGGCGCGGCTGGGCTGCGCGTTAAACGGTGGAGTGTCTACAATGGAAGCCGTTTTGAACGTAGATTGAAAGGCTTTGGTATGACTCGCGCTGTTTCTCGTCGTGATTTCCTGGGTTTGATCGCCGGTGCTGCAATGGTTGCGGCGAGCGGTTGCGCTGGCAGTGGCGCTGACAAGGGCTCTGCCGCTGGTTCTGCCGCGGTTGCGGGCGACGATATCAAGGGCGCCAAGCTCACCTTTGTGGGCGACGATGCCTTTGCGCCCTATCGCTATCTGGAGACGCAGTCGGACGGCAAGCAGAAGGTTGTCGGCCTGGATATCGCCATTGCCGACGAGATGGCCTCGCGCCTGGGCTTTTCTTACGACTTTGAGCCGCAGGACTTTGCCGCCACGCTTGCATCGGTGCAGAGCGATGACGAGGCCTTTACCATGGCGATGAGCTCCAACGAAGAGCGCGAGCAGACCTACGACTTCACGCGCGGCTACTATCAGCCGCTTGTGGGCGTTCTCACGCTCGGCGGCGATCCCGTCAAGCGCGTTGAGGACCTCGCCGGCAAGTCTATCGCCTGCACCACCGGTACCGTGCAGAACAAGTTCATCGCCAAGGTCATGCCCGATGCTGATATTCACACGTACGACGGTGGCGACCAGTGCCTGCAAGAGGTGCTCGCCGGGCGCATCGATGCCTACCTGTGTGACGGCGCCGAGGGCCAGTCCATGCGCGATGCGAATGAGGGCCTGGTGCTGGGCCTGCTCGATCGCTCCGAGACGAGCGATCACGTGGGCGTGTACCGCCTGATGGCCAAGAAGGGTGCCGGATTTGTCGCGGCGCTTGACGAATGCATCGGCGAGATGCTCGAGGACGGCACCATCGATGACTGCATCAAGCAGTATGTGGGCGCCGACTTTATGTGGAACGGTGACTATTCCGCTTCCGGCACGTCGACGGTTGCCGGAAAATAGCGAGTCGATACGGCGCGCGCCAAGGGCATGCTGATGAAGTTTGAACTGCTAGAACCATATATACCGATGTTTATGAGCGGCCTGGTCGTGACCTGTCAGGTGACGGCCGCCGCGCTGGCCATAGCACTCGTCCTGGGCTTTCTTATTGCCGTGCTCAAGGTTTTGCCCTGTCGCCCGTTACGTGCGGTGCTCAACTTCTACACCTCTATCTTTCGCGGCGTGCCGCTCATCGTGTTGCTTTTTTTGGCGTACTTTGCGACGCCGCAGCTCACGGGCTTCAAAATTTCGATGTTTGCCGCCGGTGCCATTACGCTGGGGCTCAACGGCTCAGCGACGGTGTCCGAGACGGTGCGCGGTGGTATCGAGGGCGTTGACCGGGGGCAGTACGATGCCGCTCGGGCCATCGGGCTTCGCTATGTTCCCATGATGCGCAAGATCATCGTTCCGCAGGCGATGCGCTCGATTGCCCCCGCCCTGGTCAACGAAGTGATCACGGTCCTCAAGAGCTCCTCGCTGGTGGCAACCATCGGCCTGATGGATATGATGCGCGCCGCCCAGAGCGTGCAGGCGCTCACCTATCGAGCCTTTGAACCGTTTTTAGTGGTGGCCGTGGTCTACTACGTCATTGTCATGGCGCTCACGGCCCTGGGCAATCGGCTCGAAGGCCGCCTGCGTCCCTAGGGGAGTGCCAACCACCGCAAAGGTGCCTGTCACCGTTGTGGTGGTAGGGTGTGTGCATCGAGTGGTATCCAGTTTAAGATACCACTTCTGGTATATCAGCTTGCGTTTGTGTGAGTACAATACTCGGACGTTATACGTCTCAGCGCCCGTCGTGCGTGGGCGTTTTGCAGTCACGCGAGCGAAGGGATTTATCCTATGTGCGGAATTGTCGGCTACACCGGCTCTGATATTGCAAAGAACATCCTGGTTACGGGCCTCAAGCGCATGGAGTATCGCGGCTATGATTCCTCGGGCGTCGCGCTCGAGGTGGGCGAGGGCGCCGCGGCTCACCTCGACGTCATCCGCCGCGTGGGTAAGGTTGCGGGCCTGGAGAGCGAGCTTTCCAATATCGACAGCGACGCTACCTGCGGTATCGGCCATACCCGCTGGGCCACTCACGGCAAGCCTTCCGTTGTCAACGCCCATCCCCACACCAGCTGCGATGGTCGCATCGCCATCGTCCACAACGGCATCATCGAGAACTTCGCCGAGCTGCGCGAAGAGCTGGAGGGCCGCGGCCACCACTTTAAGAGCGAGACCGATACCGAGGTCTTCGCGCATCTGATCGAAGAGGCTTATGCCGAGACACATGACCTGATGGCCTCTGTACGCGAGGCCTGCACCCACGTGGTGGGCGCCTATGGTTTGGCCGCCGTTTCCGCCGATGAGCCTGGCGTGATCGCCGTGGCCCGCAAGGATTCCCCGATCGTAGTCGGCGTGGGCGAGACTGGCTCCTATGTTGCTTCCGATGTCATCGCGCTCATCGACGCAACCCGCGACGTCGTGGTGCTCGAGGACGGCCAGTTTGCCAAGCTCACGCCCGCAGGCGTCGAGTACACCGACGAGGCCGGCAACGTTATCGAACCCAAGGTCACCCACATCGACTGGGACCTGGACATGGCAGAAAAGGGCGGTTATCCCGACTTTATGCTCAAGGAAATCCACGAGCAGCCGCGCGTCGTGCGCGACACGCTGGTGGGCCGCATGACGCCGGCCGGCGAGCTCGACATCGACGAGCTGGGCCTTTCGCTCGAGGAGCTCAACGACATCGACCGCGTCTACGTGATCGCTTGCGGCACCAGCTATCACGCTGGCCTCATTGCTAAGAATCTCATTGAGGGCTGGGCTCGCATCCCCACTGAGGTTGAGGCAGCCAGCGAGTTCCGTTATCGCAATCCCATCATTACGCCGACGACGCTTGTCGTTGCCGTGTCCCAGTCGGGCGAGACGGCCGATACCCTTGCCGCCATTCGCGACGCGCGCATCAAGGGCGCCAAGGTCTTCGGCATCACCAACGTGGTGGGCAGCCCCGTGGCGCGTGAGAGCGACGGCGTCATCTACACCAAGGCCAACAAGGAGATCGCCGTCGCCTCGACCAAGAGCTTCATCGGCCAGGTTGTGAGCCTTACGCTTTTGGCCCTGCTGTTGGCGCAGGTCAAGTACCGTCTGACCACCAAGCAGGCGCGCATGCTGTTCCGCGAGCTTTCCGATACGGCCGAGCAGATCCAGTGGATTTTGGATACCCAAACCGAGGCCGTTCATGAGGCCGCCCTGCTGTGCAAGGACGCGCAGTCGGCGCTGTTCGTGGGCCGCGGCATGGGCGCCGCTATTTCCTACGAGGGCGCGCTCAAGCTCAAAGAGGTCAGCTACCTGCACGCCGAGGCATATGCCGCCGGTGAGATGAAGCACGGCCCCATTGCCCTGATCGACCCGGGCTTCCCTGTCATCGCTGTGGCCACCAAGAGTGCCACCTACGACAAGACCGTGTCGAACCTTATGGAGTGCAAGGCGCGCGGCGCCAAGGTCATCGTCGTTGCTACCGAGGGCGACGAGGAAATCAACAAGATTGCCGACTGCATCATTCGCGTGCCGTCCGTCCGTGACGTGTTCAGCCCCATCACGGCGAGCGTTCCGCTGCAGCTGCTCGCCCGTGAGGTTGCCATCCTGCGCGGTTGCGACGTTGACCAGCCTCGCAACCTGGCCAAGAGCGTGACCGTGGAGTAGTTGTTGTTCCGCCGTTCTGGCGACCAAGGCCCGGCTCCGTTGTGAACTGCGCCCCAAATCTTGGACGCCCTAAATAGCGACTAGGCCGCAAGGGCCTGATTCCGGTACTCCTCCGGGGTCAGGCCCTTCAATCTTACCTGCCTCCGGCTCGTGTTCCAGTGGACTATGTATTCCTCCAGGTCGCGTTTGAAATCCTCGAACGTCTTCCACTCGCGGCCCCTGTAGAACTCGTCCTTGACGTGGCCGAAGAGCTGCTCGGTGGCGGCATTGTCGATGCAGTTCGCCTTCCTGGACATGCTCTGGACGATGCCGGCGGCCTCGAGCCTGGATGTGTATGAGGCGTGCTGGTACTGCCAGCCCCGGTCCGAGTGCATGGTCGGGGCGACGCCCTCGGGGATCTTGGACAGCAGCTCGTCGAGCATCCTCACCTGCTGGGCCATGTCGGGCGTGGTCGATATGTCGCTCGCCACGATCTCCTTGGTGCAGAAGTCCAGCGTCGGGGCCCAGTAGGCCTTACCGCCAGCCACCTTGAACTCGGTGACGTCCGTCCCCAGCTTCTGCCACGGGGCCCCGGCGTCGAAATCCCTCGCGATCACGTTCTCGAACGTTCTGCCGACGACGCCCTTGTACGAGTTGTACCTGTGGTAGGCCGTCTCGCGTCTGATGCCGCAGCGAATCCCCATCTCGCGCATCATCTTGAGCACGGTCTTGTTGGCTATCACGACCCCCTCTTCCGCCCTGAGGCACATCGCTATCTGCCGGTGCCCGCAGCCGTTGGCGGTGCGCGAGAAGATCTCGGCGGCCGCCTCCCAGAGCTCGGCGCGCGTGGGCCTCGGCGGGTGCGCGAGGGCGTAGTAGTAGGTCGACCGCTTGAGCTCGGCGCATGCGAGCAGGTG
>CALFGH010000224.1 GCA_937958315.1 uncultured Collinsella sp. | reverse complement strand
TTGGGCTCGGTGTTCTCGGGCGTTCTCAACGCACACCGCGACTACTTCTGGTCGACGTTTGCCCCGGTTCTCAACAATGTCATCGTCATCGCCAGCTTTATGGGCTTTGCTCCCGTGTCTGCACAATTTGGCGAGCAGGCCGGTATTATCTTGATCGCAGCTGGTACGACCCTCGGCGTCTTTGTCCAGATGGCCTGCCAGATTCCCGCGCTTGGCAAGCATGGCGTGCATCCTCATATCCATATCGACTTTAAGGATCCCGCGCTGCGACAGACGATCGCGCTTGGTATCCCGACGCTGCTCGCCACGGTGTGCATGTTTGTCTCGACCTCCATTACCAATGCCGCCGCGCTGGTGGTGCAGCCCGAGACCGGCCCTTCCGTCATCGCATATGCGCGCCTGTGGTACACATTGCCCTATGCGCTGATCGCCGCCTCGCTTTCGACGGCACTCTATACCGAACTCTCTCACGATGCGCAGGAGAAGGATTACGACAGCGTCCGCACGGGCATTTCGCGCGGTGTCGCCCAGATGCTCTTCTTCCTGATTCCGTTTGCGATGTATCTGATCGTCTTCGCCCGTCCGCTCAACATGATCTACTGCGCCGGCAAGTTCGATGAATCCGGTGTGGCGCTGGTGTCGGAGTTCCTTATCTATCTGGCACTTTCCCTGCCGCTCTACGGCGTGGTCGTGCTGATGCAGAAGAGCTTCTCGGCCCTGCTCGATATGAAACCTTATAGCCGCTATTGCCTGTACTCCGCTATCGGCCAGGCCGGTTCGGTGCTGCTGTTTGGCGTGGTGCTGGGCTACGGTATGCCGGCAATTGCGCTTTCGTACGTTGTTGACTACGTGGTCTTGGTCGGATGCTCACTGTGGTGGCTGCGCCGTCGTCTGCATGGCCTTCAGGTCAAGTCTATCCTGCATGGCGGTTTCTTCGGCCTACTGTTCGGTGGCTTGGGCGCTGCCGCGGGCGCCGGCGTCATGTGGGCACTTGAGCACTTTGTCGGAGCGCTTGGCAGCTCGATCCTCATTACCCTGGGCTACGTTTGTGTTGCAGGCGTCGTCTCGCTCGCTGTAACTTTTGGTCTTGCCTTCGTCTTTAAGATGCCCGAGGTCTCGGCGCTGCTTCGTCGCAAGTAGGTGCGCGTGGCAGGTCACGACAACATTCCAACACTTGCCGAGCAGGTTTCGCGCGTTCCCACGCAACCCGGCTGCTACCTTTGGAAAGATGCCAAGGGTGATGTCATCTATGTGGGCAAGGCAAAAAACCTGCGTGCCCGTATGCGTCAATACGTGACGCTGCAGGACGAGCGTCAAAAGATCCCGCTCATGATGCAGCTGGTGGCGAGCTTCGACTATATCGTGGTGGAGACCGAGCACGAGGCATTGGTGCTCGAGCGCAATCTGATTGGCCAGTACCATCCGTACTTTAACGTCGATCTCAAAGACGATAAAAGCTATCCCTTTATCGCCATTACCAAGAGCGACTTGTTTCCGGCTATTAAATACACGCGAGAGCGTCATAAACCGGGAACGCGCTATTTTGGCCCCTATACCGATAGCCGCGCGGCGCGTGAGACCATCGATACGCTACGCAAGGTTATTCCTATTTGCTCGGCATCCTGTGCGGAATGGCGCCGCTGCCGCCGCATCGTCGAATCTCATAAGGGCGAAGAAGACATCGTCAATATGATTTGCGCGCAAAACGGGCGTCCCTGCTTTGACTACCATGTCGGGCGCGGGCCGGGCGCATGCGTCGGCGCGATTTCCCCTGCCGACTATGCCAAGAACGTCAAACGTGTCGAACGTTTCTTGTCGGGCCATCGCAAGGATGTCGTTGACGAGCTTACGTCCGAGATGACGGAGGCAGCCGAGACGCTCGATTTTGAGCGTGCGGCGCGCGTCAAGCGTCGCCTGGAAGTCATTAGGGGCCTGGACGATCGCCAACAGGTCGTTTTTCCGTCGAGCGTCGATATCGACGTCATCGGCTTCTATCGCGAAGAGACTATCTCTGCCGCCTGTGTCTTTGTCGTTCGCGAGGGCCGAACGGTTCGAACTTGTGAGTTCATCCTCGATAAAGGCCTGGATGTCGACGAGGAAGAGCTTCAATCGGGCTTTCTTAAGCGCTATTACGACGAGACGGCTGATATTCCAGCCGAGATCAATCTCTCTGTCGAGCTTGAGGACGCCGAAGCGTTGGGGGAGTGGCTTGCGGGCAAGCGCGAACGCTCTTGCCATCTCCATAGGCCGCAGCGCGGCGAAAAGCACCGCCTGCTCGATATGGCTTCCAAAAATGCGCGCCATGCCCTCATGCGCTACATGATGCGCACGGGGTATGCTGACGATCGCACCAATCAGGCGCTCCTGGAGCTCGAAAGCGCGCTGGCGCTGCCTGCGCCGCCGTTGCGCATCGAGTGCTTCGATATCTCGACGTTGCACGGCACCTTTACCGTCGCTTCGATGGTGGTATTTACCAACGGCCGTGCCGACAAGGGCCAGTATCGTCGCTTTAAAATTCAGGCCGAATTGGACGAGGCGAACGACTTCGTATCGATGTCCGAGGTTCTGGGACGTCGCTATGCTCCCGAGCGCATGGCGGACGAGCGCTTTGGCTCGCGCCCCGATTTGCTCGTTGTCGATGGCGGCAAGCCGCAATTGACCGCTGCAATTAAGCAACTTGAGGCGCTTGGCCTCGATATACCAGTTTGTGGCTTGGCAAAGGCCGATGAGGAAGTTTTCGTGCCGTGGGACGAGACCCCCGTCGTGCTGCCGACCGGCTCCGCTTCGCTTTATCTGATCAAGCAGGTTCGCGATGAATCCCACCGATTTGCGATTACGTTCCATCGCGAGTTGCGCGATAAGGCTATGACGGTTTCGGTGCTTGACGACGTTCCGGGCGTGGGACCCACCAGAAAACGTGCCATTATGCGCCATTTTGGCTCGATGAAGCGTTTGCGCGCGGCAAGCGAGCAGGAGATTGCGGAAGTTCGAGGCGTTCCGGCCGATGTCGCCAAAGCGGTCCACGAGGCACTTGTTGCATGGAATGCCGAGCGCGCCCAGGCATCGGCCAGCCGTTCCGAAAACTAAACGCGCTTCTAAACAACTGATATACATGATTGGCTGATTTTCAATCATTTATTTCGCGGCGATTACCTGCTGATTTCGGGTTTTATTAACGCTAAAACGTTTGACTAGCCATGGTGAATAACCCTGCTATCCTGTGGGTTGACGAAGACTGATATCTCACCTCGTCGATACATACTGTCTGTCGAATCGTTTGTCAATGAATTCGGTGAACGGTAGTAAATACCGTTCAAGCGTATGTATGTATCGGTCGCCGAGCGCGGCACCCAAGTTGGGTTTGTCGGTAGGTAAGGTATATATCGTCCGCAAGTTGCGCGGGGGCAAGTCTAGGTGCTCCCGGGTAAGATTCTCTATTGATAGGAGAAGACATGGCCATCATCAACAAGGGTATGTCCAGGCGTTCGTTCCTCGGCCTCACCGGCAGCGTCGCTGCTGTCGCAGGGCTTGGTCTCACCGGCTGCGGTGGCAGCTCTAGCGACGAGGGTTCCGCTTCCGGTTCCACCGATTCCGCCAACCGTGGCGGCGGCGTGATCACCGCTGGTTCCGCTTACGCTCCGTCCAGCTTCGACCCCGCCAGCACCGGCTCCGCTGTGGGCCTGGGTGCTAACTGGCACGTCGTCGAGGGCCTCTACGGCATCGATTACCACGACTACAGCACCTTCAACGAGCTCGCCACCGACGACCCCAAGTCTGTGGACGACACCACTTTCGAGGTTACCATCCGCAAGGGCGCCAAGTTCTCCGATGGCACCGAGGTCACCGCTGACGATGTCGTTGCCTCCTACACCGCTTGCGCCGCTTCCGCTACCTATGCTCCGTTCTTCCAGCCCTTCGAGTCCATCGAGGCTAAGGACGCCAGCACCGTGACGGTCAAGACCAAGGTCCCCAACTTCTCTCTGCTCAAGGATCGTCTTGCCATCATCCGCGTTACCCCGGCCACCCAGACCGAGGAGGATCGCGCCAAGCAGCCGATCGGCTCCGGCCCCTGGATGTACGACTCTATCTCCGATACCGAGATCACCCTGGTTCCCAACCCCGAGTACAACGGTGAGTATGCTGCCGAGGATAAGAAGATCCAGTACAGCATCCTGACCGACCCCACCGCTCGCGTTACCGCTCAGCAGGAGGGCTCCACGCTCGTTATGGAGCTCGTTACCGCTGACGCCGTCGACCAGCTCGAGAGCGCCGGCTGCAAGATCGATAACGTTCAGGGTTTCGGCACCCGCTTCATCATGTTCAACGTCGCCAAGGAGCCTTGGAACAACGTCAAGGTCCGTCAGGCTGTCATGTATGCGCTCGACACCGAGAAGATGGTCAGCAACACCTTCGCCGGTCTTGCCACCGCTGCCAGCTGCTACCTGCCCAAGAGCTTCACCAATTATCATGAGGCTTCCACGGTGTACAAGACCGACGCCAAGAAGGCTAAGAAGCTCATCGAGGAGTCCGGCATCACCCCGGGTGCCATCACCCTGCGCACCACCGACAACGAGCAGATCAAGGGCATGGCCGCCCAGGTCAAGAACGACCTCGACGCTCTCGGCTTCGATGTGACTATCCAGACCGATACCTCGCCGGCCACCTACGCTGCCATCGACGGCGGCGAGGCCTACGATATCCTCCTTGCCCCTGGCGATCCTTCCTGCTTCGGCGCCGACCCCGATCTGCTGCTCAACTGGTGGTACGGCGACAACGTCTGGATGCAGACCCGTTGCCCGTGGAAGGAGTCCGCTGAGTGGCAGAAGCTCCACGGTCTCATGGACGAGGCTCTTGCCGCCGAGGGCGACGAGCAGCAGAAGAAGTGGAATGAGTGCTTCGACATCATTGCCGACAACGCCGTTCTGTACCCCGTTGTCCACGTCAAGACCGTCTCCGCTTCCTGGGACGATCCGTCCACTGCGCCCAACGGCGAGGCCCTCGATGGCTTCAAGGGCATTGGCACGACGAGCATGTCCTTCAGGGGCGTTGCGACCGTCAAGGCGTAAGACTCGCTTGAGTCTGTATGCAGGATGTCGGCCGTTGGGACCGTATCCTCATAGTTGAAACAAAGACCCGGGCGGCAACGATGTCGCTCGGGTCTTGTAATGAGTATCCGTACTCATATACCAGTTGGTCCTACCGACAAAAGAAAGGGGAGAGAACGTGAACAACTTGCTACGTTTGATTGGAAGGCGTCTTGTGGCGCTGCCGATCATGGCATTGGGCGTCACCGTCCTGGTGTTCTTCCTTATGTCGTTCTCCAAGACCGACCCCGCCTACACGGCGTTGGGTGACGGTGCCTCGCCCGAGGCGGTTGCCGAGTACCATGAGAAGTATGGTCTGGACGACCCCTGGCCCGTGCGCTACGTTCGCTATATGGGCGATTTGATTCATGGTGACATGGGTACCTATGGTGCTGCTCGCAACTCCGTTGCCAAGCGCATCTCCACGGCCCTGCCCGTCACGATGCAGCTGACCTTCATCGGTCTTGCCATCGGTGCGGTCGTTTCGTTTTTGCTCGGCGTCATCGCGGCACTGTATCGCGACAAATGGCCGGACCAAGTGATCCGCGTCTTTTCCATCGCCGGCTTGGCAACCCCGTCGTTCTGGCTTGCCGTCCTGTTGATCCTGCTGTTCTCTTCCTACCTTAAGGTGCTCCCGGCATCGGGTGCTCTGCCTCACTTCACCACGAATCCGGTTGGCTATCTGGGACGTATGATCATGCCCGCTATCGCCTTGGCATTTCCGCTGACGGGCCAGATGACTCGTATCGTGCGTACCGCCATGGTCGAGGAGCTCGACAAGGACTATGTCCGTATGGCTCGTGGCGCCGGCGTTCCCGAGAAGGTCGTCGTCGGCATCAACGTTCTTCGCAATGCGCTGATCACCCCGGTCACCACCCTCGGTCTTAAGATCGGTTACCTCATGGGCGGCGCCGTCGTCATCGAGGTTATCTTCAACCTCCCCGGCATGGGCACCGCGATTCTGCAGGGCGTTCAGGGCAACGAGGCGAACCTGGTTCAGGGCGTCGTTATCGTCGTTGCTCTTGCCTTCATCATCATCAACATCGTGGTTGACATGCTCTACCTGCTCATCAACCCGCGCATCAGGACGGTGTAGATTATGGTAAAGATTCGAGAGAAGCAAACCGAGCAGCTCGAGAAGGCTGCCTCCAAGGGGCTCAAGCTCGGTGGCTGGAAGAAGATGACGCTGTCTTCTAAGATTGCCGCCGTCGTTCTGGCGCTGGTCGCCCTGACTGCGATTCTTGCTCCCCTGCTTGCCCCCTATAGCCCGGTTGAGATCTTTACGGCTCGCCAGGCTCCCGGCAACGGGTTTATCTTCGGTACCGACGACAAGGGCCGCGACATCCTTTCGCGCATGCTCTACGGCGGACGTTACTCGCTGATCATCGGCTTTGGTGCTACCGCCATGGCTTTGGTCTGTGGTTCCGTTGTCGGCGCTCTTGCAGCGGTTTCGCGCAAGTCTATCTCTGAGGCGATCATGCGTATCCTGGACATCATCATGTCCATCCCGGGCATCGCCCTCGCTGCCGTCTTCGTTTCCATCCTGGGCAATTCTGTGCCGTCGATCATCTTTGCGATCGGCTTTATGTACACCCCGCAGATCGCCCGTATCGTGCGCGCTAACATCGTGTCCGAGTACGGTGAGGACTATGTCCGCGCGGTCATCGTGTCCGGCGCCAAGGCTCCGTGGATTCTGATCAAGCATGTTCTGCGCAACTGCATCGCTCCGATTATGGTCTTCACCGTTACCCTGGTCGCCGACGCCATCATCTTCGAGGCCTCGCTGACCTTCATCGGCGCCGGCATCCAGGAGCCCACCGCTACCTGGGGCAACATCCTCGCCGACGCCCGCGGCGGCGTGCTCGCTGGCCGTTGGTGGCAGGCGCTGTTCCCGGGCTTGGCCATTATGATCACCTGCCTGGCGCTCAACATCCTCTCCGAGGGTATTACCGACGCCATGGCCGCTGCTCCCTCCGCCGCCCTGGATCCGACCGATTCCTCCAAGCGTCGCGAGGCCGATCTGCTGGTCTCCGACCCCGTTCGTGCCTACAAGGAGCAGGCTCAGTCCCTCTCCGCTCGCCTTGGCGCCCTGCGCGATGTCGAGCTCAAGCGTAACGACCGCCATGTGCCCGACGAGTCTGTCGAGCCGATTCTCTCGGTCCGTGACTTCTGCATCCAGTTTGAGCATCACGGTGATATCAACGTCGTCGACCATGTCAACTTTGACGTCCGTCCTGGTCAGACCATGGGCCTGGTGGGCGAGTCCGGTTGCGGTAAGTCCATCACCACGCTGGCCATCATGGGCCTGACCGATGAGGACGAGCACCTTTCCGGCGAGGTCCTCTGGGAGGGTCGTGACCTGCTCAAGATGAGCAAGAAGGAGTGGTTCGGCCTGCGCGGTACCGATATCGCCATGGTCTATCAGGACGCCCTGTCCTCGCTCAACCCCTCTATGCTCATCTCTGCCCAGATGAAGCAGCTCACCAAGCGCGGCGGCACCCGCAGCGCCGAGGAGCTCTTGGAGCTCGTGGGCCTCGATCCCAAGCGTACGCTCGAGAGCTATCCGCATGAGCTTTCCGGTGGTCAGCGTCAGCGCGTTCTGATCGCTATGGCCCTTACCCGCGACCCCAAGCTGGTCATCTGCGACGAGCCCACGACCGCTCTGGACGTTACCGTCCAGAAGCAGGTCATCAAGCTGCTCAACGACCTTCAGGCCAAGCTCGGCTTTGCCATGATCTTCGTTTCACACGACCTGGCGCTGGTCGCCGAGGTCGCCCACAACATTACGGTTATGTACGCCGGCCAGGTTATCGAGCAGGCGCCCACCAAGGAGCTGCTCACCAACCCGATTCACGAGTACACCCGCGGCCTTCTGGGCTCCGTCCTGTCCATCGAGAGCGGTTCGGGCCGCCTGCACCAGGTGCCCGGCGCCGTTCCGAGCCCGCGCGATTTCCCCAAGGGCGATCGCTTCGCGCCCCGCTCGAGCCATCCGCGCATTGGCCTGGACACCCGTCCGGTCTTCAAGCGCGTGCCCGGCACCGAGCACTTCTATTCCGAGCTCCCCGATGAGGTGCTCAAGGCAAATGGTTTGACCCCTCACGCGGAGGTGATGTAGATGAGCGAGACCGCAGTCAACGGCGTCGAGCCGATCATCTTCCTTGATGACGTCCACGTCACCTTTAGGACCCGTACCGGCTCGATTCTGCACCCCAACCTGGTTCACGCCGTCCAGGGTGTAACGATTAAGCTCATGCCCGGACAGACCATCGGCATCGTCGGCGAGTCCGGTTGCGGAAAGTCCACCACCGCCAACGTCATGTGCGGCCTGCAGGCCCCCACGAGCGGCAAGGTCTACTTTAAGGGTAAGGACGTTACCAAACGTACCGCCGAGGACCGTCGCCACATGGGTCGCGTCATCTCGGTCGTGTTCCAGAACCCGGCCACGGCGCTCAACCCCCGCATGGTCGTTCGCGAGCAACTGCTCGACCCCATGCGCGTCCACAACCTGGGCACCGAGGCCGAGCAGGAGAAGCGCGTCAAGGAGCTCTTGGAGCTCACCGGTCTGCCCAGCTCCGCCGCCGAGGTTCTTCCCGGCCAGCTTTCGGGCGGCCAGCGCCAGCGCGTCGCAATTGCCCGTGCCCTGTCGCTGAACCCCGATGCCATCATCGCCGACGAGCCCACCTCGGCTCTGGACGTTTCGGTCCGCGCGCAGATTCTGAACCTGCTGACCGACCTTAAGAAGGAGCTCGGCCTGGCCATGGTGTTCATCAGCCATGACATCCAGACGGTCCGCTATATCTCTGACGACATCATCGTTATGAATGGCGGCAAGATCGTCGAGCAGGGCGAGGCCAAGCAGGTCTTCCAGCACCCTCAGGACCCCTACACCAAGATGCTGCTCGGCGCTGCGCCGTCGCTGCTGCATCCCAAGCTCGGCGAGTAGCCTCGCTTTCCCTCCCGTGCGCCCGGTTCCCTTGCCGGGCGCACCTCCGTTGCGATTTCGAAAGGCTGGGTTCACGAGCCATGCCAAGTGCTCAGGAGCTACAACAGCAATTTGGTGAATATCGAGGCGCTATGCCCCGTCCATCGGATTTCGATCTCTTTTGGAAGGACCGCATGGCCGAGGCCGAGGCCGTCGAGCTCGACTACGCGATCGAGGCGGCTTCGGTTGCGGATTCCGCGACCTGTCGGTTTTTCGATCTCTGGTATACCGGCATGTGTGGTGCACGCCTGCATGCCAAGTACCTCAAGCCGGTCTCGGAGGAGCCCGTGCCGGTGGTGCTTCAGTTCCATGGATATCCGGGTGCGAGCCGCAGCTGGTTTGAGCAGGCGTCGTTTGCGGGCATGGGCATGGCGCTCATTGCTCTCGATTGTCCCGGCCAAGGAGGCCCCTCCGAGGACATTGGTGGATTTGAGGGCACGACGGTCGCGGGCCATATCGTTGCCGGTATCGACGGCGACCCGGCCAACCTCTATTATGTCCGCCTACATCAGGATATCCGCATTCTGTGCCGCATCGTTCGCGAGCTCGGGGGCATCGATCTTACCCGCGTGTATGTGAACGGCGCATCGCAGGGTGGCGGTTTGGGTATTGCGACCTGCGCGCTTAACAGCGAGCTTATCAATCGCGCGGCCATCCTCTATCCCTTCTTATCGGACTTCCGCCTGGTTTGGGATCTGGACGCCGACGATATTGCCTACGAGGGTCTGCGCTATTGGTCGCGTTGGTTTGACGAGGACTCGACTCGTATCGAGGAAGCCTATGCCAAACTGGCGTACTTCGATTCCAAGAACTTTGCCCCCATGGTCAAATGTCCCGTTCTGTTTGGCACGGGCACAGCCGATATCGTCTGTCCGCCGGCGACGCAGTTTGCGGTCTACAACAACCTGACCTGTGAAAAGCGTCATGAGTTCTTTGAAGGTTTTGGCCACGAGGAGATTCAGGACTTTGATGATCTGATCATTTCGTTTTTCTGCGAGGGAGGGGAGGCTCATGTCTAAGTGCGAGAGCAATGTTGACGAGCTGATAGTCCCCGGGCTCGTGGGAATTCCTGGAACGGTTTCGTCAAGGCTCGCAGAATATCGGGACTGGCACGGTGATGTCCAAGCAGATATTTCTGATTTAGAGGCATGCGCTTCGAATCTTGAGATTCAAGGCCTGGCCATTACGGCGATTGACTTTGTTAACCCCTGCGCCCATTACTCGGAGGTTTCCTTTGAACTCGGTGACGATGCGGTCCACGCTCGTTTGATTGAGCCAGTTGGTCGTGCCCGAGTATCTGAGCGCGTGCCACTGTGCCTGATGTTTCACGACATCGATCGGCCTGTGCGTGGCTGGCATCACATGACGAGATTTGCCGCCATGGGGTATGCCGTTCTCGCGCTGGATGACGATGTTGCTGGTGCGGACGATCTGCAGCAGGGGATTACCTCGCCCGCTTTTGTCGAGCGCGTCCGTTGGGGCTGCGCGTTGGCGAAGGTCGCGCGCAATCTTGATGGCGTGGACCCCGACCGCATTTTTGCATGGGGCGAGGGTCTTGGCGGCGGAGTTGCGCTGGCGGTTTCTGCTCTGGACGAGCAGGGCCTTGCCTGCACGGCGGTTGCCAATCCAGTTCCCGGTGGCCTCGAGGCGCTGTCGTCTCGGGCGCGCGGATCGGCGCTCATAGGCACATCGCTTATGGATACCGTGAGCGACCCCAAGGGACAGTTTGCCGTATTCAACGGTCTTGAGTGTGACCGGAGGCATATCATCTATGCCAAATACGCTCACGAGCGCATCAATGCGTTCGAAAACGAAGTCGTCGACTTCTTTAACCAAACGTTCTACCCGTGTTCTTTGGCCTAGACGGCCTGGACACTGCCAACAAGAGTGGGTGGCATAGGGCCGCTCGCCAGACAACTAAGGAGATTCTTGTGGCAACTCAGAAATTCACCGGCGTTATCCCTCCCGTCGTTGTTCCCGATACCGAAGATCACCAGCTCGATGTTGCCTCCTTTGAGCGCAGCATCAACCGCATGATCGATGCCGGCGTCGATGGCCTGTTCTTCCTGGGATCCTCGGGCGAGGTCGTCTTCTCCACCGACGAGCGCCGTCGCCAGATCGTCGCCGAGGCCGTGCGCATCGTCGACCACCGCGTTCCCGTTCTGGTCGGCATCATCGACACCGAGACCGAGCGCATGATCGAGCACGGTAAGGTCGCTCAGGAGCTGGGCGCCGATGCGCTTGTCGCCACCTGCCCGTTCTATGCCCTGCAGGGCATGACCGAGGTCGAGGAGCACTTCCGCATCCTGCACGAGGAACTCGACCTGCCCATCTTCGCCTACGACATCCCCGTGTGCGTCCACACCAAGCTCCCCTGGAAGCTCCTTGCTAAGCTCGGCGCCGAGGGCGTCCTGGCCGGCGTCAAGGATTCCTCGGGCGATGACATCTCGTTCCGCTACCTCGTTCAGGAGAACGAGAAGAACGGCCATCCGATGAGCATCCTCACCGGTCACGAGGTCGTTGTCGACGGCGCTTACCTCGGTGGCGCCGACGGTTCTGTCCCGGGTCTCGCTAACGTTGAGCCCGAGGGCTACGTGCGCCAGTGGAAGGCCGCTCAGGCCGGCGACTGGGCTACCGTCAAGGCCGAGCAGGATCGCCTCAACGAGATTTCCCACATCTGGGATGTCACCTCGGGCGTTCAGGGCTATGCCGGCGGCGTTGGTGCCTTCAAGACCGCTATGAATCTCATGGGCATCTTCGACAGCCCGACCATGCCGCGCCCGGTGAAGGCCATGACCGGCGAGAACGTCGAGGCGATTAAGAAGGTCCTCCAGGACAACGGTCTCCTGTAAAGCTTCCCCAGGCACCCGATCTTGGGGCTCAAGTGGTCGGGCGTGACCCATTAGGTCAACGCACGACCCCTTTCCCCCCAACCTCGGGCACCTGGGAAACCTTTATCATGCTGCGGCGATAACACCGCCTTCATTTCCTGTAGTTGTTTTTATCTCCTAAGGAGAACGACATGGAGAACAAGTACGTCTGCTCTGTCGACATCGGCGGAACTAAGATCGCGACCGCCATTATGGAGTACCCGGCTGACGGCAGCGTGCCCCATCCCGTATTTGAGGCCGAGGTTCCTACTGAGGCCCAGGAGGGCGGCGAGGCCGTCTTCCAGCGTATCGAGGCGTCCATCAAGGCCGCTCTTGAGGCGAATCCCGATGTCGAGGTCCTCGGTGTCGGTATCGGTGCCGCAGGCGTCGTCGATCCCAAGACGGGCGCCATCGCGTATGCCAACGAGATCATGCCCGGCTGGTCCGGCGTTCAGTTGGGGCCGCGCCTGCGCGAGTACCTTGGTCTCCCCGTTGCCGTGGTGGGCGACGTGCAGGCTCATGCTCTGGGCGAGGCCCACTGGGGCGTCGGCAAGGGCAAGTTCTCCGTCTTGTGTCTGGGCATCGGTACGGGCATCGGCGGCGCATATGTCGAGAACGGCCGCGTGATGCAGGGCTTCCATGGTGCTGCCGGCCATATGGGCCACATCGAGTGTTCGGCTGCCGCCGGCATTCCCTGCGCCTGCGGGCGTTCTGGCCATCTTGAGTCGGTAGCCTCGGGCACCTCGATTGGCCGTATGTACGACGAGCGCTTCGGTCGCGTCGACCCCAGCCGTCCTTCGGTCGGTCGCGACGTGAACGACCTGTGCCGTGCTGGCGACGCAAAGGCGACCGAGGTCATCCATGACGCCGGCTTTGCGCTGGGTGCCAGCTTGGGCTCGCTCGCTAACATCCTGGACCCTGAGGTCATCGTGCTTTCGGGTGGCGTGATTCACCAAGGTCCCGATTGGCGTTCACAGACGTGGAAGGATTCGGTGCACGAGGGCTATGCCAGCCAGGCGCTCGACCCGCTTCAGGACACGCCGATTCTCATCGGCTCTCTGGAGGGCGACGCGCCGCTCATCGGTGCCGCCGAACACCTTCTTGCATCGTTGAAGTAAACATAACTACCAAGTGCGCCTTCTGAGGTGCCGCAGATTGACGTGAAAGAGGAGCGAAGCGTACTTGGGTACGCGAGCGACGGTTTGAACGTCAAGGTGCGGTGTCTCAGAAGGCTGTTTTGAGAAAGGTTGAGTCGAACATGACCGTTGATCCTTTGATCCAGTCCCTGAAGGGCAAGCTTGTCGTGAGCGTTCAGGCGTATATGGGCGAGCCGCTTCGTACGCCCGAGACCATGGCTCAAATGTCTCGCGCTTGCGAGCTTGGCGGCGCCGCCGCCATTCGCTGCCAGGGCCTTGCCGACATTGCCGCCATTAAGGGTCGCTGTGAGGTTCCCGTCATCGGCCTGTGGAAGGACGGGCGCGAGGGCGTTTACATCACGCCGACGCTGCGTCACGCTCGTGCCTGCGTTGCTGCGGGTGCCGATATCGTGGCGATCGACGCCACCGATCGTCCGCGTCCCGATGGCAAGTCGGTCGAGGATACCTTCCGCCCGCTGCACGAGGAGGGTGTGCTCCTGATGGCGGATTGTGCCACCATCGAGGACATTCGCCGTGCGGTTGATATGGGCTTCGACCTGGTATCCACCACACTCTCTCACGGTGTCGCCGCCATCGACTGCACCATGGCCGATGGCCCCGACCTGCCGCTCCTGCGTCAGGCGACCGAGGAATTTCCCGGCCTTCCCATCATTTGCGAGGGTCGCGTGCATACGCCCGAGGAGGCTCGCGCTGCAATCGACGCCGGCGCGTGGGCCGTTGTCGTCGGCACCGCTATCACGCACCCCACGAGTATTACAAGTTGGTTCAAGGCTGCGATTGAGGCGTAAGACGGGCCTTGTATCCGCTTGGGGCGGTATACTCAATAAAGGCAATTGATCGCGCGGGATCCGCTGGCCGGGTCCCGCGCTTATTTTAGGAGGCACACATGCAAAAGGGAGATGCCATGGATGCGGCGGAGCGCTCGGAGCGTATCCCCGATATCGTCATCATCACCGGAATGTCCGGCTCGGGCCGAACGCAAGCCATGCATGTGTTTGAGGACATGGGCTATTTTTGTATCGACAACCTGCCCCCACGCCTGATTGCCCAGCTTGCTGAGCTCGTTGGCATCAATACGGGCGTGGGCAGGCACCTTGCCGTTACCTGCGACCTGCGTAGCCAGGGCTTGTTCGATGAACTGCTCGATGCTGTTGCCGCACTGGAAGAGCGCGAGATGAGCTGCGACATTGTGTTTCTCGAGGCGTCTGACGAGGTGCTGATTCGCCGGTATAGCGAAAACCGTCGTCGCCATCCCATTGCAAAGCCGGGGGAGACCACGGCCGACGCTATTCAGCGTGAACGTCTGCAGCTGCAGGGCGTTCGCGATCGAGCCGATATGATTATCGACACGAGCCGCTTGCGCACTTCTGCCTTGCGCAACAAGCTGCGCATGGCTTTTTCCGAGCTGTCCGACCAGCAGCTTATGGATGTCCACGTGTTCTCGTTTGGCTTTAAGCATGGCATGCCCATCGAGGCGGATATCATGATCGATGTTCGCTTCTTGCCCAATCCTTTCTACGATCCCGAGATGCGCACCATGACCGGTCTCGATAAGAAGGTCTCCGATTTTGTCTTGGACCACCCCAAGACCCAGGAGTTCTGGAAGGCCTGGACCCAGCTGCTCGATACGGTCATGCCGGGTTATATCGCAGAGGGCAAGCCGCAGCTTTCCATTGCTATCGGCTGCACAGGCGGACAGCACCGTAGCGTCGCCATTGCCGAGGCCACGGCCCGCTACCTGGAGGGTGCTCAGTATCATGTGAGCATCTCCCACCGTGACCTGTCGCGTGCCAACACGAAGGCATAGGTTTACATGTCGTTTACCGCTGAGGTGCGTGACGAGCTTGCGCGCTGCGAACCAGAATGCGAATACTGCGATTTGTCGACGCTTGCTGCGCTAACGCGTGTGAGCGGCACGCTTTCGCTGGCGGGCTCGGGACGGTACCGCTTGACGGTCGCGACCGAGACGGGTGCTGTGGCGCGCACGATGATTGCGCTGACGCATCGTATCCTTAAGCTCAAGACCGAATTCACGGTTCGTAAGTCGGTCCTGCACAAGGTACGAAACTATCTCATCACCTTGCCCGATCAGCCCGATTTGGATAAGGCTCTGGTGCTGCTGGGCATTCTCGACCGTAGGGGAGGGCTCGTCGCGGGTGTGCCGCGCCACATCGTCGCCCGTCCTTGCTGCAGGCTCGCCTATATTCGCGGTGCGCTGATTGCCGGAGGCTTTGTTGCCGACCCGCGTGGCGATTTTCATTTGGAGATCGCGGTTCAGGGCGAGGAGTATGCAAAGGGACTTTGCGACCTTCTGGAGCAGATTGGAGTTCACGCCCGCGTCAATGCGCGTCGCGGCTCGTATGCCGTGTACATCAAGAGTGCCGAGGAGATTAAACGTCTGTTACAGCTGATTGGCGCCAAGCGCAGCGTTGCCGAGATTGAAGAGGCCCGCGCGGTTAAGCTGGTGAAGAACGACGTGAATCGTCGCGTGAACGCAGAGCTTGCCAACCAGACCAGAAGTGCCGGTGCCGCCCAACATCAGCTTGCGCTCATCGATGAGCTTGATCGGCGCGGTTTGCGCGAAACGCTGCCGGACGCTCTGGCAGTTTTTTGTGACTTACGCGAGCGTTACCCCGATCTCTCACTGCGAGATTTGGGGGAAATGGCCGACCCTCCTTTGTCGAAGTCGGCCTTGTATCACCGTGTTTTGCGCCTTGAAAAGCTCATTGAAGCAAGCGGGTAGTTTAACGCAATAGCTTTTATGGTGGTTTAACTGCTGTTTTATACGTTAAAGCGTTTTAACGCAAATTTGATTTTCAATTTCGAGCATTCTCGTGAAATTCAAGCCAAAAAAAAGGTATATTAGGCGAGTGGTTAGTTTGTGGGCCTCAACGGCAGGCGCTGTAGCTTGCGGGGGCCTTACGAAAGGAGACACAATGGCAGTAAAGGTTGCTATTAACGGCTTCGGTCGCATCGGTCGTCTGGCCTTCCGCCAGATGTTCGGTCATGAGGGCTCCGAGATCGTCGCTATCAACGACCTCACCTCTCCCGATATGCTCGCTTACCTGCTGAAGTACGACTCCACGCAGGGCAACTATGCTCGCGATCACGAGGTCGTCGCTGGCGAGGATTCCATCACCGTTGACGGCAAGGAGATCAAGATCTACAAGGAGGCCGACGCCAACAACCTGCCTTGGGGCGACCTCGACGTCGACGTCGTTCTCGAGTGCACCGGCTTCTACACCAGCAAGGCTAAGGCTCAGGCCCACATCAACGCTGGCGCCAAGAAGGTCGTCATCTCCGCTCCGGCCGGCAGCGATCTGCCCACCATCGTGTACAACGTCAACCATGAGACGCTGACCGCTGAGGACAACATCATCTCCGCTGCTTCCTGCACCACCAACTGCCTCGCCCCGATGGCCAAGGGTCTGAACGACTTCGCTCCCATCGTCTCCGGCATCATGACCACCATCCACGCCTTCACCGGCGACCAGATGCCGCTCGACGGCCCGCAGCGCAAGGGCAACTTCCGTCGCTCCCGCGCCTGCTCCGAGAACATCGTCCCGAACACCACGGGCGCTGCCAAGGCCATCGGCCTGGTTCTCCCCGAGCTCAACGGCAAGCTCATCGGTGCCGCCCAGCGCGTCCCGACGCCGACCGGCTCGCTGACCAACCTCTACGCCGTCGTTGACAAGAAGGTCACCGTCGACGAGGTCAACGCTGCCATGAAGGCCTACGCCGAGACCATCCCCGATACCTTCGCCTACAACGAGGACCAGATCGTCTCCCGCGACATCGTCGGCGAGACCCACGGCTCCATCTTCGACGCCACTCAGACCATGTGCTCTGATCTCGGCAACGGCCAGACCCTCGTTCAGGTCACCTCTTGGTACGACAACGAGAACTCCTACACCTCTCAGATGGTCCGCACCATCAAGTACTTCGAGAAGTTCGTTGCTTAATTTAGCTTTTAGCGAATAGCTCGTTGAGCGTCTAAAGAAGGGCGCGGCCTCATAGGGCTTACACCCTAGGGTCGCGCCCTTTTTATAGGAAATCGTCTGCCGTAATGGGAGGCAGACACGTACGAAAGGTAGAAGCAAACATGGCCTTTACCAAGAAGACCGTCCGCGACATCGATGTCGACGGCAAGCGCGTTCTCGTCCGCGTTGACTTCAACGTGCCTATCAAGGATGGCGTCGTTGGCGACACCACCCGTATCAAGGCTGCCCTGCCCACCATCAACTACCTCGTTGAGCACAACGCTCGCGTCATCCTCATGAGCCACCTCGGCCGTCCTGAGGGCACTGGCTTCCAGCCCGAGCTTTCCCTCGAGCCTGTCGCCAAGAAGCTCGCTGAGCTCTCTGGCCTTGACGTTGCTTTTGTTGCCGACACGTATGGCGAGAAGGCCGCCGAGGCTGTCGCCGCCGTCGAGCCGGGCAAGGTCCTCGTTCTCGAGAACGTCCGTTTTGACAAGCGTGAGAAGAAGAACGATCCCGAGATCGCCAAGAAGCTCGCTTCCTATGGTGACGTCTTCGTTCTCGATGCCTTCGGCACCGCTCACCGCGCCCAGGGTTCCGTCGTGGGCCCCGCCGCTTACCTGCCTGCAGTCGCTGGCTTCCTGCTCGAGAAGGAGGTCGACACGCTGACCGGCATCTTCGCCGAGCCCGAGCGCCCCTTCGTCGCTATCGTCGGCGGTTCCAAGGTTTCTTCCAAGATCGGCGTTCTCGATCACCTCATCGACTCCGCTGACACCCTGATCATCGGTGGCGGCATGGCCTACACCTTCTTCCTGGCTCAGGGCCTGTCCGTCGGTCAGTCCCTCAAGGAAGAGGACTGGGTCGAGCGCGCCGGCGAGATGCTCAAGAAGGCCGAGGAGAAGGGTGTCAAGATCCTGCTCCCCATCGACAACCGCGTTGCCGATCACTTTGGCGAGGACGCTGTCCCCGAGGTTGTCGCTTCCGACGCTATCCCCGACGACCGTGAGGGTATGGACATCGGCCCCAAGACCGAGGAGCTCTACGCCGAGGCCGTCAAGGGCGCCAAGACCGTGTTCTGGAACGGCCCCATGGGCGTCTTCGAGTTCGACAACTTCGCTCATGGCACCCAGGCTATCGCCGAGGCTGTTGCCGAGGCTGATTGCACCTCGATCATCGGTGGTGGCGATTCCGTCGCAGCCGTCAATAAGTTTAACCTGGCCGACAAGATGAGCTGGATCTCCACCGGCGGTGGCGCTTCCATGGAGCTCGTCGAGGGTAAGGCCCTGCCCGGAGTGGAGGCGCTTCTCGATGCCTAATCGCACCCTTCTTATCGCTGGTAACTGGAAGATGAACAACGACGTCGCCGAGGCTGCCAAGCTCGCCGACGAGCTGGCCCAGGCTCTGCCCGAGGTTCCGGCTGGCGTCGAGGTGCTCGTCTGCCCTCCGACCATCGACATCACCACGGTTCATGACCGCATTCAGGCTGCCCCCATCGCCCTCGGTGCACAGAACGTGTACTGGGAGGCCAAGGGTGCCTTCACCGGTGAGTCCTCTTGCGACATGCTCAAGTCCGCTGGCTGCACCTACTGCATCATCGGTCACTCCGAGCGTCGTGATTACTTCCACGAGACCGACGAGGATCAGAACAAGAAGGCCAAGGCCCTCGTTGCCGCCGGTCTTGTTCCCGTCTTCTGCTGCGGTGAGTCTCTTGAGGTCCGCGAGGCCGGCACCTATGTCGAGCACGTCGTGAACCAGGTCAAGGCTGGCCTTGCTGGTCTTGAGATCACCTGCCCCAAGCAGGTCGTCGTCGCCTACGAGCCCATCTGGGCCATCGGCACTGGCAAGACCGCTACCGCCGAGGACGCTCAGGAGGTCTGCGGCGCTATCCGTGAGACCCTCAAGGAGATGTTCGGTGAGGAGCTCGCCGACGGCATCCGCGTTCTCTATGGTGGCTCTGCCAAGCCCGGCAACATCGCCGAGCTCGTCGCCAAGCCCGACGTCGACGGCGCCCTCGTGGGCGGCGCTTCGCTCAAGGCTGCCGACTTCGCCTCTATGGTCGTCAAGGCAGGCGAGTAGGACATATGGCACAGCGTCATCTTCCTGCACTCCTGATCATCATGGATGGTTGCGGCCTGGCTCCGGCCGATGACGAGAACGCCGTCGCCGCTGCCAAGACGCCCTTCCTCGATAGCCTGTACGAGAAGTACCCCCACACCACGCTCGGCGCTTCGGGCGAGGACGTGGGTCTTCCCGATGGCCAGATGGGCAACTCCGAGGTGGGTCACCTCAACATCGGTGCCGGCCGCATCGTGTTCCAGGAGCTTTCGCGCATCAACAATGCCATCAAGGACGGCTCCATCGCCAAGAACGAGGTCTTCGTCAAGGCTATGGACGACGTCAAGGCTGACGGCAAGACTCTCCACCTCATGGGCCTTATGAGCCCTGGCGGTGTTCATTCTCATATGAGCCACGTCGAGGCTCTGGTCAAGATGGCTGCCGAGCACGGTGTCAAGACCGTTCGCGTCCACGCCTTCATGGATGGTCGCGACGTTGACCCGCAGTCCGGTGCCGGTTACATGAGTGAGTTCTGCGCCTTCCTGGCTAAGATCTCCGAGGAGACCGGTTGCGACGCTCGCGTTGCCACCGTCTCGGGCCGTTATTGGGCCATGGACCGCGACAACCGTTGGGAGCGCATCCAGCGCGCCTACGATGTCATGGTCAACGCATCCGATGCCGATACCGACCCTGTTGCCGGTATCAAGGCCTACTACGAGAAGGATCCGCGCGGCGACGAGTTCGTCGAGCCCTTCGCTGCCCACAACGAGGGCATCCACGAGGGCGACGCGGCCATCTTCTTCAACTTCCGTCCCGACCGCGCTCGTCAGATGACTCGCGTGTTCACGGACAAGGAGTTCGACGGCTTTGAGCGCGAGCAGATCAAGCTTTCGCACTTTGTGACGATGACCGAGTACGACCCGACGTTTGACGTCGAGGTCGCCTTCCCCAAGACGTTCCCCGAGAACGTTCTGGCCGACGTTATCGCCGCCAATGGCCTGAAGCAGCTGCACACCGCCGAGACCGAGAAGTACGCCCACGTGACGTTCTTCCTCAACGGCGGCATCGAGGAGCCCAAGGAGGGCGAGGAGCGCGTGCTCGTCGCTTCTCCCAAGGTCGCTACCTACGACCTGCAACCTGAGATGAGCGCTCCCGAGGTTACCGAGAAGCTTGTTGCCGCCATCAACGAGGATCGCGCTGATTTCTACATCGTGAACTTCGCAAACTGCGACATGGTTGGTCACACCGGTGTCTTCGACGCTGCCGTTAAGGCCGTCGAGGCTGTTGACGATGCCCTGTCCAAGGTTGTCCCGGCGATTCTCGCTAAGGGCGGCTTTGCGCTGATTACCGCCGATCACGGCAACGCCGATCACATGTTTGACGTTGCTTCCGACGGTTCCAAGCATCCGTTCACGGCTCACACCACCAACCGCGTGCCGTTCATCATCGTTGATGAGAAGGCACAGCTCACCGGTATCGAGGACGGCCGTCTTTCCGATATCGCTCCGACCATGCTCACCATGGCTGGTATTGAGCCTTCCGCCGAGATGACGGGTCGCGTACTCGCCACCGAGGCCTAATAGAAAACAAATACCGTTTTCTAGTAAGGGGGTTGTCCACAACCGGACAACCCTCTTTTTTTGCGCTATTTCTACCTCGTCACCAAATGGCTGATGGGGGAGTGCTGGGGGTTGTGGTACAGTACTGGAGTTTGAATTGTTCTATTAAGGAGCTTATCTATGGGTCCGTTTCAGATTCTTCTGTTTGTCGTTTGGGCTGTCTCTGCCGTGGCGCTGACGATTCTCGTCCTGATGCACTCTGGTAAGGGCACCGGCGTTTCGGATATGATCGCTAGCTCGCTGTATAACTCCAGCTCTGCCACGGGCGTCATGGAGCAGAACCTCGATCGCCTGACGGTAATTATGGCCGTCGTTTTTGCCGTGTGTGTCGTCCTGTGCATGTTCTTCTTCCCGCAGGGTATCGTCGGCTACTAAGCACGAGCCACATAAATACTTGAAAAGGGTTCCGCAAGTGCGGGACCCTTTTTGTTTACATATTTGTAACAGAGCCAAAATATCCCCACATACTTCGCCCAACTAAAGAAATTCTCGACCGTTGACCGGAATTAGCCCCAAATCGTGCATAAAATGCGCTACTGTATTGAGAAACGTTGGTTCGTTGTGCATAACCAGCCATAGCAACGGGCGGCGTTTTGATGGTTCGGATCGGATTGTCTCGACATGTGTCCGACTGAACATTTCTTTGTCCTATCTCATAAGGAGGATGGCATGGCTGATTCTATGTTCCACCAGCCCGTTATGGGTCGTCGCGCCTTTGTCGGCGGTACCCTTGCTGCGAGCTCCATGGCTTTTCTTGCCGCATGCGGCAAGAAGGGCGGCGACGCTTCCGGTTCTGAGTCCGGTTCGAAGCTGAACTTCTACATCAACAACCCGGTCTGCATCGACCCCTACAATGTCCAGGAGGACCAGGGCACTCAGGTCGAGTACCAGCTCTTTGATGCTCTGACCTCTTACGACGCCGAGAAGGGCGAGATTGTTCCGCTGGCTTGCGAGTCCTTTGAGTCCAACGACGACGCCACCGAGTTTACCTTCAAGATCAAGAAGGCCAAGTTCCACAACGGTGACGACGTTACCTCCAAGTCCTTCAAGCTCGGTTGGGAGCGTCTGGTCAACACCAAGTCGGCTGTCTCTACCGAGTACGGCCCTTCCGAGGTCTCCTATCACCTCTCCATGGTCGAGGGCTATGACGATCTGCTTGCCGGTAACGCTACCGAGCTCAGCGGTGTTACCTGCCCCGACGATGAGACCCTCGTCGTCAAGCTGGCTTCCGCTTACGCCGACTTCCCCTTCGTCGCCTCTCACCCGGCTCTGGCCCCGGTTCCCGAGTGCGCCGAGTCCGATGTCAAGAGCTTCTACCTTGCCCCGGTCGGTAACGGCCCGTTCATGATGGACGGCAAGTGGGAGGATGGCCAGGAGATCAACGTCAAGAAGTTCGACGATTACTATGGCGACAAGGCCAAGATCGATGGCATCCACTTCCAGGTCATCAAGGACATGGAGACCGCTTACAAGGAGTTCCAGGCGGGTAACCTCGATGTCTGCGACGTTCCCGTCGCTCAGATTGATGCCGCCAAGAAGGATCGCGGCGTGTCCAAGGACGGCTACACCATGGGAGACGGCGAGCGCATGCTGCTCGGCGCCGAGCCTTCCACGTACTATCTGACCTGCAACACCACGGCCGAGCCGTTCAACAACGCCGACCTGCGTAGGGGTATCTCCCTGGCCATCAACCGTGAGGCCATCTGCAAGACCATCTTCAAGGGTACCCGTACCCCTGCCGACGGCATTGTTCCTCCGGGCATCGATGGCTACAAGGAGGGCGCATGGGAGTTCTGCGCCTACGATGTCGACAAGGCTAACGAGTACCTCGACAAGGTTGCTCCCGCTGGCGCTAACGGTGATCGTGGCATTAGCGTGACCCTTTCCTACAACCAGGACGGCGGTCACAAGGAGATCATGGAGTCCATCATCGGCGACCTCGCCAAGGTTGGTGTTACCGCTGTCTCCGATACCCCCGAGTGGTCTGCCCTGCTCGAGCAGTATCAGAACTTTAACTATCAGTTCGGTCGTCTGGGTTGGATTGCCGACTACCCGATCATGGACAACTTCCTGTATCCGCTGTTCCACTCCGACTCCCTCGGTGGCGACAACCGCTCTGGTTACAGCAACCCCGAGTTCGACGCCAAGGTCGACGAGGCTCGTACTATTGTTGACGATGAGGAGCGCGTCGCCAAGATGCAGGAGGCCGACGCAATGGTCGCTGCCGACTGCCCGGTCATCCCGATTATGTTCTACACGCACACTGTCGCCGGCTCCGATCGCATCAAGCACCTCTATGTCGATCCGCAGAAGCACGCCGATCTGGGTACCGCTGAGCTCGCCTAAGAGTTTGCAGCTTCCGTGAGGGTCAAGTATTTACGTAGACCTCATGGGAAACATACAGTTCTCCCTAACCTGGGGTAAACTGGCTGATGGTAATTTTGGGATGCCGGTCTGGCGATCGGCATCCCATTTAGGTTAATCCCTAGATAGGGGAGTGGTATGGGTAAGTACATCGTTAAACGTGTGCTTCAGTTCATCCCGGTGTTTTTGGGCGTTACGCTGATTCTGTTCGCCCTCCAGAATATCGTGCCGGGAGATCCGATCAAGCTGATCGGTGGAGACAAGGCTCTGTCCCCCGAGGTGGAGCTTCAGCTTCGCGTCCGCTATCACCTGGTCCAGACGGACGAGGACGGCAACGCGATCCTTGACGAGAACGGCGACCCCGTTCAAACGTCGCTCGTGGACCGTTACTTGTATTACATGAACGGTCTGCTTCATGGCGATCTGGGCAATTCGTATCAGCGCAAGCTGCCGGTTACGGATATCTTTGCCCAGAAGTATCCGTATACGGTCAAACTTGCCGCGTGCGCCATCGTGCTCGAGGCAATTATGGGTATCGGTGCGGGTATCATTTCGGCGGTAAAGCGTTATTCCTTCTGGGATATTTTGGTAACGCTCACCACGTCGATCCTCGTTGCGGTCCCGGCCTTCTGGCTCGGTATGTTGCTGCAGCTGTTCTTTGGCGTCATCCTCAAGGACGCCACGGGCGGTGCAATCTCCATGCCGATCTCGGGTGCCGGCGGTTCCAGCTCTCAGTATCAGGATTGGATGCACTATGTGCTTCCGACCATTACGCTGGCTTCGGTTTCGACCGCTTATGCTGCGCGCATCATGCGCTCGCAGCTGCTTGACGTCATGAACCAGGATTACATCCGTACGGCAAAGGCCAAGGGTCTCTCCAATCGTGCGATCATCATTAAGCATGCGCTTAAGAATGCACTCATCCCCGTCGTTACCTATATTGGTGTCGACTTTGGCGGCATGCTTTCGGGCGCCATCCTGACCGAGACGGTCTTTAACTGGCCCGGTATCGGCTATGAGGTCTATCGCGCCATTAGCATGCGTGACTGGCCCATCGTTATGGGCGGCGTTACGCTCATCGTCGTCGTCGTCATGGTGATCAACCTGCTCGTCGACATTAGCTATGCATTCCTCGACCCGCGCATCCGCCTTGGCGGTCCGTCGGATAAGGCCTAAGGGAGGTACGTCTCATGCAGGAAACTGATTCTCAGTCTCAGGAGCAGGCTACCGCCACCAAGGTCGCATCTGCTCCCGCCAAGTCCCGCACGCTGTGGGGCGACGCTTTTAAGCGTCTTCGTAAGAACAAGCTCGCCGTTATCGGTGTCTGCTGGATCATCATCGTCGTTGTGGTTGCCCTGACCGCAGATCTGTGGGCTAAGCCCTGGCTCGGTTCGCCGACGGCTTCCGATTCGACCACCATGGCCGAGACATCGCTACTGGCTCCGTGTGCCGAGCACCCGTTTGGCACCGATGCCCTCGGTCGCGACATTCTCGTCCGCGTTATCTACGGTGCACGCGTTTCGCTTTCTGTCGGTATCATGGCCACCGCCATCTCCACATTGATCGGTCTGGTCATGGGCGCCCTGGCCGGTTTCTACGGCGGCATTTGGGATACGATCATCATGCGCTGTGCGGACATCTTCCTGGCGTTCCCGTACGTGCTGTTCGTTGTCGCCATGATCGCCGTTATCGGCCGTGGTCTTCAGAACGTCTTTATCGCCATCGGCATTCTTGGCTGGCCTTCGATTGCGCGCGTCTTCCGCTCTGCAATCTTGACGGTCAAGGAAAACGACTATGTTGATGCAGCGCGCGCGATGGGTGCATCTGATGCTCGTATCGTCGTGCGTCACATCTTCCCGAACTCCGTCGCCTCCATCGTGGTCTACGCGACCATGAACATTGGTGGCGCCATTCTGACCGAGTCCGCTCTGTCCTTCCTCGGCATGGGCGTTATTCCGCCTACGCCTTCGTGGGGCTCCATGATTCAGGACGGTCAGCAGTATCTTCTGACCGCTCCCTGGATGATGATCATGCCCGGTCTGGCAATTCTCTCGACGGTGCTCGCCTTCACCCTGCTGGGTGACGGTCTGCGCGACGCCCTCGACGTCAAGATGAAGGACGCATAAGGATGAAGAAGAACAAGAACTATGTGGACCTGAAGGACCAGCCGGTTCCTGAGGGCCAGCATCTGCTCGAGGTCGATGACCTTAAGATGTATTTCCACACCGAGGATGGCGTCGTTCGCGCTGTCGACGGCGTGTCCTACACGCTCGATCGCGGCGAGACCCTGGGCGTCGTCGGTGAGTCCGGCTCCGGTAAGTCCGTGACCGCCATGACCATCATGGGCCTCATCTCGATGCCTCCGGGAAAGATCGAGGGCGGTGACGTTCGCTATCGCGGCCGCTCCATCCTCGAAATGACCGAGGAAGAGATGCAGCACATTCGCGGCAACGATATCGCGATGATCTTCCAGGATCCTATGACCTCCTTGAACCCGGTCTATAAGATCGGCAAGCAGGTGGGCGAGGGTCTTCGTCTGCACCGTGGCTACTCCAAGCAGGAGGCGCTCAAGCGTGCCACCGAGCTTTTGGACCTCGTGGGTATCCCCGAGCCCGAGAAGCGCGTCAATGAGTATCCGCACCAGTTCTCTGGCGGTATGCGTCAGCGAGTCATGATTGCCATGGCCCTTGCCTGCGATCCCGATATTCTGATTGCCGACGAGCCCACGACTGCCCTGGACGTTACCATCCAGGCTCAGATTATCGAGCTCATGCAGGAGATGCAGGAGAAGAACGGCAACGCCATCATCATGATTACCCATGACCTGGGTGTTGTCGCCGATATGGCCGATAAGATCATGGTTATGTACGCCGGCCGCCCCGTTGAGTTCGGTACTGCTGAGGAAATCTTCTACGAGAGCCGCCACCCCTACACCTGGGGTCTTATCCGCTCCATCCCGGAGCAGGCAATCGAAGAGAAGAAGCCGCTGACGCCGATTCACGGCAACCCGCCTTCGCTCATGAACCTGCCTGAGGGCTGCGTCTTCTCTCCTCGTTGCCCCTACGCGACGGACAAGTGCCGCAAGCAGCGCCCTGAGCGCGTTGTCACCGAGTCCGGTCACTATTCTGCGTGCCACTATTCCGGTGACCCCGAGTTCCTCAAGAACGCTCCTGAGACGTCCCGTACGCGCAAGGATTCCAAGAAGGGAGGCGAGGCGTAAATGGCAGACAATAACGAGCGCACTCCACTGCTGAAGGTCGAGCACCTCTCCAAGGAGTTTCCCGCAGAGTCCGGCATGTTCGCCAAGCGTTTTTCCAAGCGCGTCGTCTCTGCTGTAAACGACATCTCTTTTGAGATTTATCCTGGCGAGACCTTTGGTCTGGTTGGCGAGTCTGGTTGCGGTAAATCCACCACGGGCCGCACTATCATGCGTCTGACCAAGCCGACCGCCGGCAAGGTGTTCTTCCAGGGCAAAGATGTTGCCGAGATGAGCAAGCATGAGATCAAGGACATGCGTCGTGAGATGCAGTTTATCTTCCAGGATCCTTATGCTTCGCTGAATCCCCGTATGACCATCGGCGAGATCGTCTCCGAGCCCATGACCATTCACGGCGTGGGCACTAAGGAAGAGCGCATTGAGCGTGTCCGCGAGCTGCTGGACGTCGTCGGTCTGAACCCCGAGCACATCAACCGCTATCCGCACGAGTTCTCCGGCGGTCAGCGTCAGCGTGTCGGCATTGCCCGCGCGTTTGCTCTGAAGCCTAAGCTGATCATCTGCGACGAGCCGGTTTCCGCTCTGGATGTATCCATTCAGGCTCAGGTTTTGAACCTGCTCAAGGAATTGCAGGACAAGTTTGGTACCGCGTATCTGTTTATTGCCCACGACCTGTCTGTTGTGCAGCATATCTCCGATCGCGTTGCCGTTATGTATCTGGGTAAGATGGTCGAGGTTTCTGACTGGAAGACGCTCTACAGCGAGCCCCACCATCCGTACACGCAGTCGCTGCTGTCTGCCGTGCCGGTGCCCGATCCGGATATCCAGAAGACCCGCAAGCGCATCATCCTCGCCGGCGATCCGCCGTCGCCGCTGGATCCGCCGACCGGCTGCCGTTTCCACACGCGCTGCCCGATTGCGCAGGGTGTCTGCTCCGAGAAGCTTCCCGAGTTTAAGGAAGTTGCCCCGGGCCACTGCTGTGCCTGCCACTTCGCCGAGCCGTTCCCGATCAAGGAATCGCACATCGACCTGTAGTTGTTTGTTCTCGTCCGGGCCCGCCCTGTTGTTACTTTTCAGAACGTCCTTGGACATGCAAGAAACCCCCGCTGCGCACTTCGTGCGGCGGGGGGTTCTTGC
>CALFGH010000223.1 GCA_937958315.1 uncultured Collinsella sp. | reverse complement strand
GTCACGGGCTGCGGCGTGGGGGCAGGAGCGGGCGCAGGCGCAGGCGTATTGCCGCCACCATTGTTGGTCGTGCCGCCACCATTATTGGTGTTCTCGGTCGTACCGGCGGTGTCGTTGCTCACCGTGGCCTTTTCGGCAGTACTGGCATTGATGCCAGCCTGCAGCGCGGCGTTGGCCTCGGCCTCGGCAGCAAGCTCGGCCTGCAACTGAGAATCCAGGGAGTTCACGACACTCTGAGCCTCGGCCTGCTGGGCGTTGAGCTCGTCGACTTTCTTTTGCGTGGCGGCGACGTTCTTCTCCTGCTCGGCCTGCTTATCGGTGAGCTGCTGCTTAAGGTCCTTGACATCCTGAATGGTCTGGGCCTGCTTGTCGGAAACCTTGCCGTAATAGAACAGACGGTTGAGCATGTCGCCCAGATCGTCGACGCCCGTCAGAACCTGAAGGAGACTCAGACCGCCGGTCTTGTACTCACCGGCAACGTAGCTCGAAAGCTTTGCCTGGCCCTCGGCAATCTCTTGCTGCTTTTGCGTGATCTCGCCTGCAGTCTGATCAAGCTCCTGCGTCTGTGCGGAGAGTTCTTCATGAATTTGCTGGGTCTGCGTGCCGATCTGCTCGAGTTTGGTACGAGCAGCGGCAAGGTCGGATGCGGTATCGGCATAGGCCGGAGCCGCGAGGCCCAGGCCCAAAACACAAGCGAGGGTTGCCGTAGCAGCGCAGCGTGCCATGTTTTTGTGCGTATTTGCTGTGCGCATGGAGCTTCCTTTCCGGTATCTAAGGGTAGCGGCTAGTCCACCGTTACCAGGCTAAAGAGCTCGACGTCCTCGTTGGAAGGCGTGAGCTTCTTGCGCGGGTTGAGAAACGCAAGCTCGAGGATACAACCGTAACCCACAAGCTTTGCGCCCATATATCGCACCAGTTTACCTGTTGCCTCGACGGTTCCGCCCGTCGCGACCAAGTCATCCAGAATCAACACGGTATCTTTAGAGGTAATGGCATCGGCGTGGATCTCGATAGAGTCGGTGCCATATTCGAGCTCGTAGCTCTGGCTCACCGTCTTGCGCGGCAGCTTGCCCGGCTTACGAGCGGGTACAAAGCCGGCACCCAGGGCGACGGCCACGGGCACGCCGACCATAAAGCCGCGAGCCTCGGGACCCACGACCTTGGTGATGCCCATGCCGGCAAAATGCTCGGTCAGGGCATCTACCATGGCCTTTAGCGCCTCGGGATTACCAAAGAGCGGCGTAATGTCCTTAAAGACGACTCCGGGCTCGGGATAGTCGGGGATGTCGACGATGTGAGATTCGAAGTCGTACATGGCATGACCTTTCATGGATTGCCGGGTGGACGGCGGTTATTTACCCGCGTTAGCAGACAGGCTATGCGAGGGGACGACGACCTTGGAAGGATGCACGAGCGACTCGTCCTTCGCGGCAACCGCGGGAACGCTTGCCTCTTCGCTTTTGGCCTTGGTTGACTCGGAGCGTGCGATCTCCTCGTCGAGGGCATCGATATCGGCATCCTCCACCACGGCGTTGAGTGACTCAAATACGCGGTTCTTGAGCAGAGCGGTATGGACGCCCTCGGTGAGGTCATGCAGTTTCTTAAATGCGCGCTCGAGCTTGGCATCGCGCTCGTCGTCGGAAGTATCCATACCGAGCATGCTTACGAGCACCTGCTCAAACATCGAGGACTCGCGGTTTGCGGACGATACGTACTGGCGCAGGTTGCGCGGCTCGATATGGAAGCGCGAAAGCTCGGAGCAATAGCGGATGATCGGGAAATCGCGGCCATCGACAAGCTCGCGATTCTGCGGACTCTTGATGATGCGAATGAGGTCGTTTTCGGCCAGGGAGCGGATAAACGAGATCTCAACACCGAGCATATCGGGGATGGTCTCGATAGGATGCAGCTTTTGCTTGGTCTCCTTGGGCTCCGTCTTGAGCGGAACGTCGGACAGCAGGCCCACCTCGTAAGCGAGCGTAGACAGGTCCGTGGCGTTTTCCAGGCGCTGCTTGATCACATTGAGCGGCATGTAGCGAGTTTTCTGCAGATGCAGAATGACCTCCAGGCGGTCAACGTCCTCCTTGGAGTACTGACGATAGCCCTTAGGCGTGCGATGAGGGGTGATGAGCCCCTCATCTTCGAGAAATCTAATTTTTGAGTTCGAAAGATCGGGGTATGCGCCTCGAAGTAAATTGACGACCTGGCCGATACTCAGATAATTGCGTTCGGCCATGCCCTACTCACCGGTTTCGATGCGCTCCGGCGTGCTCTCGTGATAGATGAGCGTAAACGTACCGATCTGGACTGAAGAGCCATCGTGCAGCGGTGCGCCGTTGACGATGGCGCCGTCAACCCACGTACCGTTGAGCGAGCCCAGGTCCTCGATGCGGGCACCCAGACCCTCGCGAATAATGCGCGCGTGGCTACGCGACACGGTCATGTCGTTGAGGAAGATGCCGTTGGCGGGATCGCGGCCGATGGTGGTCACATTATCCTCGAGCTCAAAGGCTGCACCGGTTTGAGGGCCTTTGACGATAGATAAGACGGGTGCGGTGATGTGCACGTTGGCCATGAGGTCGGGAACGGTGACATCACTCGAAGGAACGCGGAAAACGCAGGTGGCGTCTGAGGCCTTATCGTTCTGAGGCATATTGTTAACCATGTTGTCCATGACAACCCCTAACTTAACGCGGACATGCCGCAAAGAATGAACTGTACGTAATCATACCCCAACGACTTAGTCTTCGATTTCGGGGTTAAGAAAGTCGATGTCTTCGTCCTCGGGATGCGCGACAGCCTGTTTAATGGCCGCTCCACCCTTAATGGAATAGATGACAGCGGTGAGCATGGAGAAGATGACGCCGCCGTACACAAAGAAGATGCCAAGCGGTACCGGGCTGCCGTTGAGACCCGGGAAGGCCTTGAACGTAGCGGGCAGCAGATGCCAGCCATCTACAGTGGGAAAGCCCAACAGCATGAGCGAGAAGCCGGTCATGAGCAGCGCCGTCGCAATCTTGCCGGGAAAGACGACGTCGATGGGGCGGCGGTGATAGTGGCGTACGATGAGCGTTCCGATACCAAGGTAGATATCGCGACCAATGATGAGCACGCAGACCCAGATGGGAAGCTCGCCGCGGACCACCAGGCCCAGTACGCCGGTAAATAGCAGCGCACGGTCGCAGATGGGATCCATAACCTTGCCGAGCCACGAAACCGTTTTGGTCATGCGGGCAATCTGGCCGTCCATCCAGTCGGTGGAGGCCGCGATGGCATAGATGACGATGGCGACGACACGGTTGTTGTCCGTCACAAACAGGTACAGGAAGACCAGCGTGAGGATCAGGCGCGTGAAGGTAATGAAATTGGAGATCGTGAAGATCTTATTCGACGGGTAATCGGAAGTGCCGATAAGCTCCTTTTTGATCTTCTTTTTGATGCCCACAGGACTCCCCCGCTGGTAAACGACAAAACTTTCGATACTATACCCGTTCTGGCGATGTCTATCCAGCGCGAGCATAGAGAGTCCAGACATGTGGAGGGTGGTTCTGAGCTGCGCTGTATTCTGCAATTGTGTACATCAGTCACCAAAAACGACATTTTTCGGCATCTTTGGTGGCTGATGTACACGTTTTGATTTGGTGATTACATCGATCGGGAAAGTTGTTGCTTTAAGCAAATGCGTGCGGGTCGAGAAGGGCTGGCGCCAAAAGAGCCCAACGGCCGTTACGGCTTCGTTAGAAACGCGCTCCACCATGGATGGTGAACCCGAAAGGTAAGGCGCGCGGGCACGGCGACTCGGCCCGCGCGCCCGGAAGAGAAAGGACGAACCCATGGGTTACATGCTCGAGACGCGCGGGCTCACCAAGCGCTTCGGCAGCGTCGTGGCCAACGACGGGATTGATCTGGAGGTGAAGCGGGGGGAGATCCTCTCCCTGCTGGG
>CALFGH010000222.1 GCA_937958315.1 uncultured Collinsella sp. | reverse complement strand
TTATAGAACGCCATGGCTGCCTGCACGGCTTCACCGCTGTTGTTCATAAAGGTCTGCGGATACAGCAGCAGCACCCGCTGCCCCTCAATGGTGCCGGTGCCGGTGAGCTCGGCCTCGCGACCGGTTGCCTCGTCACCGGCGCGCAGTAAAAGCGCGACGATGATAAAGCTTGCCAGCAGCGAGGAGCCGCCCTGGCTCATAAAGGGCAGGGTGACGCCGGTCAGCGGGATCAGGCGGGTAACGCCGCCAACGATCAAGAAGGCCTGGAAGCTGATAGCGGCCGTAAGACCAGTGGCGCTAAAGGCGGCAAGGTCGGACTTGGCACGGGCTGCCGTGGTCAGGCCACGTACGGCAAAGAGCATAAACAGGATAAGAACGGCGCCACCGCCCAAAAGGCCCATCTCCTCGCCGATAGCCGAGAAGATAAAGTCGGACTCGACGACGGGGATGTTGTTGGCCATGCCGTTGCCAATGCCGACGCCAACAAGGCCGCCGTCGGCCAGCGAGAAGAGGGACTGGACGATCTGGTAGCCCTGGCCCTGTGCATCCTTAAAGGGATCGGCCCAGATCTGGAAACGCACCTGGACGTGCGACAGGAACTTGTAAGCGCCCACGGCTCCCACGGCTAAGAGCACAAGGCCGATGATGACATACGAGAAGCGACCCGTGGCAACGTAGAGCATCAGCAAGAAGATGGTGTAGAACAGCAAGGCCGAGCCCAGGTCACGTTCGAAGACAACGACGAGCAGGCATACGCCCCAGACTGCGAACAGCGGCAGCAGCAGGCGCAGACGCGGAATCTTAAGACCCAAGATCTTGCGGTTGGAGATAGAGAGCAGTTCGCGGTTCTCGGCCAGGTAACCGGCTAGGAACAGCACGATAAAGACCTTGGCGAACTCGCCGGGCTGAATGGTAAAGCCAGCGATGCGAATCCACAGTTTAGAGCCCGAGATCGTGGTGCCGATAAAGATGGGCAGCATCAGCAAGATGATGCCGATGATGCCAAAGGTGTACTTGTAGCGCATGACCACGTCGAGGTTTTTGACCAGCGCAAGCGTACCTACCATCAGCGCCACCGAGATAAACAGGATGACGAGCTGCGAGATGGCGAGCGTGGGCGCCAAGCGTGTCACGAACGTGATGCCAATGCCCGAAAGCACAAAGACGATGGGCAGGATGGCCGGGTCGGCGCCGGGTGCCAGGATGCGTACGGCGATATGCGCCGCGGCGAAGGCGGCAAAGAGACCGATCGGAACGGCAAGTGTCTCAAACGAGATGGCGGCGCCTGCGGTGAGCACGTACATCGCATACAGCAGGATGACGGGGAACGCCGAGGCGATGAGTAAGAGCAGTTCGGTATTACGGCGACTCATAAGCGGCACTCCCTTTCTAATTCTTATCGGAGGCTTCGGCCTCGGCGGACTGTTCGGCGGTATTCTCGGAATCCGATTCGGAGGTCGAACCCTGGTCGGTGTTATTGCGGATCGTTTGCGCGTCGATCACCTGACGGGTCTGCTCCTCGTCGATCTGATGGCGGTACTTGGAGATGGTGTCCTGTGCATCGTCGATGCTCGTCTGCTGAATACCTGCCTTAAGGCGATTTTGTGTGTCTTCGGGCAGGTCGGACAGCTTGATGGTGGTCGTGCTGTCGAGCCAGTGCAGTTTAAGGCCGAGCGGCTTGCCGGGAATGCCCCGGTAGACCGCGACGGTGTCCTTGTAGGTGCCCAGGTAGTACGAGCCGGTGATGCCTGCGTAGGCCCAGATGGCTGCCGCCAGCACAAAAGCGATGCCCAGTACGGTGGCAATGGTGATGTTGCGGCGGCGGACGCGCTCTGCCTCGCGCATGACGCCATCGTCGACCAGGTCAACGACAACCACGGTGACGTTGTCGTGCCCGCCGGCGACCAGTGCCGCGTCAACAAGGTTGTCGACGCAAATCTGCGCGGTCGAGGACTGCGTGGCGATGTTTTCGATATCGCTATCGGGAATCATGCTCGACAGGCCGTCTGAGCACAGGATCAGGCGGTCGCCTTCCTCGATATGCAGGGTAAAGTGGTCGGCATACATGGCGGGATCCGAGCCCAGCGCGCGGGTGATGACTGAGCGGTTGGGGTGGACGCGAGCCTCGTCTGCCGTAATCTCGCCGGCGTCCACGAGCTCCTCCACATAGGAGTGGTCGCGGGTCACGCGAATGAGCGTGCCCTCGTGGAGCAGATAGGCGCGCGAGTCGCCCACGTGGGCGATAGCGAGCATGTCGTTTTCGATATAGGCGCAGGTTGCCGTGCAGCCCATGCCGGGCTTGCCAAGCCCGTTGAGCGCAGCCTCGATGACCGCGGCGTTTTTCCGGGGGCCAAAGGCGGGGATGCCGGCCGCCTCCA
>CALFGH010000221.1 GCA_937958315.1 uncultured Collinsella sp. | reverse complement strand
CCGCGGTGCCATGGCGCTGCTCATCGACAAGCAGGACGATCCGCGCCGCGTTGAGGTCTACTCGGCGCTGCAGGATCTGGTGTTGGCCGGAGGTCGCTAGATGGAGCTCACGGACCGCTCTGGTTACTTTGCGGGCCCCGGCATGCTCGGCGGCTCTTTTGGCGATGCCTCGCGCGCAAGCGACGAGGCCGCCGAGGGCGTCGCCGACCCCTGCCTGGGCCATGCGCCCGACCAGGTGGTCTTTTACGAGCTCACGCGTAAGTTTGTGGAGACCGAGGAAGACGTTCCCCAGGAGGCCTGCGACGTGCTGTACTACACGCTCGCCGTGGGCCACCACACCGGCGTGCTCGACTGCTTTGAGCCGCGCCTGTCGGTGCCGGTGGATGTGTTCTATTCGCTCGTCGACGCGTTGCCGGAGGGGGAGGCCCGGACTAAGTTTGAGGCCATTCGCTCCTTTGGCGAGTGCCAGCTCGACAAGGCGGCGGTGCCGTCGCTGCTCGAGGCCTGCGATGCGCTGCTCGACGAGCGCGGTTTTCGCGGGTCGGCCAAGGCCGGCATCTCGGTGTTCGATGACGACTTTGGCCTGCATGCCCAGCAGGTCGCGTTTCTGATGAAGTTTCGCGATTTGATTGAGCGCGTGCGCGATGTGTCGGGCGTGTATCTGACGGGAAGGTTGCAGTAATGGGTCGCGTTGTGGATGGACGTGTGAACGGCGCCCCGTTTGCGGGTATCGTGCTCACGGCGGGAAGCGTGCTGCGTGCCGACGATGCCGCCGGCCCCGTGCTCTCCAAAAAGATGGAAGACGCGCCCATCGCCGGTTGGTACACCATCGACGGAGGCCAAACGCCCGAGGACGACATCATCGAGGTCAAGCGCGAGCGTCCGCCGCGTCTGGTCTTGGTTGATGCCGCCGACATGGCACTGCCCGTCGGGTCCATCCGTTTGCTCGACAAGCGCGATGTGGCCCGCAAGTCGATGTTCACCACGCATTCGCTCCCTTTGTCGATTCTGATCGAGGAAATCGAGCAATCGTGCGAAGATATCGTCTTCATAGGGATTCAGCAGGGCGATACGGAGTTTTACAACCCTATGTCCCCGGAGGTCTTTGACGCCGTCGACGCCGTGTACGACGCCGTGGCCGCCAACGACTTTTCCCACTTTGTCCGCTTGGGACAAGAGCAATAGGAGCGCTTGTCCCTGCTGATTAGGAAAGAAGTGATTGACATGGCAGATTCCAAGGCGGAGTACCCCGCTCCCGATTGCCTGGCGCCCGCCGCGATCGAGGCCAAGACCGAGGCCGCCGGCGTGACCAAGGCCAACCTGCCGGTCGCAAAGGCCTTTGTTTTGGCGATGTTCGCTGGTGCGTTCATTGCCTTCGGCGGTCTGTTTTTTACCGTGTTCTTGAGCGATAGCACGCTGGGCTGGGGCGCCCAGCGTGTCGTGGGCGGCCTGTGCTTTTGCCTGGGCCTGGTGCTGGTGCTGGTGTGCGGCGCCGAGCTGTTCACCGGCAACTCGCTTATGGTCTGCGCGCTCAAGAGCAAAAAGATCACCCTGGCTCAGATGCTCAAGGCATGGGTTGTCGTATGGTTCGGTAACTTTGTCGGTGCCCTGTTCATCGTCTTTTTGGTGTACATGGCCGGCATTTACAAGCTCAACGGCGAGGCGGTCGCCAATTCCATGGTGAGCGTCGCCGCCGGCAAGGTGACGGTCGACTGGGTGACGATCTTCTTCCGCGGCATCCTGTGCAACATCTTTGTGTGCCTGGCCGTGTGGATCGGTACCGCCGGCAAGACCGTGGTCGATAAGGTTGTGGGCATTTTGCTGCCCATCGCCGCCTTTGTGGCATGCGGTTTTGAGCACTGCGTTGCCAACATGTACTTTTTGCCCATGGGTGCCGTGATGCACGCGTGCGGCTATGGTGCCGACGTCGCCGGCGCCAATGCGCTCAACGCCGCGGGCATTGCGTTTAACCTGTCCGCCGCCACGCTGGGCAACATCGTGGGCGGCGCGGTTCTGGTCGCGCTCGGCTACTGGTTTATCTACGCCAAGAAGTCCGAGGCGTAAGGTGCCGTCTGTTTGACGTTGGGCCTCCCGCGGGGCGTTGCCGTGCGGGAGGCTTTTTGGGTCTGGGGCTCGTTGCCGGGCTTTTGGCCTGTTGTGTTTGGCTGAT
>CALFGH010000220.1 GCA_937958315.1 uncultured Collinsella sp. | reverse complement strand
TCGCAGCGGCGGGCGAGCGGCAGGGTAAAGGTGCCGGCACCACAGTACAGGTCCACGGCAAGCTCGTCTTCCTGCGGGTCGAGTGCTTCCATGACAAGCTCGATCAAAATCTCGGCACCCTTGGTGTTGACCTGGAAAAAAGACGGGGCAGACAAGCGCATCTGACCCTCGGCGATATTCTCGGTCCATGAGCCCTCTCCGGCGAGCATTTCGACCTTGGAGACACGGCGGGCCTTCTTTTCGCCCTTGCTCATCACGCGCACGATGCTCGTGGGGTGAGCGGCGTCCGCCAGCACGCGGGAGACCTGCGAGCGCGGAAAAGAGCCTGTGGGCGTCCAGAGTGCGACCTCGAGTGCCTTGGTGCGGCGTGATGCGCGAATGCCCACGCGTTCGAGCCCCAAGTCATGGCTGCCGCTTAGATAGTTGAGTGCGCCGACGACCGATTTGAGCGCCTTCGGGAAGCGCTTGTCGAACAGCGGGCACGTATCGACGGTCACGATTTTGCTGGGGTCGACACCGTGCATGCCAAGACGCACGCGACCGTTGACGACGGTCGGTTCGAGCTCGATTTTATTGCGGTAGCCCCAGTCGTCCTTGGTGTGGCAGATGGGCTGTACCAACTCATCGACCTGCTCAGGAGCGAACTTGCCGATGCGCTCGAGCGTGGAGCGCAGGTTTTGCTCCTTGGCGGCGAGCTGTGCCGTGCGTGAGAGATTGCCCCACGAGCAGCCGCCGCAGATGCCCACGAAGGGGCAGGGAGGCTGAATGCGATCGGGGCTTGGCTCCAGAATCTCGGTGGTGCGGGCACGCATGAACGACTTGCCGTCCTGTACGACCTCGGCCTCGACGGTGTCGCCTGCCACGGCGCCCTGCACAAAGACGGCCTTGCCGTTGTCGGCGTGCGCCAGCCCGTCGGCGCCGTAGGTCATCGATTCTATAGTGAGCTTCATATTCCTGCCTGTCATTCGCGTTGTTATTCGCACCATGGTAGCAGGGAAAAGCGCCCCGCATCCGAGGCTTTCCTCAAATGCGGGGCGCTTCTACAAACGACTATTTCGTCTTGCCGGTAATGAGCGTCTTAAGACCCAGGCCGATCAGGCCCAGGCCTATGCGCACGCGACCGGGGCGATGGCGCTCGATGGCCTTGGTCTTGCCGGCGGGCTTATCGCGACGGGCGCTCGTCTCGGGTGCGGGCTTGGTGACCTGCGGCT
>CALFGH010000219.1 GCA_937958315.1 uncultured Collinsella sp. | reverse complement strand
CGCGTGCTGCAGCGCCACCAAAACGACGCCCAGCCGCTCACCACCGAGCAGCTCGAGGCAGAGGTCGACGAGACCCTCGACGCCCTCAAGCAGCGCGATAAGCTCGACAGCAGCCGCGAGGTCGCACCGCTTGTTCCCGCCGAGGACGCGGTGCACGTCGACTCCACCGCCCACACCATCGATGAGGTCGTCTCGATAATCGAGGACCTCATCAACCAAAGGAGGTAGCCCATGCGCCTGTTTAAGCAGACGCCCGAGGATTACTACAACGCCCCCTACGACGAGTTTCCGGCGCTCATCCGCGGCACCGTCGCTGTAGTCATGGGCATCCTTTGGGTCTTCTCAAAACTCATGTGGCGCTGGAAGGTCGAGGACAGCGACCTACTGTTTGAGCGCCAGGAAGGCCGCGGCAGCGTGGTCATCTGCAACCACACCTCGATGGCCGAGCTCCTGGCTGTAGAGACGGCGCTGTTCTTTGGCGGCCGCCGCATTCGCCCCATCTTTAAATCCGAGTTTGCCAAGAGCAAGATCGTGCGCTGGGCCTTTAGCCGTGTGGGCGGCATTCCCGTCGAGCGCGGCACCGCCGACATGAAGTGCCTGCGCGCCGCCCAGCATGCGCTGCAGCGCGGCGAGGACGTCTTGATCTTCCCCGAGGGCACGCGCATCCGCTCGCGCGAGATCAAACCCGAGGTCCACGGCGGCTTTGCGCTCATCGCCCAGATGGGCAAGGCACCCGTCAACCCGCTCGCTATCTGCGGCTGGTCCGATATCACGCCTGCGGGCAAAAAGCTCATGCGCCCCAAAAAGTGCTGGATCCGTGCCGGAAAGGCCATCTCGCTATCCGATGCACCGACCGAGCTCAACCGCAAGGAGCGTCTGGCATGGTTTGAGTCCGAGGCCATGAGTCGTGTCTACGCCATGCGCGATGACTTGTGTGCCGAGCACCCGGGCAGGTTCTAGCCATGGGCGAGGAAGTCATGAACACTGCCGAGGCTGTAACCGGAAAGGTCGACGCCCCCATCATCAAAATCGCTGCCCACGCCGGCACCTGCTACGGCGTGCAGCGCGCGCTCGATATGGCCTTGGCGGCCGCCCCGCAAGTGGGGGAGAACGCTCAGGTCCACACGCTGGGCCCGCTCATCCATAACCCCATCGTGGTGTGCGAGCTTGCC
>CALFGH010000218.1 GCA_937958315.1 uncultured Collinsella sp. | reverse complement strand
GACGCACGGGGCTGTCGTCGCTTGCCTCAGTGAGCAGGCACAGGCGCTCGCTGCCCGCAGCGGCCAAAGCGTCCACCAACCCGGCGACCAGCTCACGGTTGTTAGATGTCACCAGATCGACACCGCCGTCGGCAACATCGCGGTCGAGCAGCACAACGGGCAGACGTCCCGCTGCCGCGGCGATCGCCTCGTCATTGCCTCCGCAGGTGTTGACGACCAGGCCGTCCACGTCAGCATCGATAAGTCTGGTGAGAGACTCCGCTTCCTTAGCGGGGTCGTTACCACTAATGGCCGTCATGAGCGAGCAGCCGCGCGCAGCGGCGCTGGCGGAAAGTCCTTCGAGCATGGCGCTCGAGAACGGGTTGGCGATGTCGGCCAGGATCACGCCGATGAGGTTGGTGCGCGAGCTGCGCAGATTGCGTGCGGCGGCACGTGGGCGATAGCCGGTGCGCTCGATAACCGCCGCGATGCGAGCGCGGGTTTCCTCGGTCATCTGCCCGGGGCGGTTGTTGAGATAGCGCGAGACCGTGGCCGGGCTCACGCCCGCCTCGGCGGCAATGTCCTTGATTCTCATCTGCGCCATGGCGCACCCCGTTTCCCAATTGTCAGCAGTCTGAGCCATTTTAGGCATTTTTTTAAAAATCTCGCTTGCAAAACGCTGTAGGTGAGTATACTACAACTCGAAACGAAACCGATTTCGTAAACCGATTTCGGCGAGCGTTGGCACGTAGGTGCAAAGATGTACCCTACCGTCTTGGCACCTACGTGCCAACGCCATATCAAAGGTGTACGCACGAGCAAGAAGGAGCTGCGCAACCATGGGTAAAACGGTTCTTACCTTCGGCGAGATCATGATGAGGCTCTCGCCCAAAGACCATCTGCGCATTGAGCAGGCGACCGAGTTTGATGTCCACTACGGCGGCGCCGAGGCCAACACCGCGCTTTCCCTGGCCTACCAGGGCGACAAGGCCGCTTACGTCTCCGTTGTCCCGGCCAACCGTCTGGGCGAGTGCGCTCTGCGCTCGCTGAAGGCCTACGGCGTCAACACCACGCGCGTCGTGCGTCAGGGCGACCGTCTTGGCTGCTATGTGTTTGAGGTCGGCGCCTCGCAGCGCGGCAACGGCTGCGTCTACGACCGCAAGTTCTCTGCCATCAACATGGCCAAGCGCGACGTCTTTGACTGGGACGAGATCCTCAAGGGCATCGATGTCTTCTATTTCTCCGGCGTGACCCCCGCCGTCTCCGATGAGATGGCCGCCGCCTGCAAGGAGGCGCTCGCCGCCTGCCGCGCCAAGGGCATCACCACCGTGTGCGACGTGAACTATCGCGGCAAGATGTGGTCGCCCGAGAAGTCGCAGGTCACCATGAAGGAACTCCTGCCGCTCGTCGATATCTGCATCGCCAACGACGAGGATGCGCCTGCCGGCCTCGGCATGACCTGCGTCTCTGGTTCCCTTGCCCACGGCATCGAGGAGCGCGACACCTATGTCGAGATGGCCCGTCAGATCTGCGCCAAGTACGGCTGTAAGAAGGTCGCCTCGGTCATCCGGAACATCTCCTGCGTCGAGCGCTCCATCTGGATGGGCATGCTCTTTGACGCCGAGAGCGGCGAGCACTGGTTCTCCCCTGCTCACGACGTGCACGTGCTCGAGGGCGTTGCCGCCGGCGACGCTTTCAACGCCGGCTTGGTCCACGCCCTCATCAACGACTTTGATCCACAGGACGCCGTCAACTACGCGATTGCGGCCTCGATCCTCAAGCTCACCATCAAGGGCGATTCCAATCTGGTGACCGCCGACGAGATCGCCGCTGTGGCAAACGCCGCCGACGGTGGCACCCGCGTCGCGCGCTAAGCCGTCCTCATTCCGCGGGCCGCAGCTTTCCATACCCATACCTCTGCGGCCCGCTCCCCGATTCCTCCGGTCGGGCAAAACCACCAGTCCCATTCCGGTTTTGCCTGGCATTTCCTACATGACTGGTCGTGCAGCCGATTTTGGAATTGCTTGAACCCCAAGCAGTGCCTCCGATAACCAATCCAAAATCGGCTCCTGACCAGCACATTTGTCAATCACGCGCCCGTGCGCACCACACATCGAAAGGAACATCATGTTCGATCAGTTCTACACCACGCTTGAGTCCCTGGGCATCGTGCCGGTCGTTGTGCTCGACAAGGTCGAGGACGCCGCTCCGCTCGCCCACGCCCTTATGGCAGCTGGCATGAAGTCCGCCGAGGTCACCTTCCGCACCGCCTGCGCCGCCGAGTGCATCGCCGCTATGGCCGAGGCCGAGCCCGAGATGTGCGTTGGCGCCGGCACTGTCCTGACCGTCGAGCAGGTTGAGCAGGCCCGCACAGCCGGTGCCAAGTTCATCGTCTCCCCGGGTTACAACGAGGACGTCGTGAAGCACTGCATCGATATCGACCTGCCCGTCCTTCCCGGCACCGTGACCCCCTCCGAGGTCACCGCAGCCGAGAACCTGGGCCTCAAGGTCACCAAGTTCTTCCCCGCGTCCCAGTATGGCGGCCTGAACACCATCAAGGCCCTCGCCGCTCCGTTTGTCGGTCACCGCTTTATGCCTACCGGCGGCGTGAGCACCGCCAACGTCGAGGAGTACCTGAGCTCCTCTGCCATCATCGCCTGCGGTGGCACCTGGATGGTCAAGCCGGCCCTGTTTGCCGATGGCGACTTCTCCAAGGTCGAGCAGATTGCCCGCGAGGCCATGGACGTCGTCAAGAAGGTCCGCGGCTAGGTTTAGCTCTCTATCGTGAAAGGGGGCGTGCCCTAGACCTCGCCCCCTTTCTTTTAAAGCGGCTCGGAAGCGCGCCGTTTCCGTCACGAACAAGAACCAAAACCGTCTTGTATGCTGATAGAACGTGACGGAAGCGGCACGCCCCCGAGCCGCTTTGCCTACTCGGCTGGCAGTCGCGCTCAACTGAGCCACTTCGGTAAAAACCGAGCCACCAAAACAGCTGCGGCGCCGTCTGGAGGAATGGACCTTTGCTTCCGGTCTTTTCCTCCAAGCGGCGCCGCAGCGTTTTCGTGCCCCGATGTGCCCCGGCACTTGCGGTGAAATACGGACTGTTTACACCATCAGAGCCGCAAAACAATCCCTATTTCACCGCAACTAATGTAGGGGGCGAGTTAGATGGCCGAGTCTTTGGACAGCTCAAAGTAGTCGGGATGCAAGGCAATAACCGGACCCTGCTCCTCGGGCATTAGATGCAAATGCGTCTCTGCCAGATAGCTCGCCGTGTCGGTATCGCCCTTCTTAATGGCCTCGAGAATCCGGCGATGCTGCCCACGGATCGGCTCCCAGTCCAGATCCTGCGACACCATACGCAACCAGTTGTATCGCTCAAAGTGCGTATTGACGCTCTTCATCCAATCCCACAACATGTGACGGCCGGCAATCGCAAAACACGTCTCATGGAACAGGTTGTCCAGGTCGAAAAAGCGACGCGTTTCGCCATGGTCGAGCGACTCGGACTCGGCAAGAATCTGCTCAAGCCGCTGCTTTTGCTCGGGCGTAGCAGCCGAGCAACATTTAATGAGTACGCTTCTTTCGAGCTTTTCGCGCAAGAAACAGGCATTCTCGGCGTGTTCCATGCTGATCTTAGAAACGTAGGTGCCGCTTTTGGGACGTGTTTCGACCAGCTCCTGCTCGCGCAGGCGCACAAAGGATTCGCGAATGGGCGTACGCCCGATTCCTGTCTCTTTTTCCAGACCAATCGCCGAAAGGCGCGTGCCGGGCTTGAGCTCGGCATAGATGATCTTGGAGCGCAATGCGTTGTATGCCTGATCTTGCAGGCTCTGATAATGCTGGTGTTGTTCCATAAAGCCCTCGGATGAAGCCCACGGTTTGTCGAATATCACCACGTAATACTATCGCATCCCCCATCTCCTCATTTACGGCGAAATAGGGGCCGCTGGCGACACCCGCGCCGTCAAACTATCCCCAATTCGGCGCAACTTCCAACCAGTCATTTAGGGACGAGGCTTTTAGCTAAGGTTGAACAAAAAAGCTCCGAGCTCGTGCAAGCTCGGAGCTTTTCGTGCCGCGCATCTATGAGAGGAGAAATTTGATGCGCATGGGCGCTACTCCATGTAGCCACCCTGAATGGCGGAAACTGCATGCTCGGTAAAGAACTTGAGCGTGCCGGAGGTATAGCGATTGGTCTTGGGCTTCCAAGCGGCTCGGCGCTCGGCCAGGACGGCGTCGACCTCAGCCGGCTCCATCTCCTTGCCGGCGATGCCCACGATGGACAGCGAGCGCTCGGGGATGTTGATCTGGATCAGATCACCTTCCTCGATCAGGGCAATCGGGCCGCCCACGGCAGCCTCGGGCGAAACATGACCGATAGCCGGGCCCTTGGAGGCGCCGGAGAAGCGGCCGTCAGTGATCAGGGCAATGCTTGCGCCCAGCTCGGGGTCGCTGGCGATAGCCTCGGTGGTGTAGAACATCTCGGGCATGCCGGAGCCCTTGGGGCCCTCATAACGAATGATGACGGCATCGCCGGGCTTGATCTCGTGCGTCAGGACGGCGTGGATAGCGTCCTCCTCACAATCGAACGGGCGAGCCTTAAGCGTGGCCCGGAACATCTCGCGCGGAACAACCGTGTGTTTGACGACGGCACCCTCGGGGGCAAGGTTGCCGTGGAGGATGGCGATAGAGCCGTCGGTACCAAAAGCCTGGTCAAACGGGCGAATAATGTCTTCGCGCTTGAGGTTCCACTTCTCCAAGTAGCGGCCGCACTTCTCGTAGTAGCCGTTGTTCTTAAGGTCCTCGAGGTTTTCGCCGAGGGTCTTGCCGGTGACGGTCATAACGTCGAGGTGAAGCATCGACTTGATCTCCTCCATGATGCGCGGCACGCCACCCGCATAGTAGAAGAACTGCGCCGGCCACTCACCTGCGGGGCGAACGTTGAGCAGGTAGTGGGCGCCACGGTGCAGGCGATCGAAGTCGTCGGCGGACATCTCGATGCCAAACTCGCGGGCAATCGCGGGGATATGCAGCAGCGAGTTGGTGGAGCCCGAAATGGCACCGTGGACCATGATGAGGTTCTCGAAGGACCCCTTGGTCACGATGTCGCGGGGGCACAGGTTGTGCTCGGAGAGCCACACGGACTGACGGCCGGCCGCGCGCGCAAACTCACGCAGGTCGGAGCTGGTGGCGGGCAGCAGGGCCGTGCCGGGGAGCATAAGGCCCAGGGCCTCGGCGGTAACCTGCATGGTCGACGCGGTGCCCATAAACGAGCAGGCGCCGCAGCTGGGGCATGCGTTGTGCTTGGCAAACTCAAGCTCCTCGCGGGAGATCTCGCCGCGCTCGTAGCGGGCAGAAATCGCGCCGAGCTGCTCCAGGGTCAGCAGGTCAGGACCGGCATCCATGACACCGCCGGTAACGACGATGGAGGGGATGTTGATGCGGCCCATGGCCATGAGGTTCGCAGGCAGGCCCTTATCGCAGCTGGCGACAAAGACGCCGGCGTCGAACGGGGTGGCCTTGGCATGGATCTCGATCATGTTGGCGATCATGTCGCGGCTGGGCAGCGAGTAGTTGATGCCATCGTGGCCCTGGGCCTCGCCGTCGCAGATATCGGTGCAGAAGTAACGGGCACCGTGACCGCCAGCCTCGGCAACGCCGGCACGGACTTCCTCGACCAGCTCAAACAGGCCGGCAGAACCCGGGTGCGAGTCGCCAAACGTCGACTCGATAATGACCTGCGGCTTGTCCAGATCCTCGATGGTCCAGCCAGACCCCAGACGCAGCGGGTCCATCTCGGGGCTGATGGTGCGGAACTTGCCGGAACGCGGCTGCAGCTTGGCAACCAGGTCGGCTGCCTCCTGCTGAATCTGTGCCTTGGTCTTCTCGTCCATGATGTTCTCCTCTTTTGGTTTAAACGGTTGTACCAATCGTTGGTTAATGGAACAGGTGTAAATGGGTACCGAGCGATGCACTCGGCGAAAGATGTTTAGCTACGCGAACTAGGCGAAGAACGAAATCACCAGGGCGCAGGCAAGACCCGAAAGGCCGATGAGCGTCTCCATAACGGTCCAGGACTTGAGGGTGGTCTTCTCGTCAATCTCCAGGAACGAGGAGCACATCCAAAAACCGGCATCGTTGACGTGCGAGAGGGCCGTGGCACCGCCGCAGATAGCACGCATGGCGGCCGAGCACGCAACCAACGACCAGGTCGTCTGTATCAAAGAGCTCTGCGACGAATCCGAGCGCCTGGCCGAGGCCGGTGAGGATTACTCCGCCGCCGACACCGCGTTCCACAATGCCATTGCCGAGAGCTCCGGAAACCTCGTCGTTCCCCGCCTGATGGGCGTGCTCAAGGCATCCGTCCCCCTCTTTATCGACGTGACCGGCAAAAAGCTCGTCGAGGAAACTATCCGCACGCACCGCGATGTGGCCGACGCCATCGCCTCGCGCAATCCCACCGCCGCGCACGACGCGATGTATCTGCACCTGGTGTATAACCGCAACATGATTGCGGAGGGAGCAGAAGCAAAAGGCATTTAGGGCCCGACAATAATCTTTCTTTGGCAAAACGCAGGCGGCGGCTGCCCAACATGCACACAGGGCAGCCGCCGCTTTTTGCAATCGATTGGTGCAAAGGGGTTGACTAGAGCTCGCAGGCAACCTTGTAGCCGTCGCCGATGGCATCGCGGATGTTACCGCACTTGTTGGCGTCGCCCAGCACGTGGGTGGTAACGCCGGCAGCGGCAAGGTCGTCGGCCAACTTGGTATTGGGACGATAGCCCATGGCAAGCACCAGCGTATCGGCACCGGTGATGGTGTGGACCTCGCCGTCCTTTTCGTAGCTGATAGTGTCCTCGGTAATCTCGGTCACCTTGGCCTCTGTCAGCACATGAACGCCCTTGGAGAGCATGCGCGTGATAAGCACCGCGCGACCGGCACCACCCTCGTTGGCGGCGAGTGTCTTGGTCATCTCGATGACGGTGACATCGCGATTGGCCGGCGACAGGTCGTTGACCAGCGGGGCCAGGTAATCTGCCGTCTCGCAACCGACGGTGCCGCCGCCCACGATGACGATCTTCTTGCCCGGGAAAGCCTTGCCACCCAGCAGGTCGTCAGCCGTCATAACCTGCTTAAAGCCCTGCATGAAGGCCGGAGCGATGGGCTCGGCGCCATAAGCCAGGACAACCTCGTAGCCCGCGTAGTCGCGTTGAATGTCCTCGGCAGTAAGCTCGGTGCCAAATGCGCACTTCACGCCGGCCTCGGCCAGGCGACGATACTGATACTTGATCACGCGGGTGAGTTCCTGCTTTGCCGGCGGAACGGCCGCGATGCGCATCTCGCCGCCCGGCTCATCCTGCTTGTCAACGAGCACCACGTTGTGGCCGCGCTTGGCGGCAATGTAGGCTGCCTCCATGCCCGCAGGACCAGCGCCCACAACGAGCACGTTCTTGGCCTCGGCGGCAGGCTCGTAGCCGGCCTCGTCGCGCTCCACGTCCGGGTTGACGGTACAGGAGATGCGCTTGCCGAACATAATGCCGTTCAGGCAGCGCAGGCAGCCGATGCAGGGGCGGATGTCGTCGGCGTTGCCGGCAGCGGCCTTATTGCAGAACTCGGCATCGCACAGATTGGCGCGGCCCATCATGCAGATGTCGGCAGCGCCGTCCTCGATCAGCTCCTCGGCGATCCAGGCCTCGTTGATACGTCCGACGGTGGCGACGGGAATGTTGACATGCTTTTTGATCTCGCGCGAGCAGGCGGCATGCGAGGCCTGCTGGGTACCGGCGGCGGGAATTGCGGAGCCGCGCTTGATGGTGGTGCCGCCCGACACGTGAATCATGTCGACGCCGGCCTTCTCCAGGCGACGCGAGACGTAGATCATGTCGTTGAGGGTCAGGCCGCCATCGGTGTACTCGTCACCCGAAATACGGACGTCGATGATAAAGTCCTTGCCGCAGCGCTCGCGAATCTCGGCGATGACTTCGAGCAGGAAGCGCATACGAGCGTCGAGCGAGCCGCCGTACTCATCGGTACGCTTGTTATAGAGCGGGGTCAAAAAACCGCCGAGCATGCCGTGGGCGTGCGCCGCATGGACCTCGACGCCATCGACGCCAGCCTTCTGCATACGCACGGCAGCGTCGCCAAACTGATGCGTGAGCTCGTGAATCTCGTCGACCGTGATGGGGCGCGGTGCCTCGCGGGCATAGGACGGGCCCACAAAGGACGGAGCGATCAAGCGCGGCGTGCCCGGAATGTTAAAGGCCATGTAGGCGGGGTGGAAGAGCTGCGGCATGATCTTGCAGCCATACTCGTGGACGGCCGCGGCGAGCTTTTCCCAGCCAGGGATAAACGTGTCGTCGTAGCAGCACATGTCACCCGGCAGATAGGTATAGGTGGGCTCGACCGTCACGACCTCGGTGATGATCAGGCCAACGCCGCCCTTGGCACGGGCACGGTAATGATCGACCAAGTCGTCGGTCACATATCCGTGATCGGCCAGGTTGGTAGATACCGGCGGCATAAAGACGCGGTTCTTAACCTCGGTCGTACCGACCTTGATCGGGCTAAAGAGCATCGGATAGGCGGAGGACTCCATACAGGCTTCCTTTCGTTTGAGCCGCTCGGCGGCAGTTGCTAACGTACCTATCGTATCAGTATCCGCCGCATTCGCACTCGCTCGCACTCCCCACCTTCAATCCCGACCCTCACAAAAAGTTGCGGTGGAATACGGAGTAGATGAGGCCTTTGACAGCCAAAACAGTCCGTATTTCACCGCAACTGATGGGTGGGATGGGTTAGAGGCCCAGGTAGGATGTCATGCCTTCGACGGCGAGTTTGGCACCAGCTACGGCGTGGACCACGGTGAGCGGGCCGTTGACCACGTCGCCGGCGGCAAAGACGCCAGGCACGGTGGTCATGCCATGCTCGTCGACCGAAAGCAGGCCGCGATGGTCGGTCTCCAGACCGCCCGTTGTAAGCACGAGCTTGTCCTTGGGCACCTGAGACGCCGCAATCACAACCGTGTCGGCGGACACGTGGTCGAGCTCTTCCTCGTAGCCCACCACATTGTTGTCCTCGTCAAAGATAGCCGTCTCGAAGACCGGACCGTTATCGTCGATGGCACAGATCGCCTTGCCGCACACAATCTCGGCACCATCGAGCTCGGTCAGCTCGACCTCGTCGTCGATGGCCGAGATATGGCGCGAGCGGGCATACACGGTGACCTTGCGAGCACCCGAGCGCAGGGCCGTGCGGGCAACATCCATGGCCACATTGCCGGCACCGATAACCGCCACGTTCTGCCCGATTGCCACGCTCGTGAGATCGACCAGATAATCGATACCAAACAGCACGTTGCCGCGCGACTCGCCGGGAATACCCAACTTGCGAGCTCGCCAGGTACCGGTACCAACAAAGACCGCATCGTAGCCGTCGCGCAGCAGGTCGTCGATATGCAGCGCGCCGCCGATGATGGTCGACGGACGCACGCGCACGCCGAGCGAGCACATCACGTGGCGGTACTTTTGCACGAGCGAGCGCGGCAGACGGAACTCGGGGATACCGTACTCCAGCACACCGCCAATCTCGGGGCGCTGCTCAAATACCGTGACGGCACAGCCCAGCTGGGCCATCTTAATGGCCACGGTAATACCAGCGGGACCGGAACCGACCACGGCAATCTGTTTACCGCACGACGGTGCGGGCGTCCACTCCTTACGATCCAAATACGCTGTCGAGATATAGTTCTCGATGCTCGAGAAATGCACGGGTGTGCCCTTGCGGCCCTGGATGCAAGCACCCTCGCACTGGCCCGAATGGTTGCACACCATGGAGCAGACCGCGCTCATGGGATTGTTCTGGAACAGCAGCTCGCCCGCCTCTTGCAGACGGCGCTGCTTAAAGAGGTCGATAACCTGCGGAATGGGCGTCTGCACCGGACAGCCCTTTATTTGACAGAACGCCTTTTTGCAGCCCAGACAGCGATTTGCTTCCTCAACGATGTGGATAGCCACGCAATTCCCCTCTATCGACCTGGACGAAATCGGCTTCTTAAACCAATTTGCCCGAATTTATAACCATAGATACGTCAACAGTGCGGAAAAGGGCACCGAAAAGCATCTCACAAACGCGCAGTAGCAACCCTTCCCTCGCACGGAGCCACTGTGCAGCCCCGTCATCGAGATCAAAAGATTCGCCACCCCTACGAATGGCGAATCTCTCTACAGGCAGACGCCGTCTTTCCAGATACTGATCTCGTGGCAACCGCGGCGCTCGGCACTCGTTAGCTTACCGCTCGCTGTATCCAGTACCAGCTGATATAGGTCTCCGGCGGCCTCATCGAGCGTGCACTCGCCCGTAGCCACCACGCCGGCGTTAAAGTCCATCCAGTTGGCCTTGTGGTCGCACAGACGCTGATTGGTGAACACCTTGAGGGTGGGCGCCGGTGCACCAAACGGCGTGCCGCGTCCAGTCGAGAACAGAATCACGTGGCAGCCAGCAGCCGTCAACGCCGTGGTGGATACCATGTCGTTGCCCGGGCCGCACAGCATGTTCAGGCCATGCTTGGTGACCTGACCGGCATACGGCAGCACGTCGACGATGGGTGCAGAGCCACCCTTTTGCACGCAGCCGCAACTCTTGTCCTCAAGCGTGGTGATGCCACCGTCCTTGTTACCGGGACTCGGGTTCTCGTAGACCACCTCGCCATGGCTAATAAAGTAATCCTTAAAACCGTTAAGCATGTCAGAGGCGGCGTCAAAGACCTGCTCGTTCTCGCAGCGATCGAGCAGGATGCTCTCCGCGCCAAACATCTCGGGCACTTCGGTGAGCACCGACGTGCCGCCACGGGCGACGACCATATCGCTCACGCGACCGATCGTGGGGTTGGCGGTAATGCCCGAAAGACCGTCAGAGCCGCCGCACTTAAGACCAATAACCAGCTCGGAGGCCGGAATGGGCTCACGCTTGGCCTGCTTGGCCAAGTCAGCCAGCTCGGACAGAATCTTGTGGCCCTCGATCTGCTCGTCGGCTACATCCTGGCAGGTGAGAAAACGAACGCGCTCGTGATCGAAGTCACCGAGCTCGTCGAGCACCTGCTGATGCGTGCAGTTCTCGCAACCGAGCGACAAGAACAGCACGCCCGCGGCGTTTGCGTGACGCGACAGCGCCACCAGCAGACGACGGGTCTGGGCATGGTCGGCGCCGGTCTGTGAGCAACCGAACGGATGCGGGAAGTAATAGACGCCCTCCAACGAGCCCTCGACCAGGTCCTGAGCCTGCTCGCACATGGCACGAGCGACTTCGTTGACGCAACCGACGGTGGGAATGATCCAAAGCTCATTGCGCGTGGCGGCACGACCGTCGGCACGGCGGAAGCCCATAAAGGTCTCGGCCTCGACCGGCTCAACGACCGGATGTGTCGGATTGTAGGTGTACTCGACCTCACCCGAGAGGTTGGTCTTCACGTTGTGCGTGTGCAGCCACTGGCCGGGCTGAATGTCCTTCGTCACGTGACCGATGGGAAGACCGTACTTGACGACATCCTCACCGGCTGCAATGGCGCGCACGGCCATCTTGTGGCCCTGCGGGATATCCTCCGCGGCAACGACCTCGCCCACGCCGGGAACCTCGACGGCAGCACCCTTGGCGAGCGGCGACAGCGCAACGATGACGTTGTCGGCCGGATTGATCTGGATAGTGTTCATTACAAAGAGTCCTAACCCTACAGGTTGAGCAGAAGTCGAGTGACGCCCGCCAGTTACCCGGCGGGCGTACAGAAGGATTTAGGCCTGAGCGTTCGCGAACGCCTGCTTGACGCCCTCGGAGCGCACGACGGCGAGAGCGTTGACGACAAACTCCTCCAGGCCGGCGATCTGCGTAAGATCCTCGCCCCACATTTGCTCGTTGGAGAGCACATCGTGCACCAGCTCGGCGTCGTCGGCGCCGGCGTGAGCAGCGTAGAAGTCGAGCACAAAGGCGTCGTCCTGAGCGGTGTACTCGGTGCCGTCGGAGCGACGCAGGTGCAGGCCGTCGCCCTCGCGGGACACGAGCTCCTGCGTGTAGAAGGAGATGAGCGTGGCCAGGCTCGTCGCCAGGCACTTGGGCAGGTTGCCGGTCTCGGCAGCGTAGTCCTTGAGCGTAGGCAGGTCGCGGGCACGCCACTTAGCCGTGGAGTTGAGGCAGATGGAGAGCAGCGCGTGGTCGATAAACGGGTTGTCGAAGCGGTTCTCAACAGCGGCAGCAAAGGCCTTGCAGTCCTCGACATCCAGGTCGGCGGCAAGCGTCGGAATGACCTCGTCGTAGAGCATGGTGTTCATGAAGCCACGAACAGTCTCGTCGTGCATGCAGTCGCGCACGATATCAAAGCCGGCAACCCAGGAACCCGGAACAAAGGCGGTGTGGGCGCCGTTGAGGATGCGGACCTTGCGCTTCTTGTACGGGGTGACGTCGGGGGTCACAAAGACACCCGGCAGACCGGCCTTCACGAAGGGCAGACGCTCCTTGAGCGACTCGTCACCCTGGATGCCCCACATCTGGAAGGGCTCGCGCACGGCCAAGAACGGATCCTCATAGCCCAAGCGCTCGGCCACGGCAGCGACCTCCTTGGGATCGCGGATGCGACCCGGAACGATGGTGTCGACGAGCGTGGTGCAGACGGTGCAGTCGTTGGCCATCCACTGCGAAAACTCGTCCTCCCAGCCCCAGTCGCTCACGTACTGGTTCATAATGCGCAGCAGCTCCTCGCCGTTATGGTCGATGAGCTCGCAGGCGAGCACGATGACGCCCGGCTTGCCGGCAGCCCAGCGGGCATGGAGCACCTGGGCAAGCTTGGCAGGGAAGCTCGCGGGGGGCATGTCGTCGGCCTTGCAGGACGGATCGTAGGCGATACCGGCCTCGGTGGTGTTGGAGACGATAATCTCCAGGTCGTCGGAAACGGCGACCTCCATCATGGCACGGTAGTCAGCCTCGCGATACGGATTGAGGCAACGGCTGCAGGCGCTGATCACGCGGGAATCGTCAACCGTGTCACCGTTCTCCTTGCCGCGCACCAGTACGGTGTACAGGCCATCCTGGGCATTGATACCATCGGCGAAATCGAAGGCGCCGCTGATGGGCTGCACCATGACGACCTTGCCGTTCCAACCGGTGGCCTCGTTGCCCATATCGAAGAAACGATCGACGAAGGCGCGCAGGAAATTGCCCTCGCCAAACTGCAGGACCTTCTCGGGGGCGTCCTTGGGCAGCACGTAGCCCTCGTAGCCGATCTTCTCGAGCGTCTCGTAGCTGATGTTATTCATAGAGGTTTTCCTCTCAACTCAAGTCCCGGTACGGCATCGCCGCACCGGGTTGCATTCATGATTTTTCAAGCAGCGGGGCTATTTATCGATCGTCTCGATAGTGCTCTCGCCGATCTTGCCGCGCTCCCAGCGACCATTCGACAGGTCGTTGGAAATGGAATTGAACTTCTTCTCGGTAATGTCGTAGAGAGCGAAGATGATCAAGGCTGCCACCAGAAGGGCGCAAGCGGGATAAATCGTCAGAGCGCCCTTGATGCCAAGCAGCGTGGCGGCCGTCTGGGGCTTATTTGCCACATATCCGGTAAGGGCAAGGATGCCGCCAGAAATGATCGCAGCAAGGGATTGCGCAAGCTTACGAGAAAAGTTGAACGCGGCGCAGGTCGTACCCTCCTTGCGGATTCCCGTGTGCCATTCACCGTAATCGATAACATCGGAAACCAGGTTCCAGGTGATACCGTTGGGGATGGCAAGCGCGACGTAGCCGATGGTGACGAAGATGATGAACGTCACGGTATTGGTCGGCAGGATGAAGTTGAGGCCGTTTGCCACAGCGCCGACGATAAAACAGGCGACGCACGTGCGCTTCTTGCCAAAATGCTTGACGAGCGTCGGGATGGCGAGAATGGCGACAACCGACGTTCCGATCATGATGCCGTTGACAATGGGCTGCAACGCGATGTTACCCAGGTTGTACTGGCAGAAATACACCATCATGGTGTTGTTGGTATTCATGGCCGAGATGGTAAACAGCGTAAGCAGGATAACTGCTCCCAGGTTCTTGTTGGTGAAAACGACCTTGAAATACGTGCTGAATGCGCTCGACTTCTTGCCGGCCTTTCCCGCAGCCTTCTCCTCGGCCTGTCGATCGATACGGATATGCTCGCGCGTTCCCAAAAAGCAGATGGCGAATCCGGCGATGCCACACAGTCCCATGACGACAGCTGCAATCGTATAGCCGTGCGGATTGCCGTCGAGCGTGTCGCCACCCGCAAAGAACAGGACCAATGGGATGAACGCTACGCCCGTGATGAGCTGTGCGCAAAGCGAACCGGCCTGGCGCGTTGACGCCATGTGCGCGCGGTCATCGACGTCACGCGTCATTACCGTGGCCAGAGATCCGTACGGCACGTTGGTGAAGCTGTATACGACGCCCCAGATCATGTAAGTTATCAGCGCATAGGCAATTTTACCTGCCATGGGAATATCGGGCGCAGTGAAGGTCACCACGGTTAGAACGGCAAGGATCACGGCCGAAACCATCATGACCGGACGAAACCGACCGTGCTTGCCAATCTTCTTTCTACCGTCGACGAATGCACCGGCAATCGGGTCCATGAACGCATCGAAAATCTTGGTGACGGCGAAAATCAGGCTCACTACGCCCGGCGAAATCAGACAGATGTCAGTGTAGAACTTGGTCAGATAGGCTTGACCAAGATCGAACATGAATCCATTGCCCAAATCGCCAAAGCCATAGCAGATTTTCTCACGCCAGCTCAGCTTGATATCCTGCGAGCTCTGCATAGATCTCGAATCCGCCTGAGCAGACACGATCTGCTCGTTTTTCTGTTGCCCTGTTCCCATATGGTCCCTCCCCTTTGCAACCGATTTCACCAATCGGAGCACATACAGATCTATGCCTCGACGGTGCCCAGATCGAAGCCAAAATAGCGAACGGAATTGTTGTAGCTGATATCGCGCACGATGGTGCCCAGCAGCTCCATGTCGGCCGGATACTTGCCCTGCTCAACCCACTCGCCGATCACGCTGCACAGCACGCGACGGAAATACTCGTGGCGCGGATAGGACAGGAAGGAGCGAGAGTCGGTGAGCATGCCGACAAAGTTGCCCAGGACGCCCTCGTTGGCCAGAGCCGTGAGCTGCTCGCGCATACCGACCTCGTTGTCGTTGAACCACCAGGCGGAACCGTTCTGGATCTTACCGGCAGTCGGAGCCTCCTGGAAACAGCCCATCACGGTATCGATCATGGTGTTGTCGATGGGATTCAAGCTGTACAGGATGGTCTTGGGCAAGCCGCAGGTCTCCTGGATGGAGTTGAGGAAATCGGCGAGCTGGTCGGACGGCGTGTAGTTGGAGATGCAGTCATAACCGGTATCGGGGCCGAGCTTGGCAAACATGGCGCGGTTGTTGTCGCGCTTGCAGCCAAAGTGCAGCTGCATGGCCCAGCCCAGGCGGACATACTCGCCGGCGACAAACTGCATAAAGGCGGTCTTGTACTTGAGGACCTCTTCCTCGGTGAGCGGCTCGGCAGCCAGGCCCTTGGCAAAGATGGCCTCAATCTCATCGGCGGTAGCCGGGACATACATAACGTAGTCGAGTGCGTGGTCGGAGGCGCGGCAGCCCAGCTCGTGGGCAACATCGTAGCGCTTGGAGATGGCGGACTTCATGCCCTCAAAGTCGCTGACCTCAATGCCGGCAACCTCGGAAAGGTGCTTGCAGTAGTCGGCGAACTCCTGGCCGCGCTCGATGCGCAGAGCGGCGTCGGGGCGCATGGCGGGAACGACCTGAACGTCAAAACTGTCATCGGCGGCAATCTTCTTGTGCCACTCAAAGCTGTCGGCGGGGTCGTCGGTAGTGCAGATCATGCGGACGTTGGACTGCTTGATCAGGTTGCGGCAGGTAAAGCTGGCCTCGGCGAGCTTGGCGTTGGCAAGGTCCCAGACCTCCTGGGCAGTCTTGCCATTGAGGACGCCCTCGTAGCCAAAGTAGCGCTTAAGCTCCAGGTGGCTCCACTCAAAGACGGGGTTGCCAACGCAGCGACCCAGGGTCTCGGCCCACTTTTGGAACTTCTCGCGAGCAGGGGCGTCGCCAGTGATAAAACGCTCGTCGACGCCGTTGGCGCGCATCAGGCGCCACTTGTAGTGGTCGCCGCCCAGCCAAACCTCGGTAATGTTCTCGAAACGCTTGTCCTCCCAGATCTCCTTGGGAGAAATGTGGCAATGGTAGTCGACGATGGGCATGCCCTCGGCAAAGTTGCGGAACAGCTCCTCACCGGTCTTGGTGCTCAGCAGGAAATCCTGATCGTCCATAAAGTTTTTCATCAAACAGCCCCTTTGCTGGCAAGGCGGGCGCACAATACGCTCGTCATCCTCTAGGTGAACGTTCACCATCTTAGTGCAAAATGCGTTACAAGGTGAACGTTCACCTAACCATCATGGGGCGAACGGTAGGTTTTGACCGCTTAACGGTTGCCGAGCCATGGACCCTGCGTTGGATCGGCACAAAGAAAGGCCACTGACGGCAGATTCGCCATCAGCGGCCTTCGAAACAATTTTTCAATCCCCAGCCAAAAAGTACGCGGCAAGTAGGGAACTCCCTAAACGCATTAGATTCCGGCGAGCTCGCAGTAACGATCGACGTTGCTGGCAAACACCATCTCAACAGCCCCCTTTTGCACAGGCTCCGCCGGCGTCTTTCCCCACAGCAGGTAATCGCCTAAGGTCTTGGCGCCACGATATGCCAGACTCACCGGGTCCTTGTAGACGATGTTGGTAAAGATGCCCCGACGCAAAGCCAGCGCACTTTCTGGGAACAGGTCGTTGCCAATCACCATTACTTCGCCGGCCTTGTTAGCCGAGACAAGCGCATCGGCAATCAGCTCAGAGCCCACGGCGAACACGCTGCAGATCAACTCGGGGGCTTCCGATGACTTTAGACGCTGGTTGAGCTCGTGCTCGAGCTGCTTGACCTGGGCATGAGCACCGGTCAGATCCTCGACCTGCCAGGGAACATTGTGCTCGCGAAGGTAATTGTGGAAGGCACGAGCGGTCAAATAGTGCGAGTCGGTATAGGGGTCGCCCGCCAATAAAAGCACGCGGGTATCGATCCCGGAAGCGTGAACCAGGTTGGCCGCCTGCTCGGCCATCAGGCTTCCCGCTGTGGAGTAGTCGGCCAAACTAGCGCCCAGACGATCGAGGTGAGGGCGGTCGCCGTCAACGAGCTCAATCGTCACGCCCGCCTCGGCGATCTGCCCCAAAAGCTCAGTCGCACGATCGTCGCCCGGCGCATAGGCGAGCAAACCATCAATCTTCTCGCCCACCTGCAGACGCTCGTCGATTTGCTCGAGTGCATCAGCGTAGCCGCCCACGCCAAATTCAACGCGTTCAACGGTAATGCCCTGGTCGATGACCTCTTGCTCAAAGCGATTGCAGCCTTCCCATAGGTAACGATAGAAATAAGCGCCCTCACGCGATGCGCACGGCAGACAAAACAGCAGATTGATGTCCTTACGACGCAGGCTCGAAGCACTCGTGTTGCGGTGATAGCCCATCTCCTCAGCCTTAGCATTAACCTTGGCACGCACAGACTCGCTCACGCCGGCCTTGCCCGTAAGGGCCTTATGCACGGTGTTAATGGAAACGCCAAGCTCGGCGGCTATGTCCTTCATGGTGACGCGTGCGCTCATAGGGTTACTCCGGTACAGACGGGCAGCTAATAAATAATTCAGTTAACGATACCCCAAAAAATGCATGTCTACTCGCCGCACTCACGCTCGAATGTGTAAAAAGCCCCGCGAACGGATGCTCGCGGGGCGTTCAAGATACCCAGTTGTTTATTTGACACCGCGGCCTAAATTCTCAGCCACTTTGTCGACGCCTTTCAGTGCGGCGCACGTCTTTTTGTTGGAGCAATGCCCGGTGCAAACGCCACCCTGAGCGCAGTCGGCGCAGGTGCCCTTGCGGTAGATGCGCACGCACACGGCGACAAACGCAATACCGATAACAGCCAGTACAACAATATCGATAGGTGCCATAGCAAGCCTCCTCTAGTTAACCACCACTTACTTTACCCCATTCTCCACCTACCAAAAAGGGACAGGTTTATTTTGGTCGGTTTTATCTGCGGAAACGCCACATCTCCCCTACCAAAAAGCCCGAGTGTCACTGAGACACCCGGGCTCGTGGAAAGGGGTTGATCCTTATTCGGACTTAGGCGGAAACTGCAGCGGAAGCAGTGTTGGTCTCGTCCTCGTCGGTCCAAGCGTGCTTGGGCATAGGACGGAAAATCTGGAAGAGCATCGCGACCAGCAGCACGATAGCCACAACCGTCCAGAAGCCAAACTGCCCAAGGACAAGCAGGTTATAGAACTGGTTGATGAACAGGCCGATCACCCAAGCGAAGGCGCACTCGTAGCCGAGGGCAATCGCGGTCCACTTGCCGGAATCCATCTGGTTGCGGATGGTACCCATAGCGGCAAAGCACGGAGCGCACAGCAGGTTGAACGCGCCGAAGGCAACGCAGGCGCCCATGGTGGGGAACATGCCGGCAAACGCGGTCCACAGGCTCGGGTCAGTCTCGGCAGCGTCGGCAACGGACAGCAGCGAGCCGGCGGTGGCGACGACGTTCTCCTTAGCCACAAGGCCCGAGACGGTCAGCGCGGTGGCCTGCCAGGTGCTAAAGCCAAGCGGGGCGAAGATCCAAGCGACCAGGTTGCCCAGCATGGCGAGCACGGAGTAGTCCATAAACTCCTCGGGGATGCCGTCCATCGCAGGCAGGAAGCCAAAGGAGCCGTTGTAGCTACCAAAGTTGGACAGGAACCAAACCACGACGGTGGACGCGAAGATGACCGTGCCGGCCTTCTTGATAAAGGCCCAGCAGCGCTCCCACACGTGCAGCGCCCAAGAGCGAATCGCCGGGAAGTGGTAGGCAGGAAGCTCCATAACGAACGGCGTCGGGCGGCCGGCGAAGAGCTTGGTCTTCTTGAGCATGAGGCCCGAGGCGATGACGGCAAAGACGCCCAAGAAGTAGAAGAGCGGGCTGATCCACGCGGCGGTGGTGGAAGAATCGCCGATGATGGAGCCCATGAGCAGGGCGATGATCGGCAGCTTGGCGCCACAGGGAATGAACGTGGTGGTCATGACCGTCATGCGGCGGTCCTTCTCGTTCTCGATGGTCTTGGTGGCCATGACGCCGGGGACGCCGCAGCCCGAGGACACGAGCATGGGGATAAAGGACTTACCGGACAGGCCAAAGCGGCGGAACACGCGGTCCATGATGAAGGCGACGCGGGCCATATAGCCGCAGTCCTCCAGGAAGGACAGCATGACGAACAGCAGGAACATCTGCGGCACAAAGCCGAAGATGGCGCCCAGGCCGCCGACGATACCGTCACAGACGAGCGAATCGACCAGGCCACCGTCCTCGGTGCCGCCCGCCACAAGGGCGTCGTGCACCACGGTGGTGATACCCGGGACATAGGGGCCGTACTGCGCCGGGTCGACCGAGTCGGCATCGTCGCCCGCAGCCTCGACGGCTGCATCGTAGGCGTCGCGGCCCTGACCGAGCACATACCAGCCGTCGGTGCCGAAGAGCTGGTCGTTGGTGAAGTCGGTCACCGTGCCGCCCAAGGTAGAAACGGCGATGTAGTACACGCAGAACATGATGACGACAAAGATCGGCAAGCCCAGGATACGGTTGGTAACCACGCGGTCGATCTTCTCGGAGGTGCTCATCTTGGCCGGGGCCTTGGTCATGCACTCATCGATGATGTGCGCGATGACGCCATAGCGCTCACCGGTGATGATGGACTCGGCATCGTCGTCGCAGTCCTGCTCGCACTGGGCGACCAGCTCCTCCACGCGAGCGGCCTTCTCCTTGGTGAGGTTGATGAGCTTGCAGGCGTCTGCATCGCGCTCAAACAGCTTGACGGCGTAGTAGCGACGCTTGTTGGCGGGAACGCTCGCAGGCAGGTTATTCTCGATGTGGTCCAGAACGTCCTCGATGGAGGAATCGAACTTGTGCTCCGGCACCTGACCCTTAGAAGCAGCGGACTTCTTGACCTGATCGAACAGCTCCGTGATGCCCTTGTTCTTAAGAGCGGAGATCATCATGACCGGGCAACCGAGCTTCTTGGAGAGCTTGTCCGTATCGATCTTATCGCCGTTCTTCTCGACCAGGTCGGCCATGTTGAGGGCAACGACCACAGGCAGGCCGGTCTCGATAACCTGAAGCGCCAGGTACAGGTTACGCTCAAGGTTGGTGGCATCGACGACTTGGACGACAACATCGGGCTCGCCGCTCATGAGGTAATCGCGCGAGCATTGCTCCTCGGGGCTGTAGGGGGAAAGCGAGTAGATGCCAGGGAGGTCCGTGATGGTAACGTTCTTGTCGCTTAGGAGCTTGGCTTCCTTTTTCTCAACCGTGACGCCGGGCCAGTTGCCAACGTAGCCGTTGGCGCCGGTGATCAGGTTGAAAAGCGTGGTCTTGCCGCAGTTGGGGTTACCCGCCAGCGCGACATGGATCTGAGAATCCGCCATTCAATCCTTCTTCCTTGTGTGCCCGCGCTGCTTTCTCCGCGCAGGCTGGATAATGTGCTTCAAAGATGCTGCATTAAGTTAGAAAAACCTAACTTTATATGCAGAAATATGCGCCGCGAGTCCTTACTGAACCTCGACGACGGCGGCCTCCTCCTTGCGGATGGAAAGCTCGTAGCCGCGCACGTTGATCTCGACCGGATCACCGAGCGGTGCAACCTTCACCACCTTGAACGAAGTGCCCTTGATGAGCCCCAGGTCCATAAGGTGGCGGCGAAGCGCACCCTCACCGTGAAGCTTGACGATGGTGGAGCTCTCGCCCACCTTAACGTCACCCAACGTCTTCATCCTCTTGTCCCCCTTTCGGTTTTTATGAAATGCTGCGGACTAACCGACGGTCATGATGTGCATGGCAACCTTGGAATCGATACCAAAGCGTGCGCCCAGCACGGTGACGATGATATTGGCGCCACTCGAGCTCACCACGTGGATTTCGTTGCCCTCGACAAAGCCGAGGTCCTTGAGGTGGTGTTTCATGTCCTCATTGCCCTTTACACGGGACACGCGCACGGTTTCGCCCGCTTTTACCATCGAAAGCGGCATTGCCGGCATCTGCGGTCCGCAAGACATGAGTGAGCTCCTAACGTCGGTTCGTCCTCAACATCGACGCGATAAAAGTTAACCACGTCTATGTTCGCTATAGTAAACTAACACGTGGTTAACTTTTTGGAAAGGGTCCACATTCAGATTTCGAAAAAGTTTCCTATACGAAACAAAGGCGCCGCAAAGACTGTCTCTTTGCGGCGCCTTGCCATACCAATTGATGCAACAGAGGGGACTGCCCCTTTGTCACATTGTTGAGGTTAGAGCGAGAGGTTTCTGATCGACGTAACGCAGGAGGCCTCATCTACGCCCGAAACGCGGAAGATGATGTCCTCGCCGCACTCGCCGTAGAGAGCCATGAGTCCCATGACATCGCGGCCATCCGTGTGGCGATCGCCGATGCTGACTGACACGTCGCTACGATGCTTGGCAATGATGTCATAGAGCAGCGCAACCGGGCGGGCATGTAATCCCAACGGATCTTTAATCGTCTTTGTAAACTCGACCATGTCCCCTCCCACGACATCGCACATTCGGCCGGCAAACCCAGCCACGTGGTAGTTATTGTAGCGTTAGATGCTTGTTGAAGCCCGCCAGAAGCTCGACCGGAAAGCGCGTCCCGTTATTTGGCTGGATTCTGGGTCGCAGTTTCCAAAAGGACCCTGTTTGGGAAACTGCGACCCGTTTTGGACGCAAATTCCGGGTCGCAGTTTCCGCGATGTCCGGTCACCCTATGCCCTCGCAACACCCACGCATAAAAAAAGAGGGAAGGCACACGTCCTTCCCTCGTTGCGGGCAATATGTAGCCGCTCGCCTACATCAGACGCAGGCTGACGTCCTTGAGCTGGGCGCCGGAAACGGCACTCGGGGCGCCCGACATAAGGTCGGAGCCGCTGGCCGTCTTGGGGAACGCCATGACGTCGCGGATGGAGTCGGAGCCGGTGAGCAGCATGCACACGCGGTCCAGACCCAGAGCGAAACCGCCCATCGGGGGCGCACCAAACTTGAGAGCCTCCATGAGGAAGCCGAACTGCGACTCGGCGCGCTCCTCGGTAAAGCCCAGGAGCTTGAGCATGGACATCTGCATCTCGGCGTTGTGGATACGCATACCGCCGCCGCCGGCCTCAAAGCCGTCCATGACAAAGTCGTAGGTGCAAGAACCGGCTGCCAACGGGTCGGCCTCGATCTTGGCGATGTCGGTCTCGGTCGGCAGGGTGAAGGGCTGGTGCTCGGCGGCATAGGCCTTACGGTCCTCATCCCAGTGGAACAGCGGGAAGTTGACGACCCACAGGAAGTCGTGGCCCTCGCGCTTGATCTCGAGCGCGTTGGCCATGTGGGAACGCATGCCGCCCAGGATCTCGTCAGAGAGCAGGCGCGGGCCGGCGGCAAACATCACAAGGTCGCCGGGCTCGACGTCCATGCGCTCGCGCAGGGCTGCCATCTCCTCGTCCGAGAAGAACTTGACGATGGGGCTGTTGATAGAGCCGTCCTCGCGGAAGGCGATCCAAGCCAGGCCCTTGGCGCCAAACGTGGAAGCCACGCCGGCGAGCTTATCGATCTTGGCACGTGCCCAGGCACCGGCGCCCTTGGCGTTAATGGCCTTGACGGCAGAGCCCTCCTCGTTTGCGGCAGTCGCAAAGACCTTGAACTTGGAGTTGGCAAAGATGTCGGTCAGGTCGACCAGGTGCATGCCATAGCGGGTATCGGGCTTGTCGGAGCCATAGGTGTCCATGGCCTCCCAGTAGTCCATGCGACGCAGCGGCGTGGGCATCTCGACGCCCATGCGGCCGAAGGCGTCGGCCAGGACCTCCTCGAGCGCGCTCATGACGTCATTCTGGTCCACGAAGGACATCTCGATATCGACCTGGGTGAACTCGGGCTGACGGTCGGCACGCAGGTCCTCGTCGCGGAAGCACTTGGCAACCTGGTAGTAGCGCTCGACGCCACCGACCATGAGCAGCTGCTTCAGGAGCTGCGGGGACTGCGGCAGGGCGTAGAAGTTGCCCGGCTGAATACGGCTGGGAACGATGAAATCGCGGGCGCCCTCGGGCGTGGACTTAAACAGGGAGGGCGTCTCAACCTCCATGAACTCACGGTTGTGCAGCGCCTCGCGAATGGCAAAGGTAAAGTCGGAGCGCAGCTTGAGGTTGGCCATCATCTCGGGACGACGGAGGTCCAGATAGCGATAGCGCAGGCGGGTGTCCTCGCTGGTCTCGATGCCGTCCTCGATCTGGAACGGCGGGGTGACGGACGTGTTGAGAACCTCGGCGTGGTCGGTCAGGACCTCGATCTCGCCGGTCGCGAGCTTAGTGTTGGTGGTCTCCTCGCCACGGGAGCGCACGACGCCGTGGATCTTGATGGGCCACTCGGGACGCATGGTCTCGGCGATCTTAAAGGCGTCGCCGTCGGAGTGCTCGGGGTCGAAGGTGAGCTGCGTGATGCCCTCGCGGTCACGAAGGTCGCAGAAAATAAGGCCGCCGTGGTCACGGCGACGGCTCACCCAACCGGTGAGGGTGACCTCTTCGCCCACGTTCTCGCGGCGAAGCTCGCCGCAGGTACGGGTGTGCATGGAATGCTCGTCGATGGGACGGGTCTGGCTCATACCAGTGATCCTCCTTTATGGATCTGTGCCGCCCCGTGTCGTTCCGGGCGGCGTCGTACAGATTTGCCCAGCCTGCGTAAACCGCGCAGCCAGACATGGCGTTTTATCTTATCGCACCCGCGTCGATGTGCCGCGAAAAAGTGGCTCCTGCCCAAAGACTTGACGGAGACGAAACAATTGACGCACCGCGGCCGTCGCTCAGGCTTGCGGCGTGCGACAATGTGCCCCAATACAACTGCACTCGGAAAGGCCCGCCATGACTGCACGCCTCATCGTTATGGATATCGACTCCACGCTCATCAACCAGGAGGTCATCGACCTGTTGGGCGAGGAGGCCGGCGTGGGTGAGCAAGTTGCGCGGATCACCGAACGTGCCATGCGCGGCGAGCTCGACTTTAAGCAGGCGCTCGAGGAGCGTGTGGGGCTGCTCGCCGGCTTGGACGAGAGCGTGTTCGAGCGTACCTTTGCGCGCGTGACGTTTACCCCCGGCGCGCTGAAGCTTGTGCGCTCGGCACACAGCAAGGGCTGGAAGGTCGGCGTGGTAAGCGGCGGCTTCCACGAGGTCGCTGACAAGATCGTAACCGCCGCGGGCATCGATTTTTGCCTGGCCAACCGCCTGGAAGTCATGGACGGCAAGCTCACCGGTAAGTTGGCTGCCAACATTGTGACCAAGGAGTCCAAGCTCATCCAGCTGCTGGACTGGGCAGTTGAGTGCGGTGTCGACATGGCCCATACCGTGGCAATCGGCGACGGCGCCAACGACATCCCCATGATTCAGGCTGCGGGCACGGGCATCGCGTTTTGCGCCAAGCCCAAGACGCGCGAAGCCGCCCCGTTTGCCATCGACGAGCGCAACCTGATGCTCGCCATGGACATCATCCTGCGTGACTAGCCGATCCGTCTAACAATTGAATCAGTCTGTCCTATAGTTTCCGAACAATTTTGTCTTAGTGTTCGGAAACATACCCTTTGAGTGCTAGACTTTGCGCCGTCGAAGGGAACATATATGGATAAGCAAGATCTTGAGCAATTGCTGAGCGATGTTGCCGGCGGAGCAGTCACCCCGGCAGTCGCCCTCGCGCGCATCCAAACGGCGCCAACCGCCGATCTGGGTTTTGCACAGCTCGATCTTTCGCGCGGAGTGCGCCAGGGAGCCGGCGAGGTTGTCTACGGTGCCGGTAAAACCGCCGAGCAAATTGCCGCCATTATCGAAGCGCTGCGCGATGCCGGCCAGGAGCGCATCCTGGTCACGCGCCTGGATGCCGAAAAAGCAGCCCGTACCTCGGAGCTCCTCGACAACGGCATCGACCTGGGATATGTCCCGGACGCACAGCTCGCCCTCGTGGGCGGCAAGCCCTCCCCTACCGGCAACGGACGCATCGTCGTCGCCTGCGCCGGCACGAGCGACTTACCCGTCGCCGAAGAAGCCGCGTTGACGGCCGAGTTCTATGGCAACGAGGTCGACCGCCTCTACGACGTAGGTGTCGCCGGCCTGCACCGCCTGCTCGCGCATGCCGAGGAACTTGCCCAGGCGCAGGTGGTCATCGCCATCGCCGGCATGGAGGGCGCGCTGGCGAGCGTTATCGGCGGTCTGGTGAGCTGTCCGATCATCGCCGTTCCCACCAGCGTTGGCTACGGCGCAAGTTTTGGTGGCGTAGCTGCACTGCTCGCCATGCTCAACTCCTGTGCCAGCGGCGTTTCGGTCGTCAATATCGACAACGGCTTTGGCGCCGCCTACCAGGCAAGTCTTATCAATCATCTGAGCGCCGGCACACCCCGCGCCCGCTAAGGAGCATTCCATGTCCAATCATCAGCACACGCTTATCATCGACGGCACCTCGGGCATCAGCGGCGACATGACCGTCGCGGCCCTGCTCGATCTGGGCGCCAGCGAGGAGCACCTGCGCGAACAGCTCGCCACACTGCCGGTTGACGGGTTTGAGGTTGCCGTTACACGCGTAAACAAGCATGGCATCGACGCCTGCGACTTTGACGTTCAGCTGGCAGAGGAGCTCGAGAACCACGATCACGATATGGCCTGGCTCTACGGCAACGAAGCAGCTGCCGAGCACGAGCACGAGCACCACCATCATGACCATGGTGAGCACGAACACTGCCATGAGCATGATCATGAGACCCACGGCCATGGCCACGAGGGCCATCATCACGCCCACCACCATCACCATCGTTCTTTGGCGGACGTCACCGCCATCATCGACGGCTCGCAGCTAAGCGATGGCGCTAAGCGTCGTGCGCTCGCCATCTTTACCGCGCTCGCCGCCGCCGAGGCCAAGGCCCACGGCAAAACGCCCGAGACCGTCATGTTCCACGAGGTAGGCGCCGTCGATTCCATCGTCGACGTCTGCTCTGTCGCCATCTGCCTCGATGACCTGGGTATTGAGGACATCGTTGTCGAGTCGCTCTCCGAGGGCCACGGAACCATCCACTGTGCCCACGGCCTTATGCCCATTCCCGTCCCCGCTGTCGTCAACCTGTGCCAGGCGGGCAATATCGCCCTCATGCCTGCACCAGTCGCTGGCGAGCTCGTGACGCCCACGGGCGCCGCCATCGTCACCGCGCTGCGTACGTCCGACCAACTGCCCTCACGCTACCACATCGAAGCCGTCGGCTACGGCGCCGGCAAGCGCCCCTACGAGGGTTGCTCCGGCACGCTCCGCTGTCTGCTCGTTCACGTGGATGCATAGCCATGGATGCCCGCAAAGAAAAAAGCCGCGCCGCCATCGTTGCGGCGTTCTCCGAGCTGCTACGCGAAGAGGACTACGGCAAGATTACCGTCGGCGACATCATCGCGCGCGCTCACGTAGGCCGTGCGACATTCTACGGTCTCTTTAAGAGCAAGGACGACCTACTGTCCGAGCTCGTGAGCGACATCTGCACCCACGCCCTCGACGACGATGGCACACCGCTCGACGACCCACTCGTGCAGGTCGAGCATATCCTCAACAACCTCTGGGAGCGCCGCCAGGGCGTTCGAGCCCTCGTAGCCGGCGCCGGCTCACGCGTCTTCGCCGACTGTCTCCGCAAGACCATCATGTCGCGCGCAGCCGAAACCGTCTCCGCCGACCCCACAGGCCCCGCCAGCACCATGGACCGCAGCTTCCTACTACACCACATAGCCTCAAGCTTCGTAGCCACCGTCCAATGGTGGGCCTGGCACAACTTTCAAGCAGATAAGGCCGACGTAGCCAAAGACTATCTCTCGGCCATAAAGCCCCTCTTCAGATAGACGCCCCCTCCCAAGGCGTCGTCGCTTCCCAAAGTGTCGCCCTCATCTCAACGCCCCAACAGCAAAGCGCCCCTCACACCCAATTTCAGATATATGTTGGGTTGCCTGTTCCGACGCGACTAAGATCCCGCAGCTGGCCGCATGGGGTAACTTCCCAGCGCATTCCGCAGGACGCAAAAAGGCTCGCCGCACGAAGTGCGCAGCGAGCCTTTTTGCATGTCCGAGGACGCGCTGGGAAGTTACCCCATGCGGGCGGCGGACAACTATGTAGCCTCAGACTAGAACATACCCAAGAAACCATGCACAAACAGCGCGGCCAGAGCGGCACCGACAAACGGAGCGATGCCAGGAACGAGCAGGCCGTACTTCCAGTTGTTGTCAGCCTTGTTCTTAATCGGCAGCACCTGATAGGCCATGCGAGGACCAAGGTCACGAGCCTGGTTCATGGCGAAGCCGGTGATGCCGCCCATGCCCATGCCAACAGCCCAAACAATCAGACCGACGCAGATGGCGAGCATCAAAACGTTCTCGCCGGCGCGGCTAGCGGCAGCAAGGATGGCGCTGATAAACACAAAGGTGCAGATAGCCTCGCAGAAGAAGTTGCGGGCATAGTTCGTGCCCTCGGTGGTGGGGTTGGTCGAGAAGATGTTGCGCTGGGCAATAGGGTCGACGACGCCGTCGGAAGCCTTGAACTCATCGGCATACATCAACCACGCGATCACGGCGCCCACAAAGCCGCCGAGCATATCGGCAACCATGAAGGGGATGCAACTGCTCCACGGCACCAAGCCTACGATGCACTGGGCAAGCACCATGGCGGGGTTCATGCACACGGCGCCGCCAAAGATAAACAGGGCGACCGAGATGCCAAAAGACCAGGTGGTGATGGCAAACATGTGGCCGGAGCCCTGATACTTGGTGCCCTTAAGCACGGTATCGCAGTGCACGCCCACGCCAAAGATGATCATGAGGGCCGTTGCGCCGAATTCGCAGAGGAGTTTGGTAAGCATAAAACCTTATCTTTCTTGTCGGTTATAAACGATTCGTTTGGACCACGCACTAGTGCTGCGCGACGACAACGCCCAGGCCATCGGGAATGACGGCAACCTTGGCATCGGCACCCTTCATCTCAAAGGCGAGCTTGAGCGCCTCCTCGATAGTGTTGACCGGCGTCATGTGCATATCCTTGAGCATCTGGTGATCGCACAGGTCGGTGACCATGATCACAGGGTGATGCGCCAGGATGCGGGCGAAAATCTGGCTCGTCCACTGATCGGGCAGGGTCTCGTCCTTAGGACGGTCGATGCAGGCGCGCTCAAACTCCGCCGGATCATTGTCGGCGATGTTGTGATAGAAGCCCTCGCCACCGTGACCGTCAGCACAACCGGCGACATCGATGATCACGCCGCCCTCGGGAAGTGTGGCCTCAGCGGCGCACATGCCCTTCACGGCCTGATAGATGTTCTGGTCGAGCGGGTAGCCGCCGTTGGTGGTGATGGCAATCTCGCACTCAACGGGCTCAACGCCGGCAAGGCTCTTCACAAACTCGCAGCCGGCCTCGTGCGCCTTGTGAATGTCGCCGGCAAAGGAGCCGATGACCTCGTGCTTGCCGTTGAGCACCACGTTAAGCACAAAGGCAAGGTGAGCCATCTCGGCAGCGGCAAACATGTCCTCGCTCACGTGGTTGTGGCACAGGTTGCCGGCACGCGAATGGGAATCGTTCACAAACTGACCATTGTGGTTGTACATGATGGTCTTGTAGCTGGCGATGCCAGGCAGGACGGACTTGCGGCTACCAGAGAAACCGGCAAAGAAGTGCGGCTCAATAAAGCCCTCGGCAAGCAGCAGATCGCAATCGGCAGCAATCTTGTTGATGATGCACTCGCCGCCAGAAGGCAGGGTGCCGATCTTTTTCATCATGCTGTCATCAGTCGCGACGTGCATAACGATTTCCTCGTTGGCAACGATCTCCTCGCCGTACTTGTTGACGAGCTCCTCGTGCGTCGACGGACGATGCATACCCGTAGCAACCAGAATGCGAACGCGCGCCTCAGGCGCAGTGGAGTGGATGTGATGCAGCAGAATAGGCATCGTCACTCGCGAGGGAACGGGACGCGTATGATCGGAGCTAATAATGACGATATCCTTCTTGCCAGCACAAAGCTCCTCGAGCGAAGGCGAGCCATAAGGGTTGGCAAGCGACTCCTCCACCAGCTCTTCCTGCGATTTTGTAGTCTTAAACTCGTTTTGATGACCTTCCATCACACCCGCGAAGTTCTTATCTTCGAGCTCCAGATGCAACGTCTTGTGGTCAAACGGCAGTTCACATTCAAACAATGACGAGCGCCCTCTTCCTTTCAACTGACACACTAGATAAACCGTTGGAAGGATACGCCGCTCACCGAAAAACACCACCGTCCACCGACTCATTAACACAACGTTCATATTTAACCCACAACAAAACGGCCGCGACCCCAAACGGGACCGCAGCCGCCTGTCAAAGACACTATAGACAGGATGATTTACGCAGCGCCGAGGCAAACATCTAGTCCGAGACGTACGCACGTAAGCCATTTTGCATAAATTCGTTAATTAATTGCATAAGATGGCGCATGGATTTCTGGCCATAACTGGGTAGTACCCTCCGGAGCGTGCATTTTTGCGAGTATTCAGCATCGCGGGATAAGATTTTGGTGCCAAAAATCTTTCAAAAGGTAGATAGTCCTCATGACTCGACCCATCTGGATAGCATGCGGCGAGAAACCAGCCATATATGATCGTCGCCAAAGCCCAATCGTCGTGCAAAAGCATCAACAAAGGCAGCGAAAGCCGGCTATGGCCTTATGCATCAATCTTTGGCTGCTGAAAACTCCGTTTTTTGCACGTCGCCCCAAGCACCACCCTCACCCAGCGGCTGATCCGCCGAAGACCGGACATCGCAGGGCCCGCCATTAGTTTACTTTTAGGCACGCTCCGCAGGACGCAAGAAGCCCTCGCCACACTCCACGCTATGCGCGAAGCGCGCCTTATTCCCTTCAGCTTTAATCCCTGAAGACCGAGGACGAAGGGGCCCGATGGGTTTCCCTCTGAATGCATTCCGCAGCACGAAGCCCTTTCCAAACGCGCGAAGCGCACCAATATTCCCCCAGCCAGTAATCCGCCGAAGACCGGACATCGCAGGGCCCGCCATTAGTTTACTTTTAGGCACACTCCGCAGGACGCAAGAAGCCCTCGCCGCACGAAGTGCGCAGCGAGGGCTTCTTGCATGTCCGAGGACGTGCCTAAAAGTAAACTAATGGCGGGCCCGGACGACTACAGGGCTATCGATTACCCCGTGTTCTGCAGTCCTGCCGAGACGCCGGTCACAGTCGAAAGAATCAGGCTCATGTACTCGGCCTTCTTCTCCTCGGCCATCTCGTCCTGGTTCATACGCACCTCGCGAAGGGCGCGGACCTGGGCGATGGACAGGGCGTCGACGTAGGGGTTGCGCACGCGGACGGCGCAGCCAAGCACGCGACGGCGCTGCAGCGGCCACTCGTCACCGACGATGGCAAGGACCCACTTACGCGTGAGCTGCATCTCGGTGAAGACCTTCTTAGACAGATCCTGGCGATCGCCCAGGTGCAGATACATCTTGGCGATGCGCTGATCGGTCTTAGCGATCGACATCTCGATGTTGTCGATGAACGTGCGGAAGAACGGCCACTCCTGGTAGGCAGCCTTGAGCTGGTCAAGATCGCCAAGCTGCTCGCAGGCGGTGCCCAGACCGTACCAAGCGGCCAGGTTAATGCGCGCCTGGCTCCAGCTGAAGATCCACGGGATGGTACGCAGGTCATCGAGCGACTTGGCGCCCAGACCGCGCTTGGCGGGACGCGAGCCGATCGGCAGCAGACCGACCTCGGTCAGCGGCGTCACGGTCGAGAACCACGGTGTAAAGTCCTCGGTGTTCAGCAGGTCCAGATAGCGTTCGTGGCTTGCAGTGTTGAGCTTCTCGGCCATATCCCAGAACTTCTGCGTGGTCTCGGTGTTGGTCTTCTCGACACTCGGGGCCGACTGCAAAAGCGTTGCGGCGGCAACGGACTCAACATGGCGCTGAGCCAGCGTGCGGTTGCCGTAACGGGCAAAGATGACTTCGCCCTGCTCGGTAAGCTTAAAGAAGCAGTTGACCGAACCCTTGGGCTGCGCCAGCACGGCCTTGTTGGCCGGGCCGCCGCCACGGCCCACGGCACCGCCGCGACCGTGCATGAGCACCAGGTCGATATCGTTCTTCTCTGCCCACTTGGCGATGCGCTCCTGCGCGGAGTGCAGCGCGAGCATGGCCGTGGTAGGACCGGCATCCTTGGAAGAGTCGGAATAGCCCAGCATGACCTCCATGCGGCGGTTGGTCTGGGCAAGGCGCTTTTGCACCACGGGCAGCGTAAGCATCTGATCGAGCACGTCGACGCAGCCCTCGAGGTCCTCGAGCTGCTCGAACAACGGGATCACGTCGAGCTCGGGGACATCCTCCTCGTGTGCAAAGGACAGGTGCGCCAGCTCAAAGACGTCGGCCACATGCTGAGCGCTCTTGGTAAACGAGATGATGTAGCGGTGCGCCATCTTCTTGCCGTAGCGCTTTTGGATGGAGCCGATAGCGCGGAAGGTATCGATGACCTCGCGCGTCATGGGCTGCAGGTCGCCATGGATACCGTTCTCGTGGATATCCTTAAGGGCGCGGGCATGCACCACGGAGTGCTGACGGAACTCCATCTCGACCATATGGAAGCCGAAGGACTCGACCTGCCAGATGATGGTTTGGACCGGGCCGTAGGCAGCACGGACGGCACCGCAGGCGGCCAGCGAACGCTGGACGACGCGCAGGTCATCCAGGAACTCGTCGGCGCTGTGGTACATGGTGTCGGTGATACGACGGACGGTGGCGTTCAGGCGGTCGGCCATGACGAGCATGACGGCGCGATGCGGCTCGTGCTCGGAGATCAGCTCGGCGCGGGCCGTGTAACGAGGGCTCATCTCGACCTGATGGTTCCACAGGTTAATGAGCTCGGCCGACGGCTTGCTGTAGGTAGCCTCGAGCGTGAGGTTGCGGCCGATGTGGCGGCACTTGTCCTCGAGCTTGAGCACCATGTGCGTAAAGTACTTGGCGGCGACCTCACGGCTCACCTTGGCGGTGACGTTGGGGTTACCGTCGCGGTCGGAACCGATCCAGCTGCCGGGATGGAAGAACGCCGGGCACAGCGGCGGCACAGTACCGGCCTTGTCGCCCAGCACCCAATCGTCAAAACGACGATAGATAACGGGGATAACGTCGAACAGCGTGTTATCGAAGATGTCGATGATGGTATCGGCTTCCTCGACCGGCGTGGGCTTCTTGAGCGCGATGGGACTCGTACGCACCAGGGCGTCGATCTCCTGCAGCATATGGCGCTCGTTCTCCACCAGGTCGGAGCCGCCCAGACGCGGACGCTCCTCCAGCAGGTTGGAGATACGGCGGATCTTGCCCTCGACGGCCTTACGACGGGCCTCGGTGGGATGTGCGGTAAAGACAGGGTGGAACTCGAGCTTGTCGAGCAGCTCGTTGGCACCCTCGACACCCAGCTCATTCACCAGCTGGTGATAGGCAACGGTAAGCTCGTTGGCAGGATCGACCTCGGTATCGGTCGACGCACCGGCCTCGCGCTCGCGCAGCTGCGCCACACGGTAGTTCTCCTCCGACAGGTTTGCCAGATGGAAAAAGCTCGTAAAGGCGCGAACGATGACCTGCTGCTTATCGAGCGGCAGGCTGTCGATCAAATCGACGACCTCACGAAATGCCACGGCAGTGGGCTCGTCGGCGGTGGGCACGCCCTGCTCGTCGACGGCTTCGTCGGCAGCGCAGGTACCGGGGTTGCCGGCATTGACCACAATCTCGGCTGTCAAAATCTTGTCGAACAGGTCCGCGATCTCGGGATCATACTCGCTAAGCACACGGCGCTCCAGGCGCAAGAACAGCGCCAGATTGTCGCGCAGCTCCTCGGGGATCTCGATCTCGGCGAGACGCTCCCTGGACTCGGCATTCGAGCCGATTCGGTTAACGAGGCGGTTGACCACGGCAGCGACGCGCGCCGCGGCTTCGGGTACAGACTGGTTGCTTAGGTTCTCAGCCACGTTTCCTCCCATTCCTCCTTCTATGCACGTAACATGCGGTATTCATTATAGGCGCTTGAGAAATACTTTCGACACTGATTGCGCTTTACCACACAAAAGTATTTTCTGCATTGCAAAGGTTTTTGCCCTAAATGGTCGTATTTCTCGGTGGGCGGCATACGTAAACGGGGGCATTCCGCATAAAAGCGAAACACCCCCGTAACAATCGCTCTCCATGAGCAGGGCACGTTAGCAGGCCCGAAGCTCAAAAAGATGCGCTACAGGCGCTCGCGAACCGCCTCGACGACGTTGTCCAGATCGGCGAGCACCTCGTCATGGCTCTGCATGTCGCGCACTTTGACCTTGCCGGCGGCAAGCTCGTCGCCACCCAGGACCAAGATGAGCTTGGCGCCTACCTTATCGGCTTGCTTAAACTGGGCCTTGAGCGAACGACCCTGATAGTCGGCCTCGGTCACGATACCTGCGGCGCGAAGCTCCTGCGTAATGGCAAAGACGTTCTGACGCAGCTCCTTGCCGGCGTTGGCGACATAGACGCACGGGGCCTCATCGGCACCCAAATCGCTGCCAAAGGCCTGCAGGGCCAGCAGGGCGCGCTCAAAACCGACAGCAAAGCCGACGCCCGCCGTGGGCTTGCCACCCTCGAGCTCGACCAGGCCATCGTAGCGGCCGCCGCCGCCGATGGAGCCGACGCCGGCGCCAGGGGCCTCGACCTCAAAGACAGTACGGGTGTAGTAGTCCAGGCCGCGCACCAAGGTGGGATCCTCGACATACTCGATACCGGCGGCATCCAGATAGCGCTTGACCTGCTCGTAGTGCTCGCGGCACTCATCGCACAGGTTGTCACCCATCAGCGGAGCCTCGGCCATGATCTCGCGGCAGTGGTCGTTCTTGCAGTCAAAGGCACGCAGCGGGTTGAGCTCGGCGCGCTCGCGGCACTCATCGCACATCTCGTCTGCGTGATCGAGGATAAACTGCTTGACTTGCTCGCGGTAAGCCGGACGGCACTGAGCGTCGCCCATCGAGTTAATGAGCAGACGAAGCTTGGAAAGATCGAAGCCCAGGCGCTTGTAAAACTCCATGAGCATGATGATGCACTCGGCGTCTGCCGCCGGATCGGGAGCGCCGAGCCACTCGATGCCCACCTGGTGGAACTGGCGCAGGCGGCCCTTCTGGGGACGCTCGCCGCGGAACATGGCCTCGGCGTAGTACGCCTTAAACGGCGTGGAGCCCTGGGGCACCAGATTGTTCTCGACGACAGCGCGCACCACGCCGGCCGTGCCCTCGGGGCGAAGCGCCAGGCGCTGCTTGGGCTTGAGTTTGGTGTCGGTGCCCTCGGTAAAGACGCGCTCCAGGTTGGCACCGCTGAACACGCGGAACATTTCCTTGCGCACGACGTCGGTCGACTGGCCGATACCGTGGACAAACACGTCCACCTGCTCGATCGCGGGCGTCTCGATGGGTTTAAAACCAAACGGCTCGAACACGCCGGCCGCAATCTGCTGCATCTTTTGCCAGGCGCGCATCTCGGCGCCGATAAGGTCGCGGGTTCCCTCCGCCTTCTGTGCCTGCATGGGCAAACACCTTTCTTTTGTATCGCGTCATAGGTAACGGTCATTATACGGCACAAACACAAACAGCGGTGGCGCGTCTGACCGAACGAGGGTATGGGGACTCGTTCGGCCAGACGTGCCGCCGCTGTTTGTGATCCCTATTCCTCCGTCCCCTTCGGATCACGTGATCCCTTGGGGACG
>CALFGH010000217.1 GCA_937958315.1 uncultured Collinsella sp. | reverse complement strand
CCCCTTTTTTGTGTTAAAAAGCGGCCACCACTCCACTGTCGCTGTGTTTTTGACCCTCGTTTGTCGCATCTTCTGCGAACGGGCTACAATATCTTAGTCTGTGCAGCATGGAGGTGATTATGGCTGAAGCCGGAATCGGCGTTGATATCGTCGAGATTTCCCGAATGAAATCAATCCTTGAGAAGACGCCTGCGTTTGCCCGGCGTGTGTTTACCGATGAAGAGCGTGCGTATTGCGATGCATCGTCTCGCCCTGCCGCGCACTATGCCAGTCGCTTTGCTTCTCGCGAGGCGGTGCTTAAGGCGCTTGGAACCGGTTTTAGCCAGGGCGTCGGCCGTAAAGACGTTTCTGTAACGCGCGATAAGCTCGGCAAGCCAAAAGCGCTGCTTTCGGGCCGCGCTCTCGAAATCGCTCAGGAATTGGGTGTTGTCGAGGTTGCTCTTTCTATTACCCTGACGGGTGACTTGGCTGTCGCTAATGCCATTGCGATCACCGAGGATGCTCGACCTAAACCCAAGGAACAAAAAGTGAGCACGAAGGAGCGCGTTGCTCAGACATTTAAAGAGGCTCGTTCTGTCTTGGACGAGCTCGAACAGCTGCAACAATCTGCTTTGTCGGAACATCTGGATGATGTTCCGCAAGATGCGCTAGGAGCATAGATGAAACCGGTTTTGAGTACCGAGGAAGTCGTTCGCCTCGAAGATATCATCGAGCGTGAGGGCACCTCGAAGGCCGAACTCATGGAGTTGGCGGGCGAATTTGCCGCCAATGAGATTTTAAAGCTCAACCCCGATCGCGTCCTTGTATTGGTCGGTTTTGGCAACAATGGTGGAGATGGCTGGGTTGCCGCTGACATTCTGACGCATAAGGGCGTTGATGTTGGTATTGTCTCCCCGGTTGAGCCGGATGAGATCCCTGCCGCTCTCGCTCGTCATGTTGCCCGCCGCACTGCCGGTCGCGACGTGCACGTGTGTGTCGGCCCCTCTCGCGATGAGCTGGAGGTGCTGATCGATAAGGCTGATGTTGTAGTCGATGCCATTTTTGGTACTGGTTTTCACGGTGATCTCCGTGCGCCGTTTTCAATCTGGATTCCCACGGTCAATGTAAATGCCGATTGTGTTGTCTCCATCGATGTTCCCTCTGGCCTGAATGCCGAGACGGGTGTGGTTGACGATGACTGCATTCGTGCCGAGCGTACGGTGACGATGATTGCTCCTAAGATTGGCCTATACAGCGCTGACGGTCCCGAATACGCAGGCGATCTGGTCTGCGGTGGCCTGTACGACCGCCTTGATGAGGTCATTGACGATGTCGACCATGCTGCCGAGATTGTGGAACCCGGCGACCTTGTGGACTACTTTGCTCCGCTGCCCACGAATATCGATAAGTACTCGCGCGGCTCGGTGCTCATTGTTGCTGGATCGGCGCAGTATCCTGGTGCCGCCATTATGGCTGCTAAGTCCGCTGCCCGCGCAGGTGCCGGCTATGTGGCGGTCGCGACGCCAGATGCATGTGCCAACCTTATTCGCATGGCGCTCCCCTCGATTCCGGTCTTTGCCATTCCATCTGATTCCCGCGGGTCTTTTGGTGCCGCTGCGCGCATGACGGTATGTGAGATTGCCAAGAAATACAGCTGTGTGCTGTGTGGTCCCGGCATGACGACGTCTGCCGGTGCCATGCAGGTGGTTTCGGGCCTGCTCGAGCTCGACGTGCCGCTTATCTTGGATGCCGATGCTCTCAACTGCCTTGCCAAGATTGCAATCGACGGCATCGACAGCAATCCCGAGATGTATCGTCGCGAGCAGCCGCTCGTCATGACGCCGCATTATCGCGAGCTTTCGCGTCTCGTTGCCGGCGATGAGGTCAATGACCTTGGCACCGCGATCGCTGCTGCGCAAAAGGTTGTCTGGGCCGCTGGTTCCGATAACCTCGTTGTTATCGCTAAGGGCCCGACGACAGCCATTTGCGGTGTTGAGCGTGTGCTACTGCCGCTCTCGGGCCCGGCGTCGTTGGCGACCGCTGGCTCGGGTGACGTCCTTGCAGGCATTCTGGCCGGCACGCTGGCCACTATGCGCGACGAGATGGATCGTTGGGAGCTGCTGTACTCGTATGCCGTCGCACTTCATAGCTATGCCGGTTTTGCCGCGGCGACGGAGTTTGGCGAGAAGAGCGTTATCGCGACCGATCTTATCGACTTGATCGGTCCCGCCATGGAGCTGGCGGCAAAGGATGCGCTCGATGATCTGGGAATCACAGACGAAAGGTCGGATGACTAATTATGAATAAAGCCGATTTGACGCGTTGGTCCTGGGTCGAGATTGACCGCGGGGCGCTCCGCCGCAACACGAGGGCCTATAAGAATTTGCTGAATCCGCGTCAGCGCCTGTGCTGCGTGGTTAAAGCCGACGCTTATGGTCATGGAGCTGTTGAGTGCGCCAAGATTATGTATTCGGCCGGTGCCGACATGTTTGCCGTGGCGACGGTTAGCGAGGGCGTTGAGCTCCGACAGGGCGGGATTACGAAACCCATCCTCATCCTTAGCGAGCCGCCTATCGAGGCTATTCCGACGTTGCTCGAGTTTGATATCATGCCCTCGGTCTATACGTCCGACTTTGCTCTTGCGTATGGCGAATGTGCCGTCGCGGCGGGCAAGGTGGGTAAGTATCACCTCGCCATCGAGACGGGCATGAACCGCATCGGCGTTCACTATACGCAGGTGCTCGACTTTGTGCGTGGCATTAGTTTCCATCGCGGTATTCAGTGCGATGGCGTATTTACGCACTTCGCCACGGCAGACGAGCCTTCGGGTTGGGACTACAAACTGCAGTGCCAGCGCTTTACCGAGGCCGTTCAGGCCATTAAGGATGCGGGTTTTGAGTGCGGCATCGTGCACTGTGCTAATACGCCGTCATCGATGCTCGACCCCTCGATGCATTTTGATATGATTCGCGCCGGTGTTGGCTTGTATGGCATGCAGCCGTGCGAGCTGAGTGGCCGCGTGATGCAGCTCGATCCCGTTATGAGCGTCCATGCGCGCGTGACGCGCGTGGCACACCCTGCGATGGGCGAGGGCGTGGGCTACGGTTTTACCTACCGCGTGCCGCGTACGCGCGTTCAGATCTGCACGCTGCCGATCGGTTATGCCGACGGCCTATCGCGTACGCTTTCCAATCGTATGGACGTGCTGTATCGCGGCGAGCGCGTGCGTCAGGTTGGCAATATCTGCATGGATCAGTTTATGGTCGCCATTCAGTCCAACCCGGCACACGAGATTCCCGAGGCCGAGTATGGTGACGAGATGATTATTGTCGGCCGCGACGGCGATGCCGAGATTACTATGGACGAGATGGCGCGACTGCGCGGAACGATTAACTACGAGGTCGCATGCGGCTTTGGTATGCGCCTCGACAAGGTCTACGTGTAGGAGCCGCTATGGGCGTCATGCACATCCCCGGCCATACCCATCAGGCGCCACGTGAGGTCGCGCTCGAGGAGATTGAGGCTGTTCTGGGCGATTGTCACCTCTGCCAGCTCTACCAGTCGCGTCACAATATCGTGTTTGGTGTGGGAAATCCCCGCGCCCGCGTCATGTTTATTGGTGAAGCACCGGGTCGCAACGAGGATTTGCAGGGCGAACCCTTTGTGGGGGCGGCGGGTGAAGACCTCAACGGCATTTTGTCCCTGGCAGGTCTTAAGCGCGAGGATGTTTATATTGCCAACGTGCTTAAGTGTCGCCCGCCGGGAAACCGCAATCCGCGTCCCGAGGAAGTGCTGGCTTGCTCACCGTTTTTGCGCGAGCAGATTCGAAGCATCTGGCCCGATATCATCGTGACGCTCGGCAATCCCGCAACGCACTTTGTGCTCAAGACCGAGATCGGCATTACCAAGCTGCGCGGCAGGTTCCATCAGATGGGGCACTTTGTGGTGATGCCGACGTTTCATCCTGCGGCGGCGCTGCGCAATCCGGCGTGGCAGGAGTTGCTGGAGGAAGACTTTAAGATGCTGGGCGACTATCTGGAGCGGCACCCCGCGCCGGAGACCGCCTCGGAATAATAAGGAGCGCATATGTCCCTGGAGCGCCTGGGGGTAGGTACCTACAGAACGGCTCGTACTGCCGATACGGAGCACTTTGGCGAACTGGTCGCACCGTGTCTAGAAGATGGCGATGTGCTGATTTTGACCGGTGGCTTGGGTGTGGGAAAAACCCACTTTACCAAGGGCGTCTCGCGCGCTCTGGGCGATGAGCATATGGTCACGAGCCCTACGTTCGCGCTCATGGCCGTTCATGACCAGGGACGTATTCCGCTGTTCCATTTTGATCTGTATCGCCTGGAGCATGCCTACGAGCTTGAGGATACGGGCATTTTTGACGTGCTGGGCTATGAGGGTGTTTGCCTGCTGGAATGGGGCGAGCAGTTTCAGGATGAACTGACAGATGAGTATCTTTCGGTGACGCTTAAGCGCGATGAGGACGACAGCGACGTGCGAACGATAACGCTCGAGGCGCACGGCGAGCGCGCGAATGAGCTTTCCCATTTGATAGATAAGGCTGTACAAGATGAGCTTGCATAACGACAACGCGCTGGTGGTGGCGCTTGACACATCGACCGACATGCTTGCCTGCGCGGCAAGCTGGATTGATGTGCAGACAGGCGAGGCAAAGCTGGTAAGTGGGGACCATCTGTGTCGCCGCCATGCCAACGTGGAACTCGTGAATACTGTTGATGGCGTACTGAAGCAGACCGGCCTGGATCGCAGCGACGTCGGCCGTTATGTGGTCGGCCGCGGCCCGGGTTCGTTTACGGGCGTGCGTATCGGCATCTCCACCGCAAAGGGTCTAGCACGCGGCGCCAACGTGCCGTTGCTCGGCGTGTCGACACTTGACGCTTGCGCCTGGACAGCATGGAAGGCCGGCGTACGCGGCAAGCTTGGCGTTCTTGCCGACGCCATGCGTGGCGAGGTGTACCCGGCGCTGTATGTGCTGGGGGATGAGGGTCCCGAGCGTCTGTTTCAGCGCGAGCGCGTGGTCAAGGCCGCCGTGGCGCTTGATGAGTGGCGTCAGACCGCGGGCTGGGATCAGGTTCAGCTGACTGGTGACGGTCTCGTGCGTTATGGCAAGCTGCTGGGTGAGGACGAGACGGCGCGCTGCGTGGAGCGAGGCCTGTGGTGGCCCTCGGGCGAGGGCCT
>CALFGH010000216.1 GCA_937958315.1 uncultured Collinsella sp. | reverse complement strand
GAGCCCGAGCCGGCAGAGCCCACGACAGCTGACCTCTACGCCCGTCGTCCCCGTAAGCGCAAGGCTGTCGTCGACCAGCTCGCTCGCGAGCTCGAGGCCGAGGACGACGCCGCTGCCGCCGACGCCCCGAAGGGAGGCGATGAGTAATGCCTATCGGACCTGCGCGTATGCCGCTCTTCGATCACCTGGGAGAGCTCCGTCGCCGCCTGACCATCGTGGTCGTGTCGGTGTTCGCCGCCGCTATCGTGCTGTATTTCGCCACGCCTGTGGTGCTCGACATCCTGGAAGATCCCATCCGCTCCTTTGTGCCGGACGGTAAGTTCTACATCACTACCACGCTCGGCGGCTTTGGCTTGCGCTTCTCGCTGGCCATCAAGATGGCCGTTGTCATGTGCACGCCCATGATCATCTGGCAGATCTTGGCGTTTTTCTTGCCGGCGCTTCGCCCCAACGAGCGCAAGTGGGTCGTGCCCACGGTGCTCGCCTCGACGGTGTTGTTCTTCCTGGGCGCTATCTTTTGCTACTTCATCATCATCCCTGCAGGCTTTGAGTGGCTCATCGGCGAGACCTCGGCCGTCGCTACGGCGCTGCCCGACCTGGAGAACTACGTCAACATGGAGCTGCTCTTTATGATCGGCTTTGGTGTGGCGTTTGAGTTGCCGCTCATCATCTTCTACCTGTCTGTTTTCCACATCGTGTCCTACGCGGCCTTCCGCAGCGCCTGGCGCTACGTGTACGTGGGCCTGCTCGTGGGTTCGGCTGTGATCACGCCCGACGGCTCGCCCGTTACGCTGGGCCTCATGTATGGCGCTCTGCTCTCGCTCTACGAGATTTCGCTTGCCATCGCTCGCGTGGTCATTACCGCGCGCGAGGGCAAGGAGGGCCTGTTTGTGAGTCGTCTGGACCTGTTCTCGGACGATGAGGACGACGAGGAGTAAATCGGTATGCACGAGGTTGGCATTGTCAACGGCATACTCGATACAGTGATTCGCGCGGCGCGTGGGGCGGGGGCCTCGCGCGCCGTTTTGGTAACGCTGCGTATCGGGGATATGACCGAGGTCGTGCGCGAAGCACTCGACTTTGCGTGGGAGACATTTCGCGACGAGGACCCGCTCACGCGCGGCTGCGAGCTTGCCGTGGAGGAGGTCCATCCACAAAGCGAGTGTCTGGACTGCGGCGAGGTCTTTGAGCACGACCGCTTCCATTGCCGCTGTCCCCAGTGTGGCGGCGCCAACGTGCGCCTGCTGCACGGCCGCGAGCTCGACATCGCCAGTATCGAAATCGAAACCCCCGACGATTAACCCGCCAGCCACTGGGGACGGGGTATAAATGGTAGAAGTAAGGAGCGCCGAGTATGGCCGAGAAAACGATTGATATCGCGTCGCCGATCCTGTCGCGCAACGAGCGCCTGGCAGATCAGCTGCGTCAGCGATTTAATGAGACAAACACCTACGTGATCAACGTCTTGTCGAGCCCCGGCTCGGGTAAGACAACAACGATTCTGGGCACCAACGAGCGCCTGCGCGACAAGGCCGGCTTGCGCTGCGCCGTCATCGAAGGCGATATCGCCTCGGACGTCGACGCCATCACCATGAAGGAAGCCGGCATGCCTGCCATCCAGATCAACACGGGCGGCCTGTGCCACCTCGAGGGCAACATGATCATGGAAGCCGTTGACGCGTTCGACCAGGCCGTTGGGCTCGATAACATCGACGTCATCTTTATCGAAAATGTGGGCAACCTGGTCTGCCCAGTCGACTTTGACCTGGGCGAGAACCTGTCCATCATGATCCTCTCGGTGCCCGAGGGCGACGACAAGCCCATCAAGTACCCGGGCATCTTCCAACACGCCGGCGCGCAGCTGCTCAACAAGGTTGACGTGGCCCCGGCTTTCGATTTTGACATGGATAGGTATACTAAGACACTCGATGACCTCAATCCGCAGGCGCCGCGGTTTGCCGTGAGCGCGCGCAAGGGCGAGGGCATGGATGCCTGGTGCGATTGGCTCATCGGGCAGATTGAGCAAGCAAGGGCGTAAGTCGGCCGCCATACGGGCGGGCGTAGCCGCAGAGATACGAGATAGGAGCCTCTTTTGAAGCTCATCATCGCCGAGAAAAACGACGCCGCGCGTCAGATCGCCGAGCGTCTGTCCACGGGCAAGCCCAAAAAGGACAAGGTGTACAACACCGCCATCTACCGTTTTGAGTGGAAGGGCGAGGAGTGCGTGACGATCGGCCTTGCCGGTCACATCCTTGCGCCCGATTTTTGCGACAGTGTGCTGTTCGATAAAAAGCTGGGCTGGTATTCGGTCACCGAGGACGGCGAGATGCTGCCGGCCGACATACCCGATGGCCTGGCGCGTCCGCCCTACGATACCAAGCGCAAGCCGTTTCTTGCCGATGGCATCTCCATCAAGGGCTGGAAGCTCGAGAGCCTGCCCTATCTCACCTGGGCGCCCGTCATTAAGTTGCCGGCCGAGAAAGAGCTCATTCGCTCGCTCAAGAACCTTGCCAAGAAGTCCGACAGCGTCATCATCGCCACGGACTTCGATCGCGAGGGCGAGCTGATCGGTTCGGACGCCCTCAACAAGGTGCGCGAGGTTGCGCCCGACCTGCCGGTCGCCCGCGCCCAGTATTCTTCGTTTACCAAGGCCGAGATCACGCAGGCCTTCGATAATCTCGTCTCGCTCGACCAGAACCTGGCCGACGCGGGCGAGAGCCGTCAGCACATCGACCTCATTTGGGGTGCGGTGCTCACGCGCTACCTGACGCTCGCCAAGTTTGGCGGCTTTGGCAACGTGCGCTCTGCCGGCCGCGTGCAGACGCCGACGCTTGCCCTGGTGGTCG
>CALFGH010000215.1 GCA_937958315.1 uncultured Collinsella sp. | reverse complement strand
CGGCCCGCTTTTTTTGCTCATGCAACACCCTCGCACATTTAGGTCTAATACTTTTCCCGAGAAGTGAACGAGCAAAATCGAGCCCCCGGAGCATCGACACTTTATGGGAGCCATTTCCTGCAGTTTCATTGAGATTTTCCTGCGGTTTTGGCGCCAAAAAGTGTCGATGCTTCGAGGGTCCAAAATAGGTCGTTCACTTCTCGGGAAAAGTATTTGACTTCGTTTTCCAACAAACAAAACCGGTCATCGCAACGCAAACGGGGCCTACGCTTAGCGTAGGCCCCGACGTGAGAAGTTGTTACCCCGGTAACTTAATACCGCTCGATTAGTACTGCTCGATACCCATGTAGCGACGAACCTCGGGGCTGTGGTCGAACACCTTGCCGCGGGCGGCGCGCAGCTCGCAGCTCATGTTGTAGAAGAAGATCGGCTCCAGGAACGAACGCACGCTGGCAGGCACGTCGCCCACACCGTACTCGAGCGCATCGAGCACCATGACCGTATCGGTGTGCGTGTTGAGGAATGCAAGTGCACGTTCCTCCATGGGGCGGCACTCGCCCGATCCGAGCTGTACAAAGTAGAACACGCCGGGCTCGGTGGCTTCGAACGGGCCGTGGAAGTACTCGCCGGAGTGGATGTAGCAGCAGTGCTGCCACTGCATCTCCATGAGCGAGCAGATGGCCATAGCGTAGGTCTGGCTAAAGTTGGGGCCGGAACCCAGGATATAGAAGAACTTGTGCTGCTGGCAGAGCTCGGCAAAGCGATCGCCCAGCTCGGCGTTGACCTTCTCGCGGGCAGCGGGCAGCAGCGCATCCATCTGCTTGAGGCCAGCGTACATGTCGGCAAGCGCCTCGTAACCCTCTTGCTGGTCGAGCAGCTCGGCAGCCATCAGGGCGCCGATGCCCTGCGGCACCTCGGCCTGCGGCACGCCTTCGCCCCACGGATAGACCCAGGTGGTCCACTTGCCGTTATCGATCTTGGAGCCCTCGCAGTCGGTGAGGGCGACAACCTCGGCGCCGGCGGCCAGCGCCATCTCGCAGCCGTCGACGACCTCCTGCGTGTTGCCGCTGTGGCTGCAGGCGATGACGAGTGACTTCTCGCCAAGACTCTTGGGAGCCATCAGGCAAAACTCGCGTGCCGTGTAGACCGTCGAGGTAAACGTGGTGGCCTCGCGCTTGAGCAGCTCGTTGGCCGGCATCAGGTCGATCATCGAACCGCCGCAGGCGATCCAAAAGACGTTCTCAATCTTGCCCTTGCGCTCGATAATTTCCTGAACCAGATCATGTGCGTTCACGGTGATGTTCCTCCTTGTGTGGCGGCTTTGAACGACGACAGCTCGTACCTGCGGTCGTCCTATGTTGTCCTATTTATAGCACGCATGACGACGCCCGTTAAGCCATTTCACCAAATTTGTTCTATATCGTTCTATCTGTGGACGTTAGATGTCGAACACGTAGCGCGAGCCCACGATCTTTTGGCGTCCGAGCAGCAAGGGCCGTCCGTCCGCATCGGTAAAGTACGCCTCCATATAAAACAGCGGCTCGCCGACCGGCACCTCCAACAGCGGGGCTGCCTGAGCATCGGCAAGCGCAATCTCCACCGTACAGGGGTCGGACTTGAGCGGCGAACGGCCCGAATGCTCGGCAACGAGCGCAAAGATGGAATTGTCCGTGAGGTCCTTGTCGGCAAGCGTCTGCAGATAGGGATGGTCGGCCAGCACAAAGGCGTTGTTCTCGAGCATGACGGGCACGCCATCTGCCGTGCGCACGCGCTCGACCACGATGAGCTCGCAGCCGGGTTCCACCCCAAAAAACGCCGCGTCCTCGCGCGTCGCCGCAACCACCGTGCGCGACACCAGACGTGCTCCGGCCACCATGTCGTTGGCAGCGCAACCCTCGGAAAAGCTCTGAACGTCACCCTTCTGGACAATCTTGCGTTTGAGCTTGGGCGCACACACAAACGTGCCCCTCCCCTGCTGGCGGTTGAGATACCCCGCGCGCGACAGCTCCTCGACGGCGCGGCGCACGGTGATGCGTCCCACGCCGTAGTACTTCGCGAGCTCCATCTCGGAAGGAATGCGCGAGCCGGATGCGTACACGCCGCGCGCGATCTCGCCCTTTAGGTCGTCCATAACCTGCTGGTACAGCGGCACGGCGGACACCTCAGTGCGCTCGGTTTTATCGTCGGATGCCATCATTACGCTCCATCCCGTGCATGCTCGGACTCAAACTCTTCAATCGCCGCCATAAACTGCTCGCCAAAGGCATCGGCCTTTTTCTCGCCAATACCGTTGACCTGGATAAGCTCGTCGCGTGTCTGAGGTCGTAGGCGGCACAGGCCGCGCAGGGCCTTGTCAGAGAAGACCATGTACGGCGCCATCTCCAGCTCGGTCGAAATCTCCTTGCGCAGGGCACGCAGGCGCTCGAACAGCTCGGCATCGTCACCCACGCGCGGGCGCTGATCTAGCTCGGCCTCCTCACGCAGCAGATCCACCGCGCGGCGGGCACGGGCCGAGGCCTTGTGCTTGGACGCACGACGCTTAACGGTAAAGGCAAACGCCTCATCCTCGACCTCGGCGGCACGCGGGCCCAGCCCCACGACCGGGTACTGCCCCTGCGAGGTAGCCAGATAACCGCGGCCGCACAGCTGGCCGATGATGTCCTTGATACGCCCGACCGATTCGCTCGACAGCTCACCATAGCCGCGGTCCTCGTCCAGATGCATCTGGCGAATGCGCTCGGTGTTGCCGCCGTGGAGCACGTCGGCGATGAGCGACTTGCCAAAGCGCATGGGTCGCGTGGCCACATAGCGCACAGCGGCGCGGGCCATATCGGTGACGTCCTCGACCTCGAACTGCGTAAGGCAGTTGCTGCAGTTGCCGCAGCCCTCGGCCTCGTCCGTGGCGGTGGCGCCCGCA
>CALFGH010000214.1 GCA_937958315.1 uncultured Collinsella sp. | reverse complement strand
GAGCAGGTAGGATGTTCCATCGGTGTGATAATCACCGTCTTGAGGTCTTTCGGTGCCTCAAAAGTATCAAAGTCATCGACCATCTGACGCAGGTTGAAGATCATGCCATCAACAGGCAGCTGCGACATCCTACGCGCCGCTTCGGCAAGGGTCATCTTCTCCCCCGCCCGCTTTTTGATCATCGTAAGAGCAAAGCCTCGCTCTTCGGCGGCATCGGCGATACCGTCGATCATGTCCACGGCACCGCCCGACAAGTGGAACAGCACGACGCCGATGCACCCGTAACGGCCCAACTTGAGCGAACGCGCGGCAAAGTTGGTTCGAAACCCGAGCGCCTCCATGGCCGAATGAACCTTATCGCGTGTCGACTCTCGCACGCTACCGGGCTCGTTGATCACACGCGAAACCGTCTTGAGAGAAACACCCGCGGCAACTGCCACATCATTCATTGAGACATTTTTCTTGTCCATCGTTGCCACTACTTCTCCAGTCGGTTCTCTATCGCTTGCTTTTTGCGTTCTAGCATACACTACCTGCCTGACTGATAAATCAACCGTTTACCGGACAATATCGACCGCTCACCCGTATATCCTTGTTGCTCTTCCAAAAATGTCTTACGTTGTCATTAACGAAATGACAACGTTGTCATTTCGCAATGCCTTCCTTAAGCAGGAAGGTTTCCGGGCAGTCCTGACCATCCATCGACGACCAGTTCCATCCACATGCATCGCGCATCAAGTAGCAAAGGAGCTCTATGGACGCCATCGTAAAGATGCTCGAAAAGCATCAACCGTTCTTTGAGAAGATCTCGAGGAACGTCTACCTCCAGGCCATCAAGGACGGATTCCTTGGGTGCATGCCCATCGTCCTCACCTCTTCGATCTTTCTGTTGATCGCCACCCTTCCTGGCGTAGTTGGCATCACGCTGCCCCAGCCGCTCATCGACTGGTGCAACAAGCTGTACAACTTCACCATGGGCGTCATGGGCATCATGGTTGCCGGCACCACTGCCAAGAACTTCACGGCGTCCATGAACCGTCGCATGCCCGCCGGCAAGGTGCTCAACGACGGCTCCACCATGGTTGCCGCCCAGTGCAGCATGCTGCTGCTCGCTGTTACGCAGTTCACCACCAAGTTCAACGGCTCCGAGCTTTCGGTCTTCGATTGCAC
>CALFGH010000213.1 GCA_937958315.1 uncultured Collinsella sp. | reverse complement strand
GCGCCCACCCGTCCCTGGCGACCGGGCCGCGATAAGTTCCTCCCCGTCAGCCGCGCCGACATGGATGCGCGCGGCTGGGACCAGTGCGACTTTGTCTACATCTGCGGCGACGCCTACGTGGACCACCCTAGCTTTGGTATGGCCATCGTCAGCCGCGTGCTCGACGCACACGGCTACAAAGTGGGCATTATCTGCCAACCCGACTGGACTGACCCCGCCAGCATCACGGTGCTCGGCGAGCCTCGCCTGGGCTTTCTCGTCAGTGCCGGCAACATGGACTCCATGGTCAACCACTATTCGGTGACCAAGCACCGCCGCCACACCGACGCCTATACCCCCGGTGGCGAGGAGGGGCGCCGTCCCAATCGTGCCGTCACGGTCTACGGCAACCTCATTCGCCAGACGTTCAAGGACGCTCCCATCATTATCGGCGGCATCGAGGCAAGCCTGCGTCGCCTGGCCCACTACGACTACTGGCAGGACAAGCTCAAGCGCTCGGTACTGCTCGACTCGGGCGCCGACATCCTCATCTACGGCATGGGCGAGCACGCGATCGTCGAGATCGCCGACGCGCTCGACGCGGGACTGCCCGTCGATCAGATCACCTATATCAACGGCACCGTCTACCGCACAGGCTCGCTCGACGAGGTCTACGACTACGACCTGTTGCCCAGCTGGGACGACCTTGCCGCCGACAAGCTCAACTACGCGCGCAGCTTTAACGTGCAGCAGCAGAATATGGACCCCATCACCGGGCATCGCCTGGTAGAGCCCTACCCCAACAGCGTCTATGTGGTGCAGAACCCGCCATCGGCGACACTCACCACCGATGAGATGGACGAGGTTGCCGAACTCCCCTACGCACGCGATTGGCATCCCGACTACGACGCAGCGGGCGGCGTGCCGGCCTTTGCCGAGATCAAGTTTTCAATTAGCTCCAACCGCGGCTGTTTTGGCGAGTGCTCGTTTTGCGCCCTCACCTTCCACCAGGGCCGCGTGCTGCAGATGCGCAGCCACGACTCGATCATGCGCGAGGCCGAGCTACTCACGCACGACCCCGAGTTTAAGGGATACATCAACGACGTGGGCGGACCGACGGCCAACTTTAGCCGCCCTGCCTGCGACAAGCAGCTCAAGCACGGCGTGTGCAAGAACAAGCGCTGCCTGTGGCCGAGCGTGTGCAAGAACATGGTGGTCGACGAAAGCGGCTACACGAAGCTGCTGCGCGACCTGCGTCAGCTGCCGGGCGTCAAAAAGGTCTTCGTGCGCAGCGGCATCCGCTTCGACTACACCATGGCTGATGCCTCGGACGAGTTTTTGCGCGAGCTGCTGGAACACCATGTCTCGGGCCAGCTGCGCGTAGCGCCCGAGCACGTGAGCGATGCCGTGCTGTCTGTGATGGGCAAGCCGAGCCGCGCCGTCTACGATGCGTTCTGCCGTAAATTTGAACGCCTGAACCGCGAATACGGTCTTAAACAATATGTGGTGCCGTATCTGATCTCGAGCCACCCCGGTTCAACCATGAAGGAAGCCGTGGACCTTGCCGAAGCCGTGCGAGACATGGGCTACATGCCCGAGCAGGTGCAAGACTTCTACCCCACGCCGTCCACCATGTCGACGTGCATGTACTACACCGGCGTGGACCCGCGCACCATGCAGCCGATCTATGTGGCGCGCGACCCGCACGAGAAGGCCATGCAGCGCGCGCTCATCCAGTATCGCAAGCCCGAGAACTACAAGCTCGTGCGCGAGGCACTGGAAAAGGCCGGGCGTCGTGACCTGATCGGCTACACCAAGCATTGCTTGATTCGCCCCGTGCCTCCGCGCCCGGGCGAGACATCTGCTGGCGGTGGGCATGGCACCGGCAAGAAGGGCGGCAAGCCGCACGGTGGCGCCGCCGGCAAGGG
>CALFGH010000212.1 GCA_937958315.1 uncultured Collinsella sp. | reverse complement strand
CTCGCTGAGCTGCCCGATCCCGTGGGCCGCGTGCTTGACCATCGCGTGCTTGCGAGCGGCGTGGACCTGACCCGCGTGAGTGTGCCGCTAGGTCTGGTTGCCATGGTCTACGAGGCACGCCCCAACGTGACGGCCGACGCAGCGGGCATCTGCATCCGCACCGGTAACGCCTGCATCCTGCGCGGCGGTTCGCTGGCCTATCACTCGTGCGCCATGATTGCCGAACTGCTGGCCGATACTCTGGAGGCGCAAGGCTTCCCGCGCGAGGCCGTCTCGATGATCGAGTCTACCGACCGCGAGGCCACCGGCGAGCTCATGAAGCTCCGCGGCATCGTCGATGTGCTCATTCCGCGTGGCGGTGCGGGCCTGATCCAGCGCTGCGTGCGCGAATCGCTCGTTCCGGTGATCGAGACGGGCACGGGCAATTGCCACATCTACGTGCATGAATCCGCCGACTTCGATAAAGCGCTCAATATTATCGTCAACGCCAAGACCCAGCGTGTGGGCGTGTGCAATGCCGCCGAGTCGCTGCTGGTCGATCGTGCCGTGGCAGATTCGTTTTTGCCTGCGGTCGTGGCCGTGCTGCACGATCACGGTGTACTGATTCACGGTGACGAGGCCACGTGCGCCGCATGCGCCGATGCCGGTCTTGCCGAGGGCGACGACTACGTTGCCGCGACCGAGGAAGACTGGGGCCGCGAGTACCTGGCGCTCGAGATGAGCGTGAAGGTCGTGGCAAACGAGGACGAGGCCATCGCACACATCAACCGCTACGGCACGATGCACTCCGAGGCCATCGTTGCCGAGGACACGGATGCTTGCGAGCGCTTCCTGGATGCGGTCGATGCCTCGGCCGTGTACGCCAACGCCAGCACGCGCTTCACCGACGGCGGCGAGTTTGGCCTGGGCGCCGAGATCGGCATCTCGACCCAAAAGCTCCACGCCCGCGGACCCTTTGCTGCCGAGGCCCTCACCACCTACAAATACAAGCTCCGCGGCACCGGTCAGGTTCGCCCCTAAACCTCTCGCAAACGAAAAACCACCACAAAGGTGCCTGTCCCCTTTGTGGTGGTTATAGGTGGCGTGGGCGGTTAGGCCTGGAAGGTGTCGCGGTCGGGGGCGAAGGACTGCATTGCTGCGATGGTGCGGTCGAAGAGCTCGGGGAGCTCCCAGCCCAGCATCTCGGCGCCCTGCGAAATCACGTCGCGCGAGCAGCCGGCGGCAAAGCGCTTGTCCTTGAACTTTTTCTTGAGCGACTTAGTCGTAAAGTCCATGACGCTTTTGCTCGGACGCATGATCACGGCAGCACCGATCAGGCCGGTGAGCTCGTCGCAGGCAAACAGGATCTTTTCCATCTGCAGCTCGGGCTTGGGCAGCGAAGAGTTGAAATCGGACGTGTGCGTCTGGATGGCGCGGATGAGCTCAGGCGATGCGCCCTCGCCCTCAAGAATCTCGGCCGCATAGATAGTGTGGTTCATGGGGTCGTCCTCATGTTCCTCCCAATCCAGGTCGTGTAGCAGGCCGACGATGCCCCAAAACTCCTCGTTCTCGGGGTCGAACTCGCGCGCAAAGTAGCGCATGGTGCCCTCGACCGTTTCGCCGTGGGTGATGTGGAACGGGTCCTTGTTGTGCTCGTTGAGCAATTCGAACGCACGGTCGCGGGTGATTCCGGCGGAAAGCAGCTCTGCCATAAAAGACTCCTTGTGTTCGTAGGTATCGCTAAGAATGAATACTACTAGAACGACTAGAACGAAAAAACCACCACAAAGGTGCCTGTCCCCTTTGTGGTGGTTTTGGCGTGGGCAGGTTAGTTGAGGGCGGCTTGGGCTAGGCGGGCTTCGGCGGCCTCTTCGGTGACGCCCAGGGCCACGGCGAACTCCTCGATGGAGCGGCGCTTGGCTTCCTTGAGTACGCGCATGTAGTAGGAGCTGGGCTTTTTATCTGCTTCCTCGGCCTGGCGAATACGGTGCATCATGGTTTTTGCCACGCGAACCGTCTCGGGCGCGCCCAGCTTGAGCTGCTGCTTAAAGTGCGTCTCCTCGAGCGAGCTATTGCGCTCGGTAAAGGTGTCGCACTCCAGCTCATCGTAGTGGCTCAGCAGGTGCTCTGCATCTTGCTGGGAGATAGCGGCATGCAGACGGTCGGCCTGCGCCACGGGGTACATGAGAATCGTCTGCGCATGTCCCTGCTTGGTCTCGAGCAACAACATGGGCTGCGGTGTGTCGTCCCTAAAGCCGACGACGGTGCAGACTCCCTGACCCGGATGAATGACGTGTTGACCGATTGAGAACATGCTACCTCCAACTTATACGAATTTACGTATGTTAAGAATACCACGTTGACGTGCGCAAACCATCACTTTATGCAGGAAAAGCACACAACTCCGATAGGTAAGAGTATTCGATAAATAGAACGACTTATTCATACGTTTATGCATTTCTAGAACGTGTATAAACAGCAGGCAAACCGCCAACTTTGTACCGCCGCGCAAGAGCGGTAGTCATTTTTGTGCATATGCAATATCTATTAGCTTTACCCTGCGACAGTAGTTACCGCTTGTGATAGAGTGCTACAAACTCTGGCTTTTGCCCTACGAGTGACCAAGAGCTCGGGGGCTTTAACACAAGGAGGATCTATGCCCGAGAAGATTGAAGAGCTGGTACGCGCTGCGCTTGCTGCGGCCCAGGAGGCCGGCGACCTTTCCGCATTTGAACTTGACGATTGCGCTATCGAGCGACCGGCTGATACTTCTCATGGCGAGTGGACCTCCACCATGGCCCTGAAGTCCGCCAAGCTGGCTCACTGCGCCCCGCGCAAGATCGCCGAGGCCGTCGTTGCCCATATGCCCGAGGACCCCGCGATCGAGAAGGTCGAGATCGCCGGTCCTGGCTTCATCAACTTCTACCTCTCCGTCGCCGTCAAGAACGCCATCTTTGGCGAGGCCCGCGAGAAGGGTATGGACTTCGCTAAGTCCAACGTCGGTGGCGGCCTGAAGACCCAGGTCGAGTTCGTCTCCGCCAACCCCGTCGGCCCCATGCACATCGGTCATGGTCGCTGGGCCGCTCTGGGCGACTCCCTTTGTCGTGTGATGGACCACGCCGGTTACGACATCCAGCGTGAGTTCTACATCAACGACCACGGCTCTCAGATGAATACCTTCGGTAACTCCATCAGCACGCGCTATATGCAGCTTGCCGACATCATCGCCAAGCAGGGCGTGGATATCGACGAGGCTCACAAGCTTCTGATCGCCGACCGCGACGCCTTTGTTGCCGACGAGAGCGACGAGCATCCCGAGACCCATCCGTATCAGGACAACTTTGCCGAGACTCTGGGCAAGGACTCCTACGGCGGCGACTACATCATCGACGAGGCTGCCGAGTTCTGGCGCACCGACGGCGATAAGTGGGTCAACGCCGATCCGCAGGAGCGCATGGAGAGCTTCCGTGAGCGCGGCTACGTGAAGATGGTCGACAACATGCGCGACCTTTGCCATGCCGTCAACTGCGACTTCGATCGTTGGTTCTCCGAGCGCTCGCTGTATGTGAAGGACACCGAGGGCGAAACCGCCGGCACCTCCGCCGTCGACCGCGCTTTTGAGAAGCTCGACAAGATGGGCTACCTCTACACCAAGGACGGCGCCCTGTGGTTCCGCTCCACCGACCTGGGCGACGACAAGGACCGCGTCCTGATCAAGTCCGATGGCGAGTACACCTACTTCGCCTCCGACGTTGCCTATCACTGGGATAAGTTCCAGCGCGTCGACCACGTCATCGACATCTGGGGCGCCGACCACCACGGCTACATCGACCGCGTCCGCTGCGTCTGCGACGCTCTTGGCTATCCCGGCAAGTTTGAGGTTCTGCTGGGCCAGCTCGTCAACCTGCTGCGCAACGGCAAGCCCGTCCGTATGTCCAAGCGCAAGGGCACCATGGTGACCCTGCAGGAGCTCGTCGACGAGGTCGGCTCCGACGCTGCTCGCTACACGCTCATCTCCAAGAGCTCCAACCAGATGGTCGACTTCGACATTGAGGCCGTCAAGAAGCGCGACAACTCCAACCCGGTGTACTACGTGCAGTACGCTCACGCTCGCGTGTGCTCCATCCTGCGTCGTGCCGCAGACGTTACCGCCGAGCAGGCCGCCGAGATGGGCATGAAGGCCGTCGCCGAGAAGGCTATTGGCGAGAACGTCGATTACTCGCTGCTGACCGACCCGACCGAACTTGCCCTTTCGCGTAAGCTCAACGAGCTCACCGACCTCATCGGTAGCTGCGCTCGCGATCGCGCCCCGTTCCGCCTGACTCACTTTGCCGAGGAGCTCGCCGGCGACTTCCACAGCTTCTACGCCGCCTGCCAGGTCCTTCCGAGCGAGGGCCGTCCCGTCGACCCTGAGCTCTCGCGCGCCCGTTTGGCCGCCTGCGACGCCGTCCGTGTGACGCTCGCCCTGGTGCTTACCCTCGTTGGTGTTTCTGCCCCCGAGCAGATGTAAGCGCTGGTCGTTTGACTGCGTTGGTTTGGTTTAACTGAGCCTCGAAAGCCCGATCTCCCATTGAACTGCGCCCCAAATCTTGGACGCCCTAAATAGCGACTAGGCCGCAAGGGCC
>CALFGH010000211.1 GCA_937958315.1 uncultured Collinsella sp. | reverse complement strand
AAGAGACGCTCGACTGCGTTCGCGAGATCCGCGCCACCAACCAGGAGGCCTATTATCTTGAGGGACTCGGCGCCGTGATCGATGCCGAGGAGCGCGAGACCACCAAGGGCGAGCTCGCTAACGGGCTTTTGGTCAACTCCGCCTTTGCCATCCTGCGTCTGGGCATTGCCACCACGCTGGTCACGGGTGCCGCGATGGTCGCCTCCGGGCAGGTCGACTTTTTGGTGATGTTTGCCTTCCTGCTTATGGTGAGCCGTATCTATGCACCCTTTGACCAGGCGTTAATGTTAATGTCCGAGCTGTTTGTCGCCGAGTCCTCTGCCAAGCGCATGCGTTCCATCATGGAAGAGCCTGTGGCGCGGGGCAGCGAGAAATTTGAGCCCGTGGGCCACGATGTGGTGTTCGATCACGTGGCATTTGGCTATGGTGCGGGCGAGGACGGCCGCGCCGGCGAGAAAGTTCTTACCGATGTGAGCTTTACCGCCAAGGAAGGCGAAGTTACGGCGCTGGTCGGTCCTTCGGGTTCCGGTAAGTCAACGGTGAGCCGCCTGGCCGCGCGCTTTTGGGATGCCACTGCTGGCAAGGTTACCGTGGGCGGTGTGGATGTTGCGGGCGTCGATCCCGAGGTACTGCTGCGTGATTACGCCATCGTGTTCCAAGACGTGCTGCTCTTTGACGACACGGCGATGGGAAACATCCGCCTCGGGCGTCGTGATGCCACCGATGAGGAAGTGCTTGCGGCTGCGCGTGCCGCCAACTGCGACGAGTTTGTGAGCCGTATGCCGCAGGGCTACGACACCATGATCGGCGAGAACGGCTCCAAGCTGTCCGGCGGTGAGCGCCAGCGCATCTCTATCGCCCGCGCGCTGCTCAAAGATGCGCCCATCGTGCTGTTGGACGAGGCGACGGCGAGCTTGGACGTGGAGAACGAGACCGTGGTACAGCAGGCACTCTCCCGTCTGCTCGCAGGTAAGACGGTTATCGTTATTGCCCACCGTATGCGTACGGTGGAAAATGCCGACAAAATCGTCGTGCTCAAGGATGGCGTGGTTGCCGAACAGGGAACTCCGGCGCAGCTCAAGGCGGCAGGTGGAGAATTCGCCCGCATGGTTGCGCTGCAAAAGGAAGCGGCTGCCTGGCAGCTGTAGGAATATGACAAAGGGACAGTCCCTTTGTCATATTGAGTCCATCCCCATAGTTTCCAAAAAGTTAGCCATTGTTGACCAAATAGTTATACTAAACTGTTCTCAAAAGCGTGCTCGAGCAAACTAATGAACTTGGGTGCTAAGGCACCATGCCGCGCTTGT
>CALFGH010000210.1 GCA_937958315.1 uncultured Collinsella sp. | reverse complement strand
CGCACGACGATCCACTCGGACCGCGGCGGCCACTACCGCTGGCCGGAGTGGATCGGGATCTGCGAGGAGAACGGGCTGGCCAGGAGCATGTCCGCGAAGGGCTGCAGCCCGGACAACTCGGCCTGCGAGGGCTTCTTCGGCCGCCTCAAGAACGAGTTCTTCCACTACAGGGACTGGGAGGGCGTGACGGCCGGGGAGTTCATGGGCAGGCTCGAGGCCTACCTCGTATACTATCGTGAGGAGCGGATCAAGAAGTCCCTCGGGTGGCTCAGCCCGATGGAGTACCGCAGGAAGCTTGGATACGCCTAGGCGCGGTCCAAGAAATCGTCCGCACCCCCTTTTGGGTTTCTGAGCCATAAAACAGGAACTATTCCACCGCAAGTTATGGATGGGTGGGTGGATTTTGTCCTAAAACGGTGTGCGGCCCCTCGTTTGGTACACTTAAAAGTACTGGACAAGTGAAGAGATGGGGGAGAACGTGCTCAAGTTCGGTACCTACGTCCGTGTTGGAAACGCGGCCGAAGCCTATGAGCTCTTACAGAAGAACCGCAACAACAAGATTGTGGGCGGTGGCATCTGGATGCGCCTGGGTTCGCGTCGCGTGGCGACGGCGATTGACCTTTCGGCCTGCGGACTCGATCAGATCGAGGAGACCGAGACCGAGTTTCGCATCGGTGCCATGTGCACGCTGCGCCAGCTCGAGCGCCATGCCGAGCTCAACGCGCTTGTCAACCATGTCTTTGAGTTCGCCGTCCACGATATTGTGGGCGTGCAGCTGCGCAACACCGCAACGGTGGGCGGCAGCATCTACGGTCGCTTTGGTTTCTCGGACGTGCTCTCGGCCTTTTTGGCGCTCGATTCCTATGTTGAGCTGACGGGTGCCGGCCGCGTGCCGCTCGCCGAGTTCGCGGACATGGGCTATGTGCGCGACGTGATCGAGCACGTGGTGGTCGTCAAGCACGATTACCGCGCGAGTTACGAGGCCGTGCGCAAGGCCGCGACCGACTTCCCCTCCTTAAACGTCACCGCCGCCTGGTGGGACAACAGCTGGCACGTCACCGTGGGCGCCCGCCCGCTGCGCGCTACCTT
>CALFGH010000209.1 GCA_937958315.1 uncultured Collinsella sp. | reverse complement strand
CAGATAGGAGATCAGGCCGATGTTGGGGCCTTCGGGGGTCTCGATCGGGCACATGCGGCTGTAGTGCGAGTTGTGAACGTCGCGGACGGCCGTCGGCACGTTGGTGCGGCGGCTGGAGCCCGACTTGTGGCCGGCAAGACCGCCGGGGCCGAGTGCGGACAGACGGCGCTTGTGGGTCAGACCGGTCAGGGGGTTTGCCTGGTCCATGAACTGCGAGAGCTGCGAGGAACCGAAGAACTCCTTGATAGAGGCCACAATCGGACGGATGTTGATGAGCGACTGCGGGGTGATCTCGTCGATGTCCTGGGAGCTCATGCGCTCACGGACGACGCGCTCCATACGGCTCATGCCGATACGGAACTGGTTGGCGACGAGCTCGCCGACGGTGCGGATGCGGCGGTTGCCAAAGTGGTCGATGTCGTCGACCTTGAAGCCCTGCTCGCCGGCAGCGAGGGACAGCAGGTAGCGCAGCGTCGCGACGATATCCTCGTCGGTGAGCACCGTGACCTCTTCCTCGGTGGTGAGGTTGAGCTTCTTGTTGACCTTGTAACGACCGACGCGGGCCAGATCGTAGCGCTGCGGGTTGAAGAGCAGGCCCTCGAGCAGGCTGCGGGAAGCGTCCACGGTGGGAGGCTCGCCCGGGCGCAGGCGACGGTAGATCTCGATGAGGGCGTCCTCGCGGGTGAGGGCGGTGTCGCGCTCCAAGGTGCGCTTGATCACATCGGAGTTGCCGAGCAGCTCGATGATGTCGTCGTTGGTGACGGCGATGCCAAGGGCGCGCAGGAACATCGTGGCGCTCTGCTTGCGCTTACGGTCGATGGAGACCATGAGCTGGTCGCGCTTGTCGACCTCAAACTCAAGCCATGCACCGCGGGACGGGATGATCTGGGCCTTGTAGATCTGCTTGCCCGAATCCATCTCGGAGCTGTAGTACACGCCCGGGGAGCGGACGAGCTGCGAGACGACGATACGCTCGGTACCGTTGATGATGAAGGTGCCCTGATCGGTCATCATGGGGAAGTCGCCCATAAAGACGAGCTGCTCCTTGATCTCGCCGGTCTCCTTGTTGGTGAGACGGACGTCAGTCAGAAGCGGGGCCTGATAGGTCATGTCCTTCTCGCGGCACTCCTCGACGGTGTGCGCGGGATCGCCGAACTGATGCTCGCCGAAGGTAACCTCGAGAACATGGTTCTGGCTCTGGATGGGGCTGGATTCCTTGAACGCCTCACGAAGGCCCTCGTCCTTAAAACGCTCAAAGGATTCCCTTTGAACAGAGATAAGGTTGGGGAGCTCCATGGCCTCCGGGATTTTCCCGAAGCTGACGCGCTTGCGCTCAGTGGCAGTGTATGCGTAGGTCACCAGGTTTTTCCTCCTTCACGGAAATGCTCGGTGGATTGGCGAGGCATAGCTTCGCCAGTTATCGCAACCTAATAGTTTATCAGGTACCGACCGTTGAGCAAGAAAAGCCTTGACGCGATTGAGTTTTTGGAGTAGCAAAGTTTTTCGACAGAAAATGCGCAGGTAAATGTATGTGTATCGAACACCTGTTCATATATTTTCTGTGAACAGAGGGCTGGCAATCGCAGCTCTTATAAAAAACGGGCGCGAACCGAAGTCCGCACCCGTAAATATCGATGCCCGAAAGGCTTATTTGCGCATCAAACCGCCGCGCTCGTCGATGGCATCCCAGAAGGCGCCGGCAAAGCGAGGATCGCTTGCAGCCATGAGGGCGTTGGTGGCCATCCAGCCAGACGGGGTACCGGTATCGTAGCCCGACAGCGGGTCGATGACGACGGCATACATGGCCTCGCGGTCGAGCGAGCGGGCCATGGCGTCGGTCAGCTGGATCTCGCCGCCCTTACCGGCCTGCTGATCGGCCAGCAGGTCCATGACCAACGGGCTCAGCAGGTAGCGACCGACGATGTACAGGTTGGACGGAGCCGCCTCGGGAGCGGGCTTCTCGACCAGGCCGCCGATACGCCAAACGGCACCGGGCTCGTCGTCGGCGGCATTCTCGAAACCCTCGAGAGCGCCCACGCGATCGCCGGCGATAACGCCATAGCGGCTGACTTCCTCGGGAGCGCACGCGGCAACGGCGATAACAGAAGCGCCACCGTGCTCCTTGGAGACGGCAAGCATCTTGTCGCAGATGTCACGGTTGGGCACAACGTAATCGCCCAGAAGAACCAGGAAGTTCTCCCCTGCCACAGCGTCAGCGGCAGAGCGAATGGCGTGACCGAGGCCCTTGGGCTCGTACTGATAGCGGAAGTCGACCGGCATACCGCCCGCATGGGCGACGGCGTCGGCATAAGCATCCTTGCCGCGCTCGCGCAGCAGGTTCTCGAGCGAACGATCGGGCTGGAAGTAGCTCAGCAACTCGGGCTTGCCGGGAGAGGTGACGATAATAGCATCGTCGACCTCATCGGGGTCGAGCGCCTCCTCAACGACGTACTGGATGACCGGCTTGTCGAGCACCGGCAGCATCTCTTTGGGCGTGCACTTAGTGCCAGGCAGAAAACGCGTGCCAAGACCGGCGGCGGGGATGATTGCCTTCATGTTATTCAAGGATCCTTTCGCAGGCGCAGAATGCGCCCTGTGCGTGCGGCACGGCGGCCGCAGACCAAATTGCGATACTGAAGTATCTTACCGCCGAGACATACGTCGCCGTAAGGCAAACGCAATTCTTCAGCAGGTCAACGCAAATTATTGCTCGAATGGTGCAATTTTACGCCCCAGCGGTAACGGGATTGGCACGGCGAAGACAACGGTGTTCTGCGTGCCGAGCAATGGGAATGAGGGGCCAAAACAAAAAGACGGGGCTCGCAATGCGAACCCCGTCTGCAAAGAAATCTGGCGAGAGAGCCTGATTACTTGAGGGTGACAGCAGCGCCAGCAGCCTCGAGCTTCTCCTTGGCAGCCTCGGCGTCCTCCTTCTTGGCACCCTCGAGAACAGCCTTGGGAGCGCCCTCGACGACCTCCTTGGCCTCCTTCAGGCCAAGGTTGGTGAGCTCACGGACGGCCTTGATGACCTGGATCTTGTTGTCGCCGAAGCCCTCGAGCACGACGTCAAACTCGGTCTTCTCCTCGGCCTCAGCAGCGCCAGCAGCGGGAGCGGCGACAACGGCGGCAGGAGCAGCGGCGGAAACGCCGAAGGTGTCCTCGATAGCCTTGACGAGCTCGGAAGCCTCGAGAAGGGTCATTTCCTTAAGAGCATCGATGATCTCATCGGTGGTAAGCTTAGCCATTTCTAAGTCCTTTCGGTTTCCGTGCGAATGCACGGAGATCAGTTAAAACACGGCGCGAATGCGCCAGGGGTGCGGCGTTGCCGCCGCGGGTGAAAACAGCGACTAGGCTGCCTTCTGCTCGGAGACCTGCTGGATCGAACGAGCGAGACCAGAAGAAACGCCGTTGACGCAGACAGCGATGTCGCGAGCGAAACCGGAGATGAGACCGGCGATCTGGCCGAGAAGCTGATCCTTGGTGGGCAGCTCGGCGATAGCCTTAACATCATCAGCGGAAACGGCCTTGCCGTCGGAGATACCGCCCTTGATCTCAAGGACGCCCTTGGACTTAGCGGAGAAGTCCTTAAGGGTCTTAGCGGCCTCGACCGGCTCGGTCTCGTAGAACACATAAGCGACGGGGCCGGCGAGGATCTCGTCGAGCTCGGGCTGCTCCTGGTTCTTGAGAGCGATCTTGACCAGGTTGTTCTTGTAGACCTTCATCTCGGCGCCGCACTCGCGAAGCTGATGACGCAGCTCCTGAGCCTGCTTAACCGTCAGACCGTTGTAGTTGACGACGAACAGACCGGCGTTCTCGGCGATACGGGACTCGATCTCTGCAACCTTGTCGATTTTGTACTGCTGGGGCATGAATTACACCTCCTCGAATTCTTTCCGGGCACGGTCCGCCACAAGGACGTGACGGGGGCATGTCCAAAAAGAAAGCCCCCGCGCTGCATGAGCGACGGGGGCGAGAAGACATATCTACTCGACCACCTCGGCTGGCGGGATATCCCATTAAGCTCGCGGGTAAGACCCGTTTGCGCCGGCTGTCTCTGGCAGCGGATTCGTGCGTGAACCGAAAGTATTATGGCGGGGACCCCGGCGTCGGTCAACGGAAAACCGGGCTGCACACAATTCCACCATCCGGCACGCTCCGCCGAAGGCCAGGCGCAAGGTTTTCGCTCGGTCAAGTCCTGGGCTCGCACGAAGGCCACATTAAGTGGCCTTCGGCTCGTGCGGAATCTACGAAAACCTTGCGCCTGGCCTTCGGCGGCGCGGCTTACGTCAACTATGGGGCAGCCCGGTTTTCCGTTGGCCGGCGCGCCCCACTCATAATGCTTGGGTCGGTGGGCTGATGTGTTGCATCCCTGAGGGCTACAGGGTTGAAATGAAGGTGGACAGGCGGGTTAAGCCTTCGTCCAGGTTTTCGTCGCTTACGCAGTAGCTTAGGCGGATGTGGCCTTCGGTGCCGAAACAGTCGCCCGGGACTAGGGCTACGTTTGCTTCTTTGATGGCTTTGATGCAGAAGTCTTCGCTTGTTAGGCCGAATTGTTTGATGCTCGGGAAAGCGTAGAAGGCTCCTGCCGGTTCCACTACGTCGAGGCCCATGGCGTCTAAGGCTGCGAGCACGCGTTCGCGACGGGCTCGGTAGACTTTGAGCATGGGGGTTGGGTCGACGGTCAGGGCTCGCGCTGCGGCGTCCATCTCAAAGGAGACGGCACTCGATACTAAGTATTGGTGGGCCTTTGCGATCTCGGCGATGACGGGGGCTGCGGCTGCGAGCCAGCCCAAGCGCCAGCCGGTCATGGCCCAGGGCTTGGAGAAGCTCTCGATAACGACCGTCTGCTCGCGCAGCTCCGGGTGGCGCTGGGCAAATCGCTCGTAGCCGTCCACGTAGACCAGGCGGTTATATACGTCGTCGCAGACCACGTAGATGCCCGCCTGCTCCGCCACGTGTGCCACGGCGTCGAGCGATGACGCATCGAGGATGCATCCCGTAGGATTGTTGGGCGAGCAGATGACGATAGCCTTGGTCGCCGGCGTTACGCAGGCACGAAGTGCGTCTTCGTCAATCTGGAATTGCGCAGGCTCCGTATCCAAAAAGACCGCTTTGGCGTGGTTGGCCACGACGATGTTCTCGTATAGGCCAAAGGCCGGCGTGGGGATGATGACCTCGTCGCCGGGGTTGAGCATAGCCATGAATGCTGCCGACAGGGCCTCGGTCGCGCCGTCGGTCAGGATGACCTCGTCGGCCGAAAACGCCAGGCCCGCGTTCCCCATGTAGGCAGACAGCGCCTCGCGCAGGGCGGGGCGACCGTTGTTGGGCGGATAGTGCGTGTCGCCGCGGCCCAGCGCGGCGGTCACCTCGGCGCTAATCACATCGGGCGTGGGAAAATCGGGCTCGCCAAGCGCAAGCGCGATGCACCCTGGGTGCTGGGCAGCGAGCGCGTTAATCCGACGGATGCCGGAGGGCTTAAGCGTGGCAAGCGAGGTATTCATGAGCAGACGCATGGCATTCCTTTCGTAAGGGTTGCACTAGGATAGCGCGGCGGGGCGCCGTCAGACGGTGTAACCTAAACGGAAACCAACCGGAAAGGAGGCGGCATGGAGACGATCGCGCGCGGCGATGTACCAAAAACGTTGCAGACCATTGCGTATATCAGCATTCCCAATAGCGCCGATCTTGAGTTTTTGCTCTGGGACCTGCAGGATGCCATCGCGGCCTATGCCCGGCTTTCCGGCACCGCGCTCCCCCGCCCGGTCGATTTGGAGGCGGATGATGCCGGTGCAGTCGATGGCATCGTGCTGGCCATTGAAGATATGGCTGACGATGAGACGTTGACAGCTATCGAGCAGGCGCTTGAACGCTTTGGCGGTACGGGAACGCGCGTCTATGCCGCGATTCGAGCCGCACAAGAGGGCGCTAAGCAGGCGCGCGGGACCGCCGTTCGTCTGCACAAGGCATGTGAGCGCCATGACCAATTGTGGTGTGGCGGCGTTGTCGTCTGTGCCGGCAGCGGTATTGCGGCGCTTCGCCACTCCCCGCGTATGGGCCTCTTGCGCCGGCCATTTTCCGAAGCGATGGATAAGCTTGTGGGCGCTGTGCGCATGGGCTGCTCCGTCGAGCATGCGCAGCGACTTGGCGGCGGCAATGCCGTCAACGTCAACGTCGACGGCATGGTTTGCGCCGAGCCAGCCGTGCCCGCGCCAATCTGGCGAGGCGTTCTGAAACGCCTCGGCGCCCGCGCCCAATCAGATATCTAAATTAGAGAGCGGCCCAGTCAACGGCTTCGTGCCAACGCTCAACAAGACGCTCCAGACGCCAGGCGGCATTGGCGGGACTCGTCGAGGGCAGGACGATGGCGGGCAGCCCGGTGCGTTCTTGTAGATAGCGCTTGTAGAGCCGGCCAGCTGTACCTCCGTTGCATACCACCTGCTCAATAGGCGCATTGCCCGCAATGCGCTCGATATGTGCCGGCACAACGTTGCGAATGCTCGCGTCACTCGAGCCCTTAATGTCACAGCTCTCGATCACGTCCCACAGGGCCACGCCGCCGTTCAGCAGCATGGAGCGCTTGGCGACAATCGAGGCGTCGAGCGTCGCAGGCTCACCGCTTGCCAAAGGGTCGCCCTCGTTGGGCGGCACGGGCACACCGAGGCATGCGGCCATCACGCGCCAAAAGCGATTCTGAGGGTTACCGTAATAAAAGGCATTGGCACGCGAAAGCACCGAGGGAAACGACCCGAGCACCAAAACGCGCGAGTGCTCGTCAAACACGGGTTCAAACCCATGCTCAATATGTTGATAGCCCTCGTCCGGCGCGGCCACGAGCTAGGCCCTCAGCAGATAGCGCACCTCGTAGGATGCAAGCTCAAGGGTACCCGTCGGCTCGACCGTGGGAGCATCGTCGGCAAGTAGGTCGACGAAGGAGCCGTTGAGTTCGCCGGCTCCAAAGGTATAGGGCTCGTTCACGGCATTGACCGCCACAAGCACCGTCGCGTCGTCGCAGGCGCGCTCGAACAGCAGCTGCTTGTTCTGGATCACCACGTTGCGATAGGCACCGTAGTTGAGAGCACGGGCCGCCGCGTCGTCGGCCGAGCGCAGGTGCGTGAGCTGCTTGATGAAGGCCGTCAGCTCGTTGGGCGCAGGCTCATCGAGCGCAGGTCGCAGCGCCCAGTCGCCATCGGGGCCGCCCTTTTCGCCAGCAATTCCCCACTCGCTACCGTAATAGACGCACGGAATGCCTGGCATGCCAAACAGCATGCCATAGGCGGGGCGTAGGCAAGACTTGTCGGTAAGGATGCTCGCCAGGCGCGGCACATCGTGGTTGTCGACAAACGACAGCAGGTGTTTGCCGCGGTAGATGCACCAGGGGTCGCCGCCAAACTGACGGTGCAGCGAGTGCGCGATCTCGAACATATTGACCGAGTTAAAGCTGGAGTAAAGGCCCTTGTAACACTCGTAGTTGGTGCAGGAGTCGAGCATCTCGTCGTTGACGATCTGGTTGTAGTCGCCGTGGAGCGTCTCACCAATCAGCACAAAGTCGGACTTGAGCTCACGGGTAAAAGTATGCAGGCGGCGCATAAAATCGCGATCGAGCATATAGGCGACGTCCAGGCGCAGACCGTCGACGCCAAAGACTTCGGCCCAGCGGCGCACGGACTCGAGCAGGTAATCGACCACGGCGGGATTTTGCAGGTTGAGCTTCACAAGCTCAAAATGGCCTTCCCAACCCTCGTACCAAAAGCCGTCACCATAGCAGGAGTCGCCATCAAAGCTAATGTGGAACCAGTCCTTGTAGGGCGAGTCCCACTTGCGCTCCTGCACATCGCGGAAGGCCCAAAAGCCGCGACCGACGTGGTTGAAGACGGCATCGAGCACCACGCGGATGCCATGGGCGTGCAGCGTCTCGCATACGGCGGCAAAATCGGCATCCCCACCCAGGCGGCGGTCGATATGGCGCAGGCTGCGCGTATCATAGCCGTGGCTATCGGACTCGAGCGGTGGATTGATGAGCACGGCGCCAACGCCGAGTTCCTGCAGGTAGTCGGCCCATTGGGCGATTTTCATGATAGGAGCATCAGGGTTGGGCGCGGCGTTGGCAGCCTGGGCGAGCTCATCCTCGGCAACGGGTGCAGCGTTTTCGCGCGGAGCCCCGCAAAAGCCCAGCGGATAGATCTGATAGAACGTCGTCTCGTATGCCCACATAACAGCCTCCCGGAAATCCTTCACGCAACGCCACCCATTGTATGCCCAGCTTGTATCCTCTCCCCCAAAATAAGTTGCGGTGGAATAGTTCCTGCTTGGGCCTTCAGAGGCCTTAAACAGGAACTATTTCACCGCAACTGATGAGGAGGATGTGGCTAGGCGACGGGCTTTGCGCGGCGTATGGCTGGGAACATCACCGTGATGGCGAGGATGACGCCCACGACGGCAATCGCCCCGCCCGCGAAGCCGATCCAAGCGATACCGGGACCCGAAACCACGGCGCCGCCGATTGCGGTGCCCGTGCCAATACCGAGGTTAAACAGGCCCGAGAAGATCGACATGGCGACGGCCGACGAATCTGCCGGCGTGTGCTTGATGAGCTCGGCCTGAAACGCCACGTTAAAGGCCGTGGCGCAGCAACCCCACAGTGCGCAGACGGCAAGCACTGTCACGAGCGACGATGCGGCCGGCCCCATGAGCAGCAGAGCCACCGGCACGCCGGAAAGCGTGATAGCAAGGAACGGAAAACGGTGCCCGTCGAACAGGCGGCTGAACAGCCAGCTGCCCACCAAGCCGGAACAGCCAAACGCCGTCAGCGTCATGGTGATGGCGCCCGCATCGACGTGCGCGACCTGCGCCAGGAAGGGCTCGATATAGCTGTAGCTTGCGTAATAGCCGGTCGCCATGAAGACCGTGACTGCGTAGAGCGCGATGAGGAGCGGGTTCTTGAGCAGCTCGGGCAGCTGTTTGACGGTAAAGCGCTCCCCCGCCGGCATGGCCGGGAACACCGCTGCCTGGTAGACGACCGCGATGGCTGAGAGGCCCCCGACCACGGCAAACGTCATGCGCCAGCCCACGGCCAAGCCAATGGCGCGACCGAGAGGCAGGCCAAAGATCTGCGCGATGGACGAGCCCGTGGCGATCATGCTGATGGCGAGCGCGCCGTGGCGCGTGTCGACCAGGCGCGAGACCATAATCGAGGCGACTGACCAGAACACGGCATGTGCGCAAGCGACCACCAGGCGCGCGCAGACCAGGATGGGATAGGTCGGCGCCACAGCGGACAGGAACTGACCGAGCGAGAACACGGCCAGCACGCCCAGCAGCATCCGCTTGAACTCGAAGCGCGAGGCAAACACCATGAGCGGCAACGACAGCAGCATGACGCCCCAGGCATAGACCGAGATCATGATGCCAGCTTGGGCCTCGGTGAGCGAAAACGATGCAGCGATGTCGGTCAGCAGGCCGATGGGCATGAACTCCGACGTGTTGAACACGAACGCGCAGCAGGTGAGCCCGATGAGCGGGAGCCACTGCCTGAGCGTGATGCCGTCTTGCCTTGCCTGACTCATATATAACGTCTCCAATCATTTTGAGTGGAGGCGATTATATAGCAACGGCCCCGCATCTGTCAGCAACAGATGCGGGGCCGAAAACAATTCGATACACAGAGGTTGCGCCGTCAATAAATAACTAAGCCAGCCCCAGCAATATGCCCGCCGAATGCACGACAAACGCCACGATCCAGGCGACTGCCACCTGAAACGCGAACACGGCAACGGCGTAGCGCGCGCCCAGCTCGCTCTTGACGGCGCCGATGGCAGCCACGCAGGGCGGATACAGCAGCGTGAAGACCAAAAACACGTAGGCGGTGAACGGCGAAAACATGGTCGACAACACCGCAGGCGAGGTCGCGCCCAAAAGCACCGTGAGGGTCGAGATGACACTCTCCTTGGCGATAAGTCCGGTGACGAGCGCCGTGGATGCACGCCAGTCGCCAAAGCCAAGCGGCGCCAGCGCCGGCGCGATAATGCTACCCAGACCGGCAAGCAGACTCTGCGACTGATCGGCGACCACATTAAAGCGGATGTCGAACGTCTGAAGGAACCAGATGACCACGGTCGCGGCAAAGATAATGGTAAAGGCTTTGGTAATAAAGTCCTTGGCCTTATCCCATGCCAGCATCACCGTCGTCTTGACACTCGGCAAGCGGTAGTTGGGAAGCTCCATGATAAACGGCACCGGGTCGCCCTTAAATGCCGTGCGGTTGAGCACCAGAGCGGCAATGCAGCCGACCGCAATGCCAATCAGATAGAGCGAGACCATGGCGGGGACCGTCGCCTGCGGGAAGAATGCTCCGCACAGCAAGCCGTAAACCGGCAGCTTGGCCGAGCAGCTCATGAACGGCGTGAGCATGACGGTCATCTTGCGGTCGTGCTCGGATGGGAGCGTACGGGTCGACATGATAGCCGGCACGGTGCAGCCAAAACCGATGAGCATGGGCACAAAGCTGCGGCCCGACAGGCCAAAGCGACGCAATACCTTATCCATGACAAAGGCCACGCGCGCCATGTAGCCCGAGTCTTCCAGAATGGAAAGGAACAAGAAGAGCACGACGATAATCGGCAGGAAGGTCAGCACGCTGCCCACACCCGTAAGCACGCCGTCGACAGCCAGCGAGCGCACTACGTCGTTGGTGCCGAACGCCTTGAGACCCGCATCGGCCGAGGCGATGATGGCAGCGATGCCGTCCTCCATAAGTCCCTGCAACGCCGCGCCGATCACGCCAAACGTCAGCCAAAAGACGAGACCCATGATCACCAGGAACGCCGGGATGGCCGTGTAACGACCCGTCAGGATGCGGTCAATCTTGACGGAGCGTACGTGCTCGCGGCTCTCGTGCGGCTTGACGACGCAACGCCCGCACACGTCGCCGATAAAGCCGAAGCGCATGTCAGCCAGCGCAGATAGACGGTCGGTGCCGGCCTCGCCCTCCATTTGGCTAATGATGTGCTCGATGGCGTCGAGCTCGTTGCGGTCCAGGTGAAGCGCCTCGGTCACCAGCTCGTCGCCCTCAACCAGCTTGGTCGCCGCAAAACGCACGGGAATGTGCGCCGTCGCGGCATGGTCCTCGATAAGGTTGGCGATGCCGTGAATGCAGCGATGCAGCGCGCCGCCGTCCGGACCATCGGGCGCGCAGAAGTCCAGGCGACCGGGGCGCTCGCGGAACCGCGCCACGTGCAAGGCATGATCCACCAACTCGCCAATACCCTCGTTGCGGGCAGCACTAATGGGAACAACAGGCACGCCCAGCAGGCTCTCGAGCAGGTTGACGTCCACGGCGCCGCCGTTGGCCGTCACCTCGTCCATCATGTTGAGCGCGATGACCATGGGTCGATCGAGCTCCATAAGCTGCAGCGTCAGGTAAAGGTTACGCTCGATGTTGGTGGCGTCGATGATATCGATGATGGCGTCGGGGTGCTCATCCAGGATAAACTGGCGGCTTACGATCTCCTCGCCCGTGTACGGCGACAGAGAGTAAATGCCGGGCAGATCAGTGACGCTCGCCTCGGGGTGGTTGCGGATGGCGCCATCTTTGCGGTCGACCGTCACGCCAGGAAAGTTACCGACATGCTGGTTGGAGCCCGTCAGCTGGTTGAACAGCGTGGTCTTGCCGCAGTTTTGGTTGCCGGCGAGGGCAAAATGCAGCGGTGCGCCCTCGGGCACGGCCGTCTTTGCCGCGCGGGGCGAATACGTCCCCTCGCCCAGGGCCGGATGCTCCGTCGTGCCGATTGCGGCGTTAGCGCGCGGACCCGTATCGGTGTCGTGAATGCCCACGAGCTCGATGCGAGCGGCATCGTCCTTGCGCAGCGTCAACTCGTAGCCGCGTAGGCGAATCTCGAGCGGGTCGCCCATGGGGGCGTACTTCATCATGGTGACTTCGGTGCCCGGCGTTAGGCCCATGTCCAAAATATGCTGTCGGAGTGCCTGGTCGTCCGATGCCACCGATGCGACAACGGCGTCCTTTCCAATCTCGAGTGTATCGAGTCTCACGTCCGCGTTCCTCCCCCGGCGCCCACAGGGCGTTGCATTTTGTTTACCATGGCTAACCGTTTGCCATGGCTAACCAATTGTAACCATGCATGATAGCGCGAACACACAACGATGTTCAATCGACAGATCGGTGCAAGGGGGATTCCGGGCCGTGGTTTCCCCGAGGACCGAAAGCCGCCCGCCCCCTCGACAAAATGATCCATTCCCTTCGTCGCATGCAAAACAACCAAGGAGTGTCCCAAGGCGCCGGCACAACAGGAACGTCCCCAGCTGCCGGCAGCATTTCGCCGCAACAGCAAAGGCCCGCGCTGGCAACAAATGTCACCTGCGCGGGCTTGGTGGGCGCTCACATAGGCACGTTATAGAGACCCACATCAGCTATGGAATGCCAAGTAGCACCGATACGCGATGCCCGCCGGCTTACCTAGCAATGAAACTCGCCATAGCCTTAGACAATCGGCGCAATGCCGGCAAAGTGCAGATACAGCGAAATGATTGCCACGACAATGACCACCGCTGCGATCAGCTTGTCGTGCAGATGCGGAAGTACCGGCTTACCGCGTCCTCGCTCGCCCAGCATATAAACGGGAATGGCCGGAGCAAAAAGAATCGTCGTGATCATAACGCCCTGAAGACCCGTCGACCACACCAGGAACAATGTGTAGATGAAGCCGAGCGTACCGAAGAAGCGCGCCTTGCCGACGCTTGGCGCATGCGGCCCGTCCAGATGCTCGTTCTTCCAGCCAATCACCATGTAATAAGCTGCCGAGCACACGTACGGAACTAGGATCGTATTAACTGCGCAGCTGTAGAAGAACTGGTACGTGCTCGCCGCCACATACGACACGATCAAGAAGAGTTGCGTAATGCCGGAGCTCACGAGAACCGTTACCACCGGGGCGTCGTGCTTGTTCGTCTTGGCAAACGCCAGAGGGAAGGATCCCTGGCGTGCTGCCTCGAACGGCGTCTCGGACGCAATGATGACATAGCCCAGCATCGCGCCGACCAGCGAGAGAATAACGCCAAGGTTTACGATGGCAGCGCCAACAGGACCGATTGCGCACTCGAGAATTCCCGCCATGGAGGGCGTTGCGAGCTGTGCCATCTCCTCGCGCGGCATAATGCCGAGTGACAGCATCGAGATGATCAGATACAGCGTGAACACAGCCGCGAATCCAAGTGCCGTCGAGCGGCCGACGTCACGCACGTACTTTGCACGGCCCGAGATAACGACAGCGCCCTCGATGCCCGTGAAGACCCAGACAAGGGCGATCATGGTCGAGACAACCTGCTCGCCAAAGCCAGGACCAGCCGGCTCTCCCCAGAAGTTGTCCATAAAGATATCGACGTTGAACTTGCCCAGGAGCACGATGCTCAGCACAAAGAGTCCCAGCGGCACCAGCTTCGCCAACGTAACGATCGTGTTAATGCCCGCAGCCTCCTTAACGCCACGAAGCACAAGGGCGGTAAGGAACCACAAAAACACACTGGCGCAGACGATGGAAAGCAAGTTGTTGCCCGCGCCAAACGCAGGGAAGAAATAGCCCAGCGCGCTAAACAGCAAGAGCGCAAAGCTCACGTTGGAAAGACATGCGCTGATCCAGTAGCCCCAGGCGGAGTTGAATCCAATGTAATCGCCAAAACCGGCCGCAGCGTATGCATAGATGCCGCCGGTCAGGTCGGGACGGGCCTGAGACAAACCGTTGAACACCATCATCAGCGCAAAGACGCCAATAAAGCAAATTCCCCACGAGACGATAACTGCACCGGTATTTGCCCCGCCCGCTGCCATATCGCCGGCAAGCGAGAAGATGCCGCCACAAATACTGGCGGTAATGACCATCATGGTCAGACGAAAGAGATCGAGGCCATTAGGGTCGATAATCTCGTCGTTTTGAGCTTTAGAGGCCATTGTATGTGCACCCCCTTCATCATGTGATCGAACGAAAGATGACCCGGACGTCCCGAATCGGGTGCCGGGCCATCGGTCAAGCGATCATCAGACTGTTACAGCCATCGCGTTAGAAGCGCAGCGACAGGCAAGAAAGGCCACCGTCGACCTTGCGATACTCGGAGGTATCGACGACGAGCGTCTTGTAGCCCAGATCCTGCACGGCCTTGAGCACGGTCGGATAGCCCTCGGCGACGATGACCGTACCGTTGACCCAGATGCAGTTGGCGCCGTAAGCCTCGTCCTCGGGCACGATGATCTTGTTGTACTGGGCAAAGTCGGGTTTATCGATAAACTCACCGGAGACGAGCATGTTGTTGTCCTCGATGTAGTTGACGCCCGTCTTGAGGTGCAGGACCTCCTCCAGCGGAACCTCGGAACCCTCGAGGCCCCAGCCCTCGAGAATCTCGCAGAACTGGCGGATGCCCTCTTCGTTGGTGCGAGCGGAGCGACCGACGTAGAAATGGTCGCCGACCATCATGACGTCGCCGCCGTCGAGCGTGCCCGGAGAAACGATGTGCTTGACATGCTCGTCGTCAAAGAAGCGACGGACGGCCGGCTCGATCTCGTCCTTCTCGCCGTTGCGGCTATCGGCGCCGGGGTTGGTAATGATGGCGCCGCAGCGAGTGATAACGGCCGGATCTTCGACGAAGCAGCTGTCAGGATACTGCTCGAGTGCCGGCAGCACCGAGACATCCACGCCGCACTGCTCGAGCGCATGCTCGTAATCGTAGTGCTCCTCGATGGCGCGCTCGTAGATGGGCTGGCCAAGCTCGGGGGCACTCGTGATGCCATTGCTCAGGGACTTGCCGGGGCGGCGGATGATGACGTGGCTGAACTTGGTCATGATGATCCTCCTTGGATCTCTTAGCAGAGAGCGGGACTTCTTCGCGCCCGCCTTCCTTTCGATGGCTTTATCTTAGTGCGGTTTTCCTGTTTTGTATATTGTATACAATACTGAACGGTAGATATTCATCGGTAAGCGTATTCTTACGTATCGGCGCAAAGTAGCGCGATTTAGCTGGTCGTTCTATAATTCAATTGAGCTATTCAAGCGAAACGTATTTAATTTTAGAAATATACAGTTAAGGAACATAAGCTCATGGAAACGCTCAGAAGGCCCCTGAAGGACCACGTATACGACTATATTTCGAGCCGTATTGACGCCGGCGAGTTGTCCGCCGGCGACCGGCTGAGCGAGCAGACGATCTGCGATGCCATGGGCGTGTCGCGCACGCCGGTCCGCGAAGCGCTCATCCAGCTGGCAAGCGATGGCTACCTGGACAATCTCCCCCGCCGCGGATTCCGCGTCCGTGGGTTCGATCAGCAAAACGCCGTTGAAGTCTTTGAGATTATGGGGCCGCTCGACGGGCAGGCCGCATATCTCTCCTGTCCGAACCTAACCGACGATGACATTACGCAGCTGAAATTTCTCGTCGGCTCTATGGACCTCGCGATCCAAGGCGGTCTCATCCGAAAGTATGACGACATTCAGCGAGACTTTCATCTGACGTACTTCAACCGCTGCGGCAACGACCGTCTGCGCGATATGATCTCGCAGCTCGAGCGCTGCTTTATCAAGCGCGATTACGAGACTGTCGACCAGGAGACGGCGTGCAAACTGCTCAACAAAGCCAACAACGAACATGCCCATATTCTTGAGTTGTTCGAAGCACGAGATGCGACGGGCGTGCGCGACTACGTTCGCGATGTCCATTGGAACACAGAAAACGCCCAGTTCACCGTCTGGTAGGGAAGCAACAAGGGACAACGTCGGTCTTAAACCTTGGCGCCAGCACCGCCCAAACTGATCCGTTTTCCTCCGTCCCCAAGGGATCATTCTTTTGGCAACGACAGCGAAAGCCCGCCAGAGCGAGCAAGGTGCCTTGAAGCGAGGAGGCATTGACCTTCTGGTCATGCCGCCGAAGTTGAAAGGCAGATTGCCGCCCTGGCGGGCTCGCAGCGTCAAGTGGTTGCGGCATGTGGTAAAACGCCGTAACTAAAACCCGTGGCGCTCCAGGAAGCGGAAGGCTAAGCGAATCCAAGGACGGACAGCCACCTGCTTGTCCTCGTTGTCGACCGCGGTGTTGGCGTTGCCGAGCGAAAGGCCGTGGCCGCCCTGGTCAAAGACGTGCATCTCGCATGCGACGCCCTCCTCGGCCATGCGCTGCGCAAACGGATAGACCTGCGCGATCGGCGCCGTCTTGTCATCGGACACGCCCCACACAAAGGTCGGCGGCATCTGGCGCGAAACATGTGTGGTGGGGCAGATATCGGCCAGGTGCTCGTCAGTTGCCTCGCCACCCGTCACCATCGACAGGTAGTCGTTGAGCAGATCGCGCCCCGTCTTGCCGCCCGTCTTTGGCACGCGCAGGTCGATGCGCGGGTCGCGCGTCTGCATGTCGCGCACATAGGCAAAGTCGAGCAGCGGATAGCCCAGCACCACGGCATCGGGACGAATGTCGTCCGGACGCGCCCCTGCCAGGCCAGCGAAGGGACCGGTCTTCCATTGCGTTGCCAGCGAAGCGCAAATCATGCCGCCCGCCGAGAATCCCACGACGCACACGCGCTTAGGATCGACATGCCACTCGTCGGCGTTGGCGCGCACCGTGGCGACCATCTTGGCAAGGTCTGCCTGCGGGTGCGGAAAGCTCACATCGCCCGTGCCGCTCGTCACATAGTTGAGCACAAAGGCCTGGTAGCCGCGGTCCAAAAATGCAAACGCCACCGGGTCCTGCTCGTGCGGAGCGATATGTGTAAACCCGCCCCCGCCACAAATGATCACCGCGGGGCGGCGGCCATTGGGCTTGTCGGGGAGCGGCTCGGCGCCCAGATACGTAAACGTCGCCGGATATTCCTCGGTCGGCTCCTCGCCCCACAGCGCATGGTTCTCGACAATCATATGTGCTCCCTTCGCGCAAATTAAGCGCCCTTGTTTTTCGCCTTCAAGCGTACCCCACTTGAACTCATGGCGCAGAAACACGCCAGCAATAAGTTTCCCTTCAACTGATATATCACATAATCCCAGCTCAGAGGTATCGCTGAGCAGCGTAGAATAGGGGGCGTTGACCAAGCCGCGAAACACATATGAAACGTTTCCGGCAAACCAAACGCGCGATATGCGCCTATTTAAGTTGGAGGCAACTATGGGTCTGCTCGATTCGCTTAAGTCCACCTTCACCTCGGCCGGCGAGGCGTCCGTTCCGCCCGCAGCAAGCTTCGCCACCCGCGAAGGCGTCATCTATGCCCCCGTCAACGGCGTGCTCGTCAACCTGGACGAGGTTCCCGACGAGACGATCGCCTCGGGCATGCTTGGCCAGGGCTATGGCATCGAGCCCATTACCGGCACCATCTATGCGCCCGCCAACGGCCGCATCGGCGCCACCACTGTCACCAACCACTCCATTGGCATGATCACCGAGGACGGTCTTCGCGTGTTCATCCATGTCGGCCTGGGCACCGTGGAAATGAACGGCAAGGGTTTTGCCCGCTTTGTCGAGATGGGCGATGTGGTCAAGGCAGGCCAGCCGCTCATCAGCTTCGACCGCGAGGCCATCAAGGCCGCCGGCCACGAGGACATCGTGACCGTCATCGTCTCCGAGCTCGATCGTCTTAAGAGCATCGACCATGTCGGCGAGTCTGGAACGCTTATCGGCGGCAACCCGCTCGTCAAGCTTGGCGACCCGCTGCTGGTGGCCAAGACCAAGTAGCCAAGTCCCGCGCCACACAGCCAAAAGGCACCACGCCAAGCGCCCGCGACCATTTGGCCGCGGGCGCTTTTCGTTTGAAAAACCATCCCGCCAATGCCTTATCTGTATAGCCCAAATGAACCGAGCTGCTAGAATATCGAACTGTATGGATAACTATCATTCAACCGTTATGGGAGGATACGTGAACCGCACCAAAATCGCGCAGCTCTATGCCGATGCCGAGTCGCTCGGCGGCCAGACCGTCACCATCGCCGGCTGGGTCAAGTCCGTCCGCGACATGAAGAACTTTGGCTTTGTTACGCTCAACGACGGCAGCTGCTTCCGCGACCTGCAGGTCGTCATGAACCGCGAGGCACTCGACAACTACGACGAGATCGCCCATCAAAACGTCTCGGCCGCACTCATCTGCACCGGCACCGTCAAGCTGACCCCCGATGCGCCCCAGCCTTTCGAGCTTTCTGCCACTTCCATCGAGGTCGAGGGCGTCAGCGCCCCGGATTACCCGCTGCAGAAGAAGCGCGCAACCGTCGAGTTCCTGCGCACCCAGCAGCACCTGCGCCCGCGCACCAACCTGTTCCGCGCCGTGTTCCGCATCCGTTCTGTCGCGGCTGCCGCCATCCACCGCTTCTTCCAGGAGCAGGGCTTTGTCTACGTCAACACCCCCATCATCACCACGAGTGACTGCGAGGGCGCCGGCGAGATGTTCCGCGTGACCACGCTCGACCCCAAAAATCCGCCCCTCACCGAGTCCGGCGAGGTCGACTGGAGCCAAGACTTCTTTGGCAAGCATGCGAGCCTGACCGTGTCCGGCCAGCTCAATGCCGAGAACTTTGCCATGGCCTTTGGCGACGTGTACACCTTTGGCCCCACCTTCCGCGCCGAGAACTCCAACACCACGCGCCATGCCGCCGAGTTTTGGATGATCGAGCCCGAGATGGCCTTTGCCGATCTGAACGACTACATGGATAACGCCGAGGCCATGCTCAAGTACGTCCTTAAGGACGTTATGGCCACCTGTCCCGACGAGCTCAACATGCTCAACAAGTTTGTGGACAAGGGCCTGATCGAGCGCCTGGACCATGTCGCCAACTCCGACTTTGCCCGCGTCACCTATACCGAGGCCGTCGAAATCCTGGAGCAGGCCGTCGCCGCCGGCCACAAGTTTGACTACCCCGTGAGCTGGGGCATCGACCTGCAAACCGAGCACGAGCGTTTCCTGACCGAGGAGCACTTTAAGCGCCCGACCTTCGTGACCGACTACCCGGCAGAGATCAAGGCCTTCTACATGCGCATGAACGACGACGGTAAGACCGTCGCCGCCGCCGACTGCCTGGTTCCCGGTATCGGCGAGATTATCGGCGGCTCCCAGCGCGAGGAGCGCCTGGATCTGCTCGAGGCCCGCATCAAGGACCTGGGCATGAATCCCGAGCAGTACAAGTACTACCTTGACCTGCGCCGCTACGGTTCCTGCAAGCACGCCGGCTACGGTCTGGGCTTCGAGCGCTTGGTCATGTATCTGACCGGCGTGGGCAACATCCGCGACGTCCTGCCGCACCCGCGCACCGTGGGCAACGCCGACTTCTAATCGTCGGACGTTAGCTCGCGTCGCCACACGCCAACGCTCATCGCACAAGCGTCTCTCGACATCGGTCGAGAGACGCTTTTTTCAACAGCATCCGTCAAGCTTTTGGCAAGTTTTTGGTCAGTTGGGCAGGGCTGTTGAAAACTCGAACCGCCGTTTGCCGACGACTACCGACCGCCCAGAGCGCCCTGCGCCCCTGGGAAAACCCCGCGCCCTAGGCTCCATACCGTCGCCACCCAAAACGGAAAGGACGTGGGCACCATGACCGAAACCGCTGTTGAAACCTACGACACCACAACTAGGGGCGCCGCGTCGATGGCAGCCTATCGCGCCGTTCGCATCTTGCAGCTATTAAGCGAGAACACCGGCGAGGACAAGGCCATGCTTTCCGATGAGTTGATCCGGCTCCTCGCCCATCCCGACGACCCCGCCCGCATGCCCATCTCGGCGGCGCGGCGCAGCATCTACACCGCCATCTCCGCACTTCGCCATGCCGGATACGAAATTGAGTACAAACGCGGCGTGGGGTATCGGCTCTTGACCCGTTCGCTCACCGATGAAGAGATCATCCGGCTCCACGGCATGGTCATGCGCAACCGCTCTACGCCCATCGCCATTCGAAAAAGCATGGCGCAGCACTTGGTCGCCATGGCGAGCGCCGATGTTCGCGGCTACCTCGATGCACCCGAGCCTGCTCCAAGCGCCGGCGGCAAATCCACCAAGGCCACGCGCACGCCCGTCAAGCGCATCGACACCTGCGAGCTCGTCGAGCAGGCCATCGACCACGGAACCACGGTGAGTTTTGATATTTCGAGCGTCACGGCACGTGGCGAAACCGAAGTAGCACGGATGACACTCCGCCCCTTTGCCATCAAGCAACGAGACGGCATCTCGTATTTGCTGGGAACGGTCTATGACGCCCGAGGCGCCGATGACACGCTGCGTACCGTAGAGATCGGGCGCATGAGAAACGTCACCACGCGTCTCCTCGACGGCAAGAAGCTCTTCGCCGCCCTGGAGGAGGACGACGCCTCCGCCGCATAAGAACCTCCGCCGTCCATTCGACTACCCGTACCGCCCATCCGGTTCTGTATTAAAAAACCCGCCAGGTTATTGTAAAAATGGACATCCGCGCTACTATAGTTCCACTTGCACTTTGTTTGAGTGCAGTGTTTCCAGCCATTTCTATACTGGGGGTAACGATATGAAGGACATCACCATCAGCCGCAGGAGCCTTCTGGTCTCTGCTGGCCTGCTCGCGCTCGCTCCGCTCGCCGGATGCGGCGGCAACTCTGGTTCCGGCTCTGCTGCCGCCGGTTCCGACTACACCATCGGCGTTCTGCAGCTCACCGAGCACTCCGCACTCGACGCCGCCAACGACGGCTTTGTCAAGGCTATCAAGAAAAGCGGTCTCAAGGTCAAGATCGACCAGAAGAACGCCCAGAACGACCAGTCCACGTGTAAGTCCATCGCCGACAAGTTCGTGGGCGACGGCGTCGACCTGATCTATGCCATCGCTACGCCCGCCGCGCAGGCCGCCGCCGGCGCCACCGCCGATATCCCCATCGTGGGTTGCGCCATCACCGACTACGCCGCCTCGGGCCTGGTCCAGGACAACGAAAAGCCCGGCACCAACGTCACTGGCGCCTCCGACCTCACCCCGGTCGCCGAGCAGCTCGAGATGATGCAGAAGGTCCTGCCCGACGTAAAGAAGGTCGGTCTGCTCTACTGCACCGCCGAGTCCAACTCCGACGTCCAGATCAAGGCCGCCAAGAAGGAGCTCGACAAGCTGGGCCTGGACTACACCGACTTCACCGTCTCGAGCTCCAACGAGATCCAGTCCGTCGTCGAATCTGCCGTGGGCAAGGTTGACGCGCTGTACTCCCCTACCGATAACACCATCGCCGCGGGCGCTTCGCAGGTCGGCCAGATCTGCAAGGAGAATAAGCTCCCCTTCGTAACCGGCGAGGAGGGCATGTGCATGGCCGGCGGCCTGTTCACCCTCTCCATCAACTATGAGGACCTGGGCTACGCCGCGGGCGAGATGGCCGTTAAGATCCTGAAGGGCGAGGCCAAGCCCGAGGATATGCCGATCAAGCACCTCTCGAGCAAGGACCTGGTCGTCGTCAAGAACGACGAGATGGCCGAGGCGCTGGACATCGACCTTTCCGCTCTGGACGAGTAGCGCCATGCGCGGTAACGCGTCTAGGACCCGCACTCGCGCCATAGTTGCGTTATTCAATATCTGAGCCACAGGGGCGAACGCCAAAGACCGGCGTTCGCCCTGCTTGTTACGGATGAGACAAAACATCCGTCCGCAGCTCTTTTATGCATTGTTACCGCTATCATGGTGACTCACGTGTCCACCCTATCCTAGGAGGTATGAAGCATGCTTATTGCATTGCAGGGCGCCGTTTCGCAGGGCGTCCTCTGGGGCATTATGGTGCTTGGCGTGTTTATCACGTTCCGCCTGCTCGACATCCCCGATATGACCTGCGACGGCAGCTTTGCCCTCGGCGGCTGCGTCTGCGCCGTACTCATCGTCAATAACAACGTCGACCCGCTGCTCGCCGTGCTGGCCGGCATGTGCGCCGGCGCCATCGCGGGCGCGGTCACGGGCATTTTGACCACGGTCTTTGAGATTCCCGCGATCCTCGCCGGAATCCTCACCCAGATCAGCCTGTGGTCCATCAACCTGCGCATCATGGGCAAATCCAATACGCCCATCCTTGCCAAGGGCACTATCTTCTCGTCTGTCAGCAACATGACGGGCCTGCCGCAGTCCACCGTCGCCATCATCCTGGGCATCTTGCTCGCTGTGGCTATCGTTGCCATCCTGTATTGGTTCTTTGGCACCGAGATCGGCTCGGCGCTGCGCGCCACCGGCAACAACGAGTACATGATCCGTGCTCTGGGCGTCAACACCAACTCCACCAAGATGATCGCCCTCGTGCTCTCCAACGCCCTCATCGGCCTTTCGGGCGCGCTCATCTGCCAGAGCCAGAAGTACGCCGACATTGGCATGGGTACCGGTGCCATCGTTATCGGTCTTGCCGCCATTGTTATCGGCGAGGTGCTCGGCCGCCTGCTGCCCGGCGGCCTCACGCAGTTTAGCGTCCGTCTTGCCTCCGCCGTCTTTGGCTCCGTGGTGTACTTCCTCATCCGCGCCATCGTGCTGCAGTTGGGCATGGACGCCAATGACATGAAGCTGCTCTCCGCCGTGATCGTCGCCGTGGCCCTGTGTGTGCCCGTGGTTTGGGAGCGCTATAAGCTCCGCAGCTCCTACACGAAGGGAGATGAGGCAGATGCTTAAGCTCTCGCACGTCAAGAAGACCTTTAACAAGGGCACCGTCACCGAGAAGCGCGCGCTTACCGGCGTCGACCTTACCCTCAATGATGGCGATTTTGTAACCGTGATCGGCGGCAACGGCGCCGGCAAGTCCACGCTGCTCAACATGATTGCCGGCGTGTATCCGCTCGATTCGGGCGTTATCGAGCTCGACGGCACCGACATCTCGCGCCTGAGCGAGTCGCAGCGCGCCAAGTACCTGGGCCGCGTGTTCCAGGACCCCATGCGCGGCACCGCAGCCGACATGCAAATTGCCGAGAACCTGGCCCTCGCCAAGCGCCGCGGCCAGCATCGCGGTCTTTCGTGGGGCGTCACCAAAGCCGAGAAGGACGAGTACGTTGAGCTACTCAAGCGCCTGGACCTTGGTCTGGACACGCGCCT
>CALFGH010000208.1 GCA_937958315.1 uncultured Collinsella sp. | reverse complement strand
CCGTAGAGGACGATCTGGTTGAACGACCGTTCGGCTTCGCCGAGGATCGTCGACGCCAGACGGTCGCACAGCGCGTCCTTGGCGCGCAGGGCCGAGAAACGCGTGTTGCGCAGCTGCTCGGTCACGCCGCGGGCGGTAATGGCGATGGTGGCACCGGGGCGAACAATGCTCTCCCAAGCGATGTCGTAAACGCCGTCGTACAGCCCATCGGCATCCTGCGCCTCAAAGCGCCCGAGTACCACGAACACGCGGCTCGCCAGGCGCGACCACAGACAGGCGCGGTAGCCTTCTTCGAGCTCGCCCTCAAATGTAGCGCGGCCTTTCAGGCGGCGGACATGCGAAAGTCCGAGGCGTTTAAGCTCATCGGCGAGTGCGGACTCAAAGCCCTCGGGGCAGCTTGCGTAAAATTCCATGGGTGACCTCTCTGGTTGCGTCGCTCCATTATATGATGGATACTTCGTTTACTCTCGCCCCCGAAAGGAACCCATATGATTGATGCGTGCCCCGATTCCGCCGTGCTCTTTTTTGACGTGGACGGCACGCTGACGTCGTTCGATCCCGACGATATGACCGATAAGGACTTTTCGGCGGTTCGCCCCTCGCAGCCGGTGGTTGAGGCGTTCCGTGCACTGCGCGATGCAGGGCACAAGGCATTTATCTGCACGGGCCGCCCCCTGTGGCTTATCGCCGATAGCCTGCGTGCGCTCGACCCCGCGGGCATCGTTGCCATGGCGGGAGCCACACTCGAGGTCGAGGGACGCGTGGTACACGAGGACTGCTTTGGCGAGGGCGTTATCGAGGAGCTTGCACGCCGTATGGCCGCGGCAGGGATTGAGGCCTTTTTCGAGACCAACGTGGCTACTTTTGCCCTGGAACCCGCGGGTGTTGAGCAGTCGTCTCTGATTGGCACTTCTGTGGCGCACAGCACCGAGGAAATGCGCGTCGACGGCCGTCTGCGCGTGGGCAAGGTAGGCATCGTCGCGAGCGACCTGGCTCGCGTAGCCAATGATGATGGCTTTATCGATCGCGAGTTTGAGCTGTGCAACACCGGTGGTCAGAATCGCGAGCTGAGCCCCAAGGGCATCGACAAGGGCGTGGGCGTGGCGCGAGCGCTGGAATACCTGGGTCGCACCGGCAACGCACGCACCTTTGGCTTCGGCGATTCGGGTAACGACCTGGGCATGCTCGCTGCGGTCGAGACGGCTGTCGCCATGGGCAACGCCATGCCTGAGGTCAAGGCGGTCGCCGACTACGTGACCGACGATGTCGCACACGACGGCACCGTCACAGCGATGCAGCATTTCGGCCTCATCTAATGAATCCCGCGTTCTGACGTTTGCTCAAACTGCGACTCTTTGCTTTTGCATGCTCAATCGATTTATCAATCCAAACACTGAGGTGTTTATACCGTTCGCCGAGAAGATAAAAACCCGCAGCTCATGCCTTGATAAACGTAGGTAAAGTGTTTAGCAGTGCAACGCCCATGTGCAAGCGAAAGGAATCAGGCAGATGGCAATCAAGGTGTTCGCTGACGGTGCAAACCTCGAGGGCATGCTCGACATGTACGAGAACGGCAACGTTCAGGGTTTCACGACCAACCCGTCCCTTATGAAGAAGGGCGGCGTGACGGATTACCGCGCGTTTGCCAAAGAGGTCTTGGCCCACATCACCGATGTATCCGTGTCGTTTGAGGTCTTTGCCGACGACGTCGAGACCATGGAGGTCGAGGCCCGCGAGATCGCTACCTGGGCCGAGAACGTCTACGTCAAGATTCCGTGCGTGACCACCAAGGGCGAGTCCACCGCCGAGCTTGTCCGCAAGCTTTCCGCCGACGGCATCAAGGTCAACGTCACCACTATCTTTACGCCTAAGCAGGTCGATGAGATGGTCGAGGCCGTTGACGCCGAGACGCCGTCCATTATCTCACTCTTTGCCGGCCGCATCGCCGATACCGGCGTCGATCCCATTCCGTTTATGACGGAGTCGGTCAAGAAGGCCGCCGCAAAGCCCAGCTGTGAGGTCTTGTGGGCGTCCACGCGCGAGCTCATCAACATTTACCAGGCGGAAGGATGCGGTTGCCAGATTATCACGGTGCCAAACAGCATCCTGGCCAAGCGTAAGAACATCGGCCGTGACCCGTACGAGGTCTCGCTCGATACCGTGCGCGGTTTTGCCAAGGATATCGCCGCTTTGGGCTTCCATATTCTGCCGTAGGGCGAACACTGGCTGCGCCGTGGGCTGTTCGCCCCGGCCTTCCCTTTCCCTATCGCTCACGCGCTTTGCGAGGGTCGCGCTAGGGAAAGGGAAGGCCGGGGCTGCCGGCACGAGCTTGCCAGTAGGTTCTGAGCTGAATGAGACTTTGTTGGTGCCGCCTCTTTGATGGGCGGCACCTTTTTGTTGTGGTGTGTACGGAGATGTGCCTGTTAATCGGACAAACGAGCCTGGGCTTGTTTGTCCGATTTTCATGCCGGATTATTTCCCCTGCACCATGGTGAGGGAGATCTTTTTGCGGTCGCGATCGACCTTCTCGACCCATACCTTTACCGTGTCGCCGACGCATACCACGTCGCTTGGGTGCTTGACGAAGCGGTTGGCCAGCTTGGAGATATGCACGAGGCCGTCCTGGTGCACGCCCACGTCGACGAAGGCGCCAAAGTCGACGACGTTGCGCACCGTGCCCTTGAGTTCCATGCCGGGCTCCAGGTCGTCGATGGAAAGCGCCGAGCGGCTAAAGACCACCTCGGGCGCGTCGTCGCGCGGGTCGCGACCGGGCTTCTTGAGCTCGTTGACAATGTCGATGAGCGTCAGGGTGCCGCAGTCCAGGTCGCTTGCCAGCGCCGAGATGCTGCCCAGACGGCGCTCGATGTCGGGCACGCCGCCGCGGCTGAGCTCGCTGGCTTTAACGCCTGCGCGCTCCAGGACGGTTGTGGCCACCTCGTAGCTCTCAGGGTGGACGCTTGTCGCGTCGAGCGGGTTCTTACCGCCGCTGATGCGCAGGAAACCCGCGGCGTTGAGATATGCCTTGGGCCCCAACTTGGGGACCTTCTTGAGCTGGCGGCGATCGGTAAAGGCGCCGTTTTCCTCGCGGTAGGCCACGATATTCTTGGCCACGCTCGGCGTGATACCCGATACGTAGCCCAGCAGGCTCGCACTCGCGGTGTTGACGTCGACGCCCACGCGGTTGACGACGTCCTCCACCACGTGGCCCAGGGTGCGTGAAAGCTCGGCCTGGTCAAGGTCGTGCTGGTACTGGCCAACGCCGATGGACTGGGGCGGAATCTTGACGAGCTCTGCCAGCGGGTCTTGCAGGCGACGGCCCAGGCTCATGGCGCCACGCACGGTGACGTCCAGGTCGGGGTATTCCTGGCTGGCAAGCTCGGAAGCGGAGTACACCGATGCGCCGGCCTCGTTGACGATGGTGTATCGCAGTCCAGGTGCCTGCTCGGCAATGAACTCCGAGACGACTTCCTCGGTCTCGCGGCTGGCGGTGCCGTTGCCGATGACGATGGTGTTGACGCCGTCCTTCTTGACGAGGCGAGCGAGCTCGCGCTTGGTGCCGGCGACGTCGTGGCGCGGCTTGGTGGGGTAGACCACGCCGTGGTCGAGTAGCTTGCCGGTCTCGTCCATGACGGCGACCTTGCAGCCGGTACGGTAGCC
>CALFGH010000207.1 GCA_937958315.1 uncultured Collinsella sp. | reverse complement strand
TCATCTCGGACACTTCGCCGAGCGATACTCGCGCCGGGCCGCCCGCTCCAACCGCGCCCTTCATTCGCGCGGCCAGAGCATCGACCACCGAGCGACCCGCGGCAGCGACCAGCACCGCCTCGCGCTTGCAGACCCCTGCGATCTTGCGTGCATCCGCCCGATCCAAACCCGTCGCGACAAATACACTCAGGGCGCACAGGCAAGCCGCAACTGCAACCGGGGCGCTCATAGCTCCACCCGCATAATGCGCCGGATAACCACCAGGGCAACGGCGTTGAGGGCAAGACCCAGCACCACAGCGCCCGCGCCGGCAGGCGTCGCAAGACCGCGACGAAAATCTGCCGAAAGCAGCGCCAACACCGCGCACATGCCCGTCGGCATCGCCGCGACCATATGCGCAGACATGCGAGCCTGCGACGTCTTGACATCCAGGCGGCGCTTGAGCTCAATGCGCTCCCCCACCATGCTCGACGCCTCGGACAGTAAGTCGGCAAGCGGAGCGCCAGTGCGCTGTGACACCTTAAGCGCCAAGGTCACAAGCGAAAGACCGGGGGCGTCGATGCGCACGAGCAAGTCATCGAGCGCGTCGGTCGCCGAGATGCCGCAATCGATCGCCGCCGCCACCCGCAAAAACTCGGTATGCACCGGCTCTTGCGCATGGGCGCCCACAAAGCGCATGCCCTGGGCCAGCGAATGTCCCGAGGCAAGCGACATGGAAAGTGCGGTAAACGCCTCGGGCATGGCCTCTTCTGCATCGTGTTGCTCGCGCCGGCTCTCAAAGCCATCCCGAGCGGCGCCAACGGCAATCGGAGCAACAAGTCCCAAGGCAAATCCGAGGGGCGATAACGACACCATCGTTAGTAAAACGCAGCAGACACCGCTCGATAGCAGCAGAAACGCCAAACGCCCCGAAGCATCTTCAATCACGAGGCCAAGGCGATGTGCCGGAGCCAGCGATGCCCACGAACGGGCGATCTTTTTCAGCAGATCGTTTTCCACCAGCTCACGCGGCAGCTTCTCTGCCACCGTCTCGAGCGCCTGACGCGCCAGCTCCGCCGGCGGCACCTGCGGCACACGAGGTTCCGCCCCGCACGCCGTCGCAACAGAAAACCCTGCCAAACCCCCTACGACGAGGGGCACAGCGACCTCCATTCGTCCACCTCCTCTTGTGTGAGCGTCCCCGACCGCAGGCCTTCTGCGATAAACGGCGGCTCGCGGTCAAGCGTCCAGGTGCGCTCGGCGGCATCGAAAGTCACATAGCGCTCGAGCTCTACGCCGCCCGACGCGGCGCGTCGCACCCCCGAATACGAGGAGACGAAACGCCTGCCATCGGCGTGGCGCTCAGACATCACGATGCCGTCGAGCGCCATGGCAATCTGCTCCTCGATGAGCTCGCTCGGCAGATCGATGCCATAACGTGCAAGCAACGTCAGACGCACCACGGTCTCCTGTTCTGAACCCGCATGAAGTGTGGTGAGCGACCCGTCGTGGCCCGTATTCATGGCCTGCAACATGTCGCAGCACTCGGCACCACGCACCTCGCCCACCACGATGCGGTCGGGGCGCATGCGCAGGGCATTAGTTACTAGGTCGCGAATCGTCACCGCACCCTCGCCCTCAATTGAAGCCTCGCGCGCCTCTAGGCGCACCACGTGCGGATGATGCGCAAACTTGAGCTCGGCAGAGTCCTCGATCGTCACGATGCGCTCGCCGGTGGAAATCTCGCATGACAACGCGTTGAGCAGGGTGGTCTTACCAGATCCCGTGCCTCCCGCAACCGCCAGGTCCTGTCGCAGCGACACCGCGCACGACAGCAGCTGCGCATACCAAAGCGGCAGCGACCCCAGCCCCACAAGCTCGTCCAGCGAGCAGATGCGGTCCGAGAACTTTCGGATGGTAAGAATCGGTCCGTCAATCGCCACAGGCGGAATCACCGCGTTGACGCGATAGCCCGTTTTGAGGCGGGCGTTGACGATGGGACTGCGCTCGTCGATACGGCGGCCAAGTGGCGAGATGATGCGGTCGATAAGCACCCGGATCTGCTCATCATCCTCAAACGCATGCTCGATGGGGTACAAGACGCCGCCGCGTTCAAAGAAAGCCGAGCGGCAGCCGTTGATCATGATTTCGGTAACGGTGTCGTCCTCGATGAGCGGCTGCAACGGCCCCAAGCCCACCACGTCATCCAAAATCTCGTCGATGATGGTCTCGCGCTCGGGCGTCGCGAGATCGGTCGGCTCCTCAACATTGAGCGCCGCCTCCACCGCAGGACGCAATTCCGAGCGGGCAAGTGCCGGGTCGATATAGGCGCTGATACGCGCCACTTCGTCGTAACCCATGCGGTCCATCACGGCGCGTTTGGTGCGTCGTTTCACCGCGCGGCGACGCCCCGCATCTACAGGCGCTGCCGCCGCTGCAGCGCCGGCAGCCTTAATCCTTGTTTGCAGGCTCATCGCTGATCACCCTCGCGCGACCAGGGAAGGCGAATACGCGGGCGTTCGGTGCGCGTTGCACGGTCGGCGACCATATCGCTCCAAGGGCCGACGGCGCACCCCAGTTCCACGAGCATCTCGCGCGTGGCCTCGCGCACGCTGGTCGCAAAAGCGCTGGTCTGCCCCACCGCCTCGTCAGCGCGCCCAAACGACATGAGCGCGGCGAGATCCTGCCCGCCATCGGCGATACGAATCTTGGAGCTCAACGCACAGGCAATCTCAAAGCG
>CALFGH010000206.1 GCA_937958315.1 uncultured Collinsella sp. | reverse complement strand
ACAAGCCGCTCGGCGCGCCGCGTGGCAAGCGTTCGCGTATCCGCGTGAGCTGCGTGGACCAGCTGGGTGCGTGCCGCTGCCACCATGGTCACAAGCCCGGCGACGTCTTTGACTTTGACCGAGACCGTGGCAAGATGTGCGCCATGGCCTGTCATGTGGGCTTTCCCTACATCGATATCCTGCGCTACGGCGGAACCGTGCCTGGCAACGAGCCCGGTACGGCAAAGTTTTGCTGTCCCGAGGTCGATACGCTGAACGTTTGGCTTGCCGAGATCGTCGACGAGTAACCGAGCGTGGATAATCTTCCACCGAGATAATGAGCGTGGATAATCTCCCGTTTAGGGCGCCCTTGAACGCTCAAAGTGGGAGTTTTTCCACGCTCATTTTTCATGTGGGAGATTATCCACGCTCGTTTCGCGCCGAAGGCGTGGCCCGCGAGCTCGCTTGCCTACAGCTGCTCGAGCATAGCGGTGCAACCGGCGAGTACATCGCGGTAGGTGGCATCGAAATTACCGGTGTACCAGGGGTCGGCTACGTCGCCGGGGCGATCGGTCCAATCGAGCAGGCGCGAGATCTTGCCGTCGGGGTCGTCGCCAAAGATGCGGCGTAGGCCACACGCGTTCTCAGCATCCATATAGACAATGTGATCCCAGTTGCCATACTCTGCGCGACGCACCTGGCGGGCACGGTGCTCAACGACGGGAATCCCGACCTCACGCAGCTTGGCAACGGTACCGTGGTGTGGCGGGTTGCCGATCTCCTCGGTCGAGGTCGCAGCGGAATCAATGACAAACTCGCCCGCGCGCCCGGTGCGGTGCACCAGCTCGGTAAACACCGACTCGGCCATCGTCGAGCGGCAGATGTTGCCGTGGCAGATAAACAGTACGCGTTGCATATGCGGTTTTCTTTCAATCGTCATCATCGAGCTCGAGTATCGCATCTACGCCTACGCCCTCGCCCGCTTGCGCTCCCAACGAGCCAGCTTAATCGTCACCAGCGTGAGCGCCCAGGCCACAAGCGAGAACGCGGCGCCCACTGCGCCCACGTACGCAATGCCAACTCCGCTTACCACGGCGCCGCCTACCGCGGTGCCAAACGAAATGCCGACGTTAAACGCCATGGGCTCAACCGAACTTGCGAGTACCATCGACTTGGGATGGCGGCTGCGTGCCACATCCATAAAATGCGTGATGCACGATACCGAGAACAGGTACATGAGCAGCGCCAAGCTAAAGACAAAGACGAGCGCGAGCGGCATGGTGCCGCCCACAGCAAACAGTCCGAGTAACGCCGCAGCCTGCAGCACAAACGTCACAAGCAGTGCCTTCATGCCAAAGCGCGCGTCAATCCATCCGCCCAAGATGTTCGAGATCAGGCAGAACACGCCATAGGCCATGAGCGTGGTGCTGGCTTCGACCGTGCCCATGCCCAGCACTTGCTCAAGATAAGGCGTCACGTAGCCGTAGAACACATAGACCGACCCCACGCCAAACAAGAAGATGAGCATACCGGTGATGATGCTCGGCTCGCGTAGCAGCCCCGCCTGCTCGCGGAAGGTGGCGGGCTCATCGGTCTGACCGGCGCGGGGCATAAACGCCACGAGCGTTCCGCAGATCAAAACGGCAAAGGCCAGCGTGCCGTACATGGCCACGTGCCAGTCGAGCGTGCCGGCCACAAATTTGCCAATCGAGGTCACAAAGACCATTGCCACGGAAAACGCACCATATACCACCGAGATGGCAAGCGAAGTTTGCTGTGGGGACAGCAGCTCGGGGATGTATGTCACGCCCACGGCGAGCAGTGCGCCCGAGACGGAGCCCAGGATGATACGCGAGATAAACAGCACCTGGAAGTTGGGCGCCAGAGCCATGACCAAGTTGCCGAGCACAAAGACGATGCTGTAGCACACGAGCAGCTGGTAGCGGCGGAATCGCCCCGTGCTGAGCGCAAGCACCGGCGTGGCGATGGCGTAGACCAGCGCGAACACGCTGATGAGCTGGCCCGCAGTAGCAAGTGATACGCCGAGCTCCGTCGCTAAGTCGCTTTCGATGCCGATGACCACGAACTCGGAGCAGCCGAGCGAGAATCCCAACAGCACGAGTAGCGCCAGGCAGAGCTTGGTGCGCGCAGGGGAGAGCGCGGCGGCGGTTGACTTACTTTTAGGCGTGGTTGCGGCGATCAAGGCTGTCACTCCAATGTCGCATGAATGAGCGGGATTCAATCCCTGCAACTCTAACAGAATGTGACAAAGGGGCAGTCCCTTTGTCGCATTGCGCTGCCAGCCAGTCGCCCAAACCATCACAACATTCGGCGAAAATCTCGAAAACGAGGAAAAGCGGCGAATGTTGTGACGCTTTTCCTGTCTGTGTCGGCGAGCTCCGGCGCCGTCTGCGGGTATAAGGCTAGCAAGTGTTTATTTGCGAGGCCTAAGGGGCGCCCCGTATGGATATCGATAACTTTGAATGGTGGTATAGCGAGGGCGAGGCTCCGGACGAGGAGTGGGACGAGCCCGCGCCGCGTGACGTGTCGGGCGACGAGGACGAGACCGGCAACGATGCCGTCGAGACGGATGCCGCCTCCGATGCCGCCGAGCCCCTGACTTTTGAACGGGCCTG
>CALFGH010000205.1 GCA_937958315.1 uncultured Collinsella sp. | reverse complement strand
AGGCGGCCATCCAAGCGCCCACGCCGCGCGGCGACGACCCCGCCGTACCGGCCACGACCACGAGCTCGCACGTCTCACCAGCCTTCAGAGCGCCAAGCGCGGCATTCACCACATCGAGCTTTTCCATTGCCGCCTTCTACCCTCTAAAGACATCGGTGAGCATGGCGAGCGCCTCGAGTACGCCGCCGCCGACCGATGTCGCCTTGTCCGAAATATAGTTGATGTAGCTGGCATCGCCACGCGGGTCGACATCGGCGCACTTAAAGCCCTCGGTGACTTGAACGCCATTTGCCAAAAGGCCGCGCAAGCAGCCGTCAATCTGCGTGACCATGGGCGTATCGCCCGCGTAGCCAATCACGTCTCCGGCGCTCACAATATCGCCGATCGCATGGTCGGACTTAAACACACCGGCAGCGGGGCTGTGGATAACACGTTCCTTGCCGTATCCGGCGATGACACCCGGCACGCCTGTATTGGGCTGGGGTGAGCCCTGGGTAATGACGCGGCCCAAAAAATGCCCGCGCATAGTCTCGACCACGGCATCGCAATCAACCGGCGCGGTAAAGCCCGGCCCCACCGCGATGACGGCAGGAGCCATGTCGCGCGTGGTGCCCAGATTGCGCTTGGCCAGGATTGCGTCTACCACGGCCGCGGGCCTAAGTTCGCCGAGCATCTGTGCCTGGGGGTCCACCACCACGGCGACATCCCCCGCCTCGGTAATTGCAAGCGCCTCGGCCGGCGTCTGCGCCAAGCGGGCGCGAATGCCCTCGACCTCGACCTCGCCCAAGCGAATGGCCTCGCAAAAACTGATCGTGCGACGGATGCACGTGGGGACCGCGATATCGGCCATGACGACCGACACGCCGGCGCGCACCAGACGAGCAGCCACGCCCGTGGCGATATCGCCTGCGCCGCGAACATAAACGAGCATTCCCGGGGCACCTCCCTGTGCTACGGTTTGAGCAGAGCAAAAGCGGTTCTGCCGCTACGCTAATGATTATTTCTTATCGCAGCATTATACGGCGGTGAACAGATGGAAACGATAAACGGCGGCCTTGCCTCCACGCTCAAGATTGAGCCGGGCATCACCGCGATCATCGGCAGCGGCGGCAAGTCGACCTTGCTAAAGACGCTCGGCCTTGAGCTTATGCGCGTTGGCGGCCGCGCTCTCCTCTGCACCACCACGCATATGTTTCCCGTCGCCGGCGTACCATGGGACGGGTCGAGTCGTCGCCTGGACGCTGCACCTTGGAAGCCGGGCGCCTTACACGCCCCCGGTTGCACCTGCGAGACCTGCGCGGGGCTTGTACGGGGAAGCATCTGCCAAGCTGGTGTCTTGGACCCCCAGACGGGCAAGCTCTCCTCCCCTGCCGAGCCGCTCGACCAGCTGGCGCAGCGCTTTGACTACGTCCTGGCCGAGGCGGACGGCAGCAAGCGGCTCCCGCTCAA
>CALFGH010000204.1 GCA_937958315.1 uncultured Collinsella sp. | reverse complement strand
GAGCCGTTTTGTCGCCGAGCGCCCAGGCCGCGGCGGCGTGCGCACTCTCGTGGATCACGATGCCCACGATGACGGCAACGGCGCTGGCGACCAGGTTCATAAAGTAGCTGCTGGACATGGCGCTCCCCTAGCGGACGCGACGCGAGGCGCGCGTGAGCAGGTAATCGGCCACAAAGAGGATAACGGCCACGATGGCGTAATCCAGGCGGAACACGCCGCCAAAAGGCGATGTGATGACGCCGTAGCCGGCGATGGCACCCGGCAGCGCGCGAGAAAGCTCAACGACAAAGCCAACGATTTGCAACTTGGCGGTGAGGCCGCTAAAGCACAGCAGCACGGTCATCGCGCTCATAAAGATGCCGCAGATGCGACAGGCGATGGCGATGATGCTCATCGCCACGGCAGCGGCCTTACGAGAGTTCACGCGCGGTCTCCTCTTCGATCTGGGTGGAAAGCTCCAGCCATTCGTCCTCGAGCTTGGGCAGCTCTTGCTTAAGGCCGTTATATTCCCCCAGCGCGGCGTTGAACTTGTCCTGATCGGCATAAAGCTCTTCGCTTGCCATCAATTCCATAAGCTCGTCATAGCGGGCACGCTTTTTGTCCAGCTCTGCCTCGATCTTTTTGAGCTGGTTGCGCACGCCCTTGAGCTTTTTGTTGAGCGCGGCACGGGCCTGGGCCTCGGCGCGCTTTTGCTCCTTGGTCTTTTTGCCCTCGGCAGGCTTGGGAGCCGCGGCGGGGCTGCTGGCCTGGGCGGCGTTGGCGGGCTTAGTGCTCCTGCTTGCCTCCGGTGCGCTCTCCCCTGCCGTCTCGGCGGCGGCGCGGGCTGCGAGGTCCTCGCGCTTGAAGAGGTAGTAGTCGTAGTCGCCGTCGTAGACCGTGACCTTGCCGTCACGGATGTCGATCACGCGGTTCGCCACGGCGCGCACCAGGTGCTCGTCGTGGCTGATCAGCACGATGGTGCCGGGGAAGTTTTGCAGGGCGTTTTCGAGCATGTCCACCGAGTCGATATCCAGGTGGTTGGTGGGCTCGTCCAGGCACAGGAGCGCCTCGGGGGCCACGAGCATCTTGGCCAGGGCCAAACGCGCCTTTTCGCCGCCGGAGAGGACGCGGACCTGCTTTTCGATTGCGTCGTTGTCGCTAAACAGGAAGGCACCCAGCAGGCTGCGCTGTTGGGGCACGGTCCACTTGGGCGTGACGGTGTCGATCTCTTGCAGGACGGTGTTCGATTCGGTCATGCCCTCGAGCGCGTGCTGGGCGTAATAGGCCACGCCCACGTTGGTACCCAGGTCGCGCGTGCCGGTGGTGGGCGGCTCCAGGCCGGCGAGGATCTTCATGAGGGTGGACTTGCCGGCGCCGTTGGGGCCGACAAGCGCCACGTGCTCGCCGCGGTAGAGTTTGAGGTCGATACCGCTGTAGATGTGCTTGTTTCCGTAGGACTTGGAGACGCCTTCCAAGCCCACGACCATGTCGCCGGAGCGCGGCGGGTCGGGGAACTTAAAGTCGATGTGCTTGTGGCCCTCGGGCAGGATGACGAGCTCCTTTTTGATCTGCTCGATCTTGCGAATGCGCTCCTGCGCCTGGGCGGCCTTGGTGGGCTTGTAGCGGAACTTGTCGACGAAGACCTGCATGTGGGCGATGTCGCGCTCCTGCGCGGCACGCTTGGCGCGCATCTGCTCCAAGTTGTCTTCGCGTTGCTTGAGGTAGCTGCTGTAGTTGCCGGTGTAGGTGGTCACGCGGCGGTTCTCGAGCGCGGCGACGTGGTCGACGCAGGCGTCCATGAAGGCGCGGTCGTGGCTGACGATGAGCACGGCGCCGTCGTAGTTGGCGATAAAGCCGCGCAGCCACTGGACGCTTTCGAGGTCCAGGTGGTTGGTGGGCTCGTCGAGCAGCAGTAGGTCGGGGTGGCGCAGGAAGAGCTTGGCGAGCGCGATGCGCATTTGCCAGCCGCCCGAGAACTCGGAGCATGGGCGCTCAAAGTCGGTGACTTTAAAGCCGAGGCCGGACAGGATCTTGCGGGCGTTGCTCTCGAGCTCGTAGCCGCCCAGGTGCTCAAAGCGGTCCTGGACCTGGCCGTACTCGTTAAGGAGCGTGTCGACGTCCTTGCCCTGCTCGGAGAGCTCGGTGATCTGGGCTTGCAGCTCGTTGGCGCGCTCGCCCATGCGGCGGATTTCCTTGGCGGCCGCCATGACCTCGGCAAGGATAGTGGTGTCCTTTTGCTCCAGGTTGGTTTCCTGCTCTAGGTAGCCCACCTGGCAGTCTTTGGCGTACTGGACCTGGCCGGCGTCTGGGCTGTCGATGCCCATGATGATCTTGAGCATGGTGGTTTTGCCGGCGCCGTTGGGTCCCACGAGCGCAAAGCGTTCGCCGGGGTTGATCTGGAAGGACGCGCCGCTAAAGAGGACGCGCGCGCCGAAGCTTTTTTCGATCTTGTCGACCAGGAGGATCATGGTGCCGCCTTTGACCTTGTGTGCCTATATGAAAAAAGGCCCCAACTTGCGTTGGAGCCTCATTCAATGCTCGGGTGGAGACGAGGGGGATCGAACCCCTGACCTCTTGACTGCCAGTCAAGCGCTCTCCCAGCTGAGCTACGCCCCCGTGCGAAAAAGTACTATACGGGAACTCGGACGGCGATGCAAGGACAATTTCAGAAAATATTTTGCGGCGCGTGGAACGGGCGCGGGGCCGAGAGGACCCACGGTACCCGACATAGTCCGCGGGGCTCGGCATGTCGCCCCAGGTGCCGCCGGCCAGACCAAAGCGATCCGCGGTGCTTCCGGGGACCTGAGCCCTTCCGCACGCCTTCGGACCATTTTGCGGAACCGTGCGTAGCTCGCCCAAGCTGGTCGCTTCATAAACGGACCGGTTTACTACGCCGATTCTCGGATTACCGACCTCACGCCTTTTTTCGCAAAACGGACAGGCGATCTACCTGCGGTTTTACGTGCGGCGAATTCGATGTGCTCAGCCACCTTCAATCCAACGTAGTAAATCGGCGTGGTTGTAAAATGGCACTTAATTACTGGCAGCATATAAAGTATTAAAAATGCTCACTTGGCAATTATTACTTACCAATACCGAGCCAATTGCACAGAACGTTGGCCCGCAATCTGGTCTCAGCGCATCTCATCGCTTCGGTTTTTGGCTTATAGCGCAACTCTAATCGCTCACACACACTGTGGATGATGACATCAAGTTGATCGTGATCATTGAGCATGTCATGGGTTACAAGAAATACGTCGTACCCCATGCTTTGTAATGCTGTCATTCGGGTGGCATCGTGGTCAAGCACAGCGCCCGATCCATGAATAACCTCTCCTTGAAGTTCGATAATCACAGCCTTCATTGTTATTGGGTTTACGATAACGATGTCTCCATAACAGATTTTCTGACCTGCGATTTTCCGAGCTGAATTCGACAGCGGTGTTAAGTCGTTGACGAATATGTTTTTAAATTCCGCTCCGCCGGCACGCCTCGGATGACTCAGCAACATGATTCCAGCAACTTCTAGCGGGGATGCAGCGATACCCATTACCTGCCGTGCGGCTTCGTAGAATTGCTTTCCCCACATCTCGCTTTTAACCCTCGCTGCAAATCTATGCAGTTCTTCTATTTCAATAAGAGGCTTTCTCATCCAAAGCGATGTGCCCTTTCCGCTAGCTTTATTTCCGGAGCCGTCATCCTGCTGCCCACTTTGATCATTCTCGCCGTCCTTCTGGTGCGCCCGAGCATAGACTCGCTTCCATGGGGCCTCGTCTTGGGTTTCGTCTAGTTCAAACAGACTTTCTGTGGTGTACTGCTCCTCATTTGGTTTTGCCTGCTCAAGTGCCATATCGACCGCGGGCGATGGTTTAAAAATCGAGAACCACCCGCAGAACTCGTACATAGCAAGAACTAGATCGCATGAAGACACGCTTCGAGTCATGGTGAATAGCGTATTAAGAGGGTCTGTGACGCTAAAGCCCATACCCGTGTCGAAGGAAACCTTCTCTGTATAGGCGCTGTTCCATCGGATGGTCCGTCTTGTCTCGGAATGCAGGTTACTTCGTGTTGATGCTGCTGTGATGACTGGCGTCTTGAGGACGTCGGTTACGAAAGGGGCTTGGGATAGAGCTCTCCAGCCGTCTTCGGAGTTGGGTAGGCGCGGGTAGAGGTCGCGCACCTGCGGTGGGCAGCGCCAGTAGCGGAATGCGGTGTTTGCGCAGACGATTTCGTCCATTTGCGCCTCCCCTGGTATCGGCTGTAGGCCATGTGGATAGCGGACATGGCCGATTATCTACCGGGGCATCATGCGGGTAAGTACCGGAAGCAAACCAAAAGCTTGACGAGTTCTGCCAAAAACCGTCGTGTGACAGAAATCCGCTGGAAGGCGTTCTGGGGCTGTGGTCCCTGTCTCCACATTTGCGCTCGGATCACATGGGGAATTCAATGAAAATACGCATGCGTTTTATGCAAAACATGCAATGGCGTCAGCAAAAGGGTGCGGTAAAGAAATGACGCTTTATACGACTACGATTTATTTTTGGTGTCAGTTTTGGTGTCACCCTTGTTGTCAAAAAGAAAAAGGTCAGAGGCTTAACACCTCTGACCTGTACTTTTGATGGTGGGCGATACAAGATTCGAACTTGTGACCCCATCCGTGTGAAGGATATGCTCTACCCCTGAGCCAATCGCCCGTCGCCTTTCGGCAAAAGAGATACTAACATAGCCGTGCGAGGTTTTCCAAGAACTTTTTACCCTTGATTTTAAATTCGTGGGCGCAAACCACGCCACAGAAATCAGGGAAGCCGACAAACCCCCAGCTCACCCGCCCTTTATCGCTTGATCCACGAGGTCTCGGGGCGGCAGATAAGTCGCGCGTTGTTGTAGGCCATGTCGAGCGTGAGACAGGTGCGCGCGGCGTAGAAGCCGTCCTCGCGCTGGATGGTTAGCGCCAGCTCGGGCTTGTCGCCGGTTAGGCACAGCGGCAGCAGCAGCTGGATCCGGCCGCCATAGAACTGCGGCACCGCGAGCGTGTAGTTGGC